>NZ_JAUOSH010000044.1:0-33805 GCF_030548765.1 Shewanella sp. 3_MG-2023 | reverse complement strand
GGCGATATGAAAAAAGCCAAAGAAGGCAAATGCGGTGAAGGTAAATGCGGCGGCGATATGAAAAAAGCCAAAGAAGGAAAATGTGGCGAAGGTAAGTGTGGTGGTGCTAAATAATCAATCTGATTATTAGCAGGCTGATTTAGCAGCAGAAATCGATTTATAGCTTTCATGCCGATTAAATCTACGCCAATATAAGGCCTGTTATACAGGCCTTTTTAGTTGGTAACTTTCATTAATTTAACTGATTAATTGTGTGTTTGAGGTGATAAATGGCAAAACAAGCAACAGTGGGACTGGGTTTGCGCCGAGAAATGCTTGATGAGTTTTGTCAGCATGTGCCTGATGAAATAAACTTTTTCGAAGTGGCGCCTGAAAACTGGATGACCCTAGGCGGTAAGTTTGGTAAGCAGTTTAGGCAACTTACAGAGCAACATGAATTTTTTTGCCATGGTTTATCTTTATCTATCGGCAGCCCACATGCGTTAGATACTGAGTTCGTTAAGCAAGTAAAACGCTTTTTAGATAGCCATCAAATCAATATCTACTCTGAGCACTTAAGTTATTGCTCTGGTAGCGGCCACATGTATGACTTAATGCCGATCCCCTTTACCGAAGAAGCGGTAACTTATGTTGCAAAGCGTATTAACCAAGTTGAAGATATTTTAGAGCGGCCGTTTATTTTAGAAAATGTGTCTTTCTACGCTGCGCCCGGCGCGAAAATGACTGAGCAGCAATTTGTTAATGCTGTGCTGGATGAGGCAGATTGTAAACTGCTGCTTGATGTTAATAATATTTATGTAAACTCAATAAACCATCAATATGATGCCGCTGAATTTCTCAGCTCAATGCCGACCAAGCGGATTGAATATATGCATATCGCGGGTCATTATGAAGAATCATCCCAGTTAATGGTCGATACCCACGGCGCTGATGTGATTGATCCTGTTTGGCAATTATTGCAACAGAGTTATCAGCAACATGGGGTGTTTCCGACATTATTAGAGCGTGACTTTAATATCCCCAAAACCGCTGAATTACTGCAAGAGATCAATCAAATTCATCGCTATCAACAAGCCGCAAAAGCGATCAAAAGGAGTGCTTAATGGATTTTATTAACACTCAACAAGCCTTTATGGATTATATTCGCGATCCCAGCAAGCCACTGCCACAAGGCATGACATTTGAGCGAATGAATGTTTACCGTGAGCTATTTTTCAATAACATCAATGGCTTTGTGTCAGGCGCGTTTCCGGTACTGAAAAGTCTTTATACTGATGATGCATGGACCAAACTCATTCAACAGTTTTTTGTAAGTTTTGACTGTAAAACCCCCATATTTATTGAAATATCCCAAGAGTTTATCTGTTTTTTGCAAACTCAATATCAGCCTGCGGATTACGACCCTGCCTTTATGTTGGAGCTAGCACATTACGAATGGCTAGAGTTATATATTGCCACTGTTTTCGATGATGTTAATGAGCAGCCAATTGCCAAAGACTTGATTACCGAGCTACCGCTAAAGCTGTCAGTGACCGCCACTGTGGCGCAATATCAATATGATGTGCAACACATCAGTGTCGATTACCAACCCACAGAGCCCAGTGAGCAGGGGCAAAGCTTTTGTGTTTATCGCGATGAACATGATGAAGTTAACTTTTTAAAGTTAAACCCATTAACAGCCCAAGTGTTAGCCTATATTGCTCAAGCCGAGCAATGTTACTTTAATGATGTATTGACATGGCTTAGCGAGACCTACCCACAGATGACGCCGGAAACCTTATCTAATGGCTGCTTGCAAATGTTGCAACAATTGGCCGACAAAAGGGTTATCTGTTCGTTAACACAGGCTTAAACAGTGGATAAAACTCCTACTTAATTTGTGGTTTATATTAAAAGTCTTTTTACATACAATAGCGCGAATTTTGTGATCCAGTTCACGCTGCTGTAAGGCGGCCAACATTACTGTTAGGAAGTAAAAACTATGAGTCAGCCGTTTAAAGACCCATTTAACATTATGTATTTTATTGGTTTTATTCTTGTTTTATTGTTACCAACGCTACCAGCGTCTCTATCTGCCTTGCGACTTGCAGGCTTAATTTAACTGCCAATCTCAGTTATTATACCGCTCAGTTAAGTCATAGAGTCGGTTATCCAAAAACCATTCTATTGAATGGTTTTTTTTGATTTGGGCTTGGAGTCATATGGCGTTAAAACGAGGCTTGTTCCTCATTACTGGTTTAACGAGCTTAACGCTTGGCACCATTGGTATTGTGGTGCCCTTATTACCAACAGTGCCTTTTATCTTGCTGGCTGCTTATTGTTTTGCCCGCTCAAGTACGCGGATGCATCACTGGTTGATGACTCATCCTTGGTTTGCTCAAGGGTTAAATGATTGGCAAGATAAACGAGCAATCAACAAACGGCTGAAGAAAAAAGCCATGATAATGACCACCTTAAGCTTTGTTGTGAGCATTTTAATTGTGCCATTAGTTTGGGTGAAAGTGATGCTCGCTTGCATGTTATGTTGCCTACTGGTTTATCTGTGGCAGATCCCAGAGTTAGATTAAAAGTTACCTTTAATTTGCTCGTTAGTTGCAACTATCATAAAACATGCTTAGTATCACTGCCATTGAGTGATATGCCAGAAACTATATTTTCAATTTCAAGCTAATGATATTGAAAATGATGGCTATTAAAACATTCCTTTTACAATAGATTATCTAATATGACTATGAACTCAGAACGTTTAGCGCTTATCAAAAACAGTATTAAAGCTATTCCTGATTACCCAATCCCAGGCATTATGTTTCGCGATGTCACCAGCCTTTTAGAAGACTCTGAAGCTTATAAAGCCACTATCGCTTTATTTGTAGAGCATTATAAAGATCAAGGTTTCACTAAAGTTGTCGGTACTGAAGCGCGTGGATTTTTATTCGGTGCGCCATTAGCATTAGAGCTTGGTATTGGTTTTGTACCCGTACGTAAGCCGGGAAAATTGCCGAGAAAGACGATTGCGCAAACATACGATCTTGAATACGGTAAAGACACCTTAGAAATTCACGTAGATGCGATCACCCCTGAAGATAAAGTATTGGTCGTTGATGACTTACTTGCTACAGGCGGCACCATTGAAGCAACGGTAAAATTAATCCGTGAATTAGGCGGCGAAGTTAAGCACGCTGCATTTGTTATTTCTCTGCCAGATATCGGCGGCGAAAAACGTCTTGAAGGTTTAGGGGTTGAGTTATTGACCTTATGTGAGTTTGAAGGCGAATAGCCAAGCACGCATAATATGTTAGCGGCTTTGTTGAGCTTAACTCAATAAAGCCTGATTTTTGCTCTGCATCGATTGAATCTTCAGCAAATTATCCAGCCTTTTAGAGTAGCAATAGCCTGTGATTGATGAGCATGCTATTGTTATTTTTATTTTCGGGTACAATTAATTACCATTGGTATTATTTAGATCATCCCGTTTCATTAAAGCTTGGGGAATTCCATGTCTTATCAGGTGTTAGCCCGTAAATGGCGCCCTGCCAAATTTGAAGAAATGGTAGGGCAGTCACATGTTCTACTGGCACTTACAAATGCACTCACACAGCAACGATTACATCATGCGTATTTATTTACTGGCACTCGAGGTGTGGGTAAAACCAGTTTAGCGCGCCTATTTGCTAAGGGGCTTAACTGTGAGCAAGGGGTCACTTCGACACCTTGTGGCGTGTGTTCAAGTTGTGTTGAAATTGCCCAAGGCAGGTTTGTTGATCTTATTGAAGTGGATGCGGCCTCAAGAACTAAGGTCGATGATACCCGTGAGCTACTTGATAACGTGCAATATAAGCCTTCAAGAGGCCGTTACAAAGTCTACTTAATCGATGAAGTACATATGCTGTCTCGAAGTAGTTTTAATGCCTTACTGAAAACCCTTGAAGAGCCGCCTGAGCATGTGAAATTTCTACTGGCCACCACAGATCCGCAAAAATTGCCGGTGACTGTGTTGTCTCGCTGTTTACAATTTAATTTAAAAAGTCTGTCTCAAGATGAAATAACTAAGCAGCTAGATTTTATCTTAACTCAAGAGCAATTAACCTTTGAGCCCCAAGCATTAACACTATTGGCAAAAGCGGCTAACGGCAGTATGCGTGATGCCCTGAGCTTAACCGATCAAGCGATTGCCTTTGGTAGCGGCCAAGTGATGCACCAACAGGTGCAAACCATGCTTGGCAGTATTGATGCCCAGCAAGTCTTAGTGCTGCTAAAAGCCTTATGTGATGCCGATATTGCTAACTTAATGCAAACTATTCAGCAAGTGCTGAGTTTTGGCGCAGATGCCGATGAGGTGCTGCGCAGTTTATTGGAATTACTCCACCAAATTACCTTAACGCAGTTTGCGCCAGCCGCGGCGCAGCAGTCGTTATACAGCGAACAAATTTTAGCCTTTGCTCAGCAATTAACCCTTGAGCAAGTGCAGCTTTACTATCAGTTATTGTTAACGGGTCGCAAAGAATTAGGCTTTGCTCCTGATCCTAAATCAGGTCTTGAAATGGCGTTACTTAGAGCCGTGGCATTTGTACCTGAAAAGCCCGTTAAACGTTGGCACACCGATGAGCCAGTAACGATTTCATTGACGCCAGACCCCGTGACCCCAGAAACGGTTAAATCGGCGCCGGTTAGCTCGAAGGCTGACACTGCTACAAATAATGCAGGCGCTTCAGTTGCAGACAATGAAGCAATAATGGCTACTAAGCCAGCCCAAGTAAGCAATACTGCAGTTGATAGCAGTTCTGTGTCTGCGGCAATAACGCTGCCACAAACTGCAAGTATCGCAGCTGAGGACGATAATCTAAATGCTGCTCCCGAGATAGCCGCAGAGCAAGCTATTATCCTTAGTCAAGCTGACAGTTTAGGTTTCAATCAGCAAGCAGCGACTGAAACGCAAGCAGTTGACTCAGGCGTTATTGCAGCGCCAGCAGTTAAAGCCGCTGCAGTAGAAACACCTAGAGTAGAAACGCCAGCAATTAAAACTCAGCCTGTCACATCAACAACATCGTCAAATGAGATGCCCATTGATGCCTACGAGCAGTTTGCTCAGGCAAGTGACGAATCTTATGCTGAATTTGATAACGACGATCACAATCAATATCAGCAGGCAGAAGCAAGTACTCCGCAAGCTAATGTTCAGCAAACTAGTGCCGCGCAAGCTAAGCTTGAGCAAACAACCGTTGATACTACAGAAGCTGACTTAAGCGACATGGATGCTTTACTTGATGCTGTGCTCGCTACCAATGATTCATTAAAGGCGGAATTAAATTCGCTAGCCGAAGAAGGTGAACAAGCAAAAAAGCAACAGGCGGTAGCCAATCCAAGTATTAAAATTCCTGCACCCAAAGCGAAAATGCAGTCGATTGAAAATACCGCCACAGTTGATGCTACTATTGATGTAACCACGCAAGTAAACACAAGTGCAGCAAATGATGCAGCAGATAGACCGCCATGGGAAAAGCCCACTGAATTACCTGCAGCTTCAGTTTTAACTGCAATAGCAACAACTGAGCCTGAGGTGAGCCATAGTGCAGCAACTAACATGGCAGTTGACAATGCACAAACAACTATCGCCGCCGTTGAAGTGCCAACAAGCGCTGTTAATGAGGAGCCGGGAAGTCGTCAGCATGCACACACTGCCATAGCGCCAGCTGAGAATAATGCCCCAGTGGCTGAGACAGCAGTCGCTCACGTATCGACTGAAGTGGCATTAAACGGTCACCATGAAATCTCAGGTGATAGCCTAGATTTGCACTGGTACAAAATTATGTCGCAGTTAAGCATAGGCGGCAGGGTAAGACAGCTCGCCGTTAACTCGGTATGCCAACGACTGGACAATCCGATCCCGTTATTACTTAAACCGGATCAAAAACATTTATCCGCCGAAGTGGCGATTGAGCAATTACAAATTGCCTTATCGGAGCTTTTGGGCGAAGACACAAAGGTGCAAATTCAGGTTGGGCTTGATCCACAACATGAAACCCCACTTGAATTGCGTAAAAGATTTCATCGAGAGTTATTAGCTAATGCAAATTACGCTTTAATTAACGATGACAAAGTACAATGGATGTTTACTCGTTTAGCGGCTCAGCTAAATCCAGATACTTTATTGTATCCGGTTGAAAAGCTACAGGCGATAGGGCAACAAATTCCAGCATTGACTGTTCAATAAAACAGCTAAAGCGTTATAGGTGTCAAAACTTTGATAGCAATAGCCGCGGATTTATTGCCAATTTATTTTTTTTCAGTAAGATTAGCCCCACTTTGGCTGCTTGCTAATAACCTAATTAAGAGAAAAGACTATGTTTGGAAAAGGCGGTATGGGCAACTTAATGAAACAAGCCCAAATGATGCAAGACAAAATGGCTAAAATGCAGGAAGAAATCGCACGCACTGAAATGACCGGTGAAGCGGGTGCAGGTTTAGTTAAAGTGACCATGACGGGTTCACACAACATTCGTAAAGTTGACATCGACCCTAGTTTGATGGAAGACGACAAAGAAATGTTGGAAGATCTTATTGCTGCAGCATTCAATGACGCAGCACGTCGCATCGAAGAAAACCAAAAGACTAAGATGGCTGAAGTCACTGGCGGTATGCAATTACCTCCAGGAATGAAAATGCCATTCTAAATCTTAAAGGTTTTAAGATTCAAAAGCCCAAGTTTATCTTGGGCTTTTTTGATCGCGTTTCGTTCAGATTAAATTTTCTGCTAAATTGTACCGCCATGTCAGAGTCTTATAAGGATATATTATGCTAACCAAGGTCGGTGAAACCGTTATAAAGTCGAAACACTTAGCCAGTTGTCATTGCGGCGCGGTTGTATTATCACTTTCATTACCCAATGGCATTGAAAAGCCAAGACGCTGTGATTGCTCAATTTGTCGCAGAAAAGGCGCCATTGTGGGCTCGGTAGAATTAGCTGGCATTCAAATCGTAAAAGGCGCGGATGCTCTCAAGTTATATCAATTTAATACCCACACTGCTAAGCACTACTTTTGTCGCCATTGCGGTATTTATACCCACCATCAACGTCGCTCTAATCCTACAGAATATGGCTATAACATTGGCTGCTTAGAAGGTGTTAATCCTTTTGATATTGATGATGTTGTGCTTAACGATGGTATAAATCACCCCGCAGACAGCTAAGCGATAAAAGCATTAATTTGTTAACCCAAGGTTAAAAATATTTGACATGGTTGATTGTTAGCCTAAACTAAAAGCGTGTCAAAAATAGTTAACACCAAGTGAGGTTTAATTAACATGAGTAATGCAAATAAATTACTGCAATGGCTGCAAGAAACGAGCTTTCGAGAAGTCACTTTATCCGTTGATTTACTGGTAACGGGCTATATTTTCTATTTTTATGGTAGCAGCTTATTTCATGCTAGCCCTGAAGAATTAGCTTCAATACAGTGGATTTCAGGTATCTTTTTAGAAATTATAATTTATTCAGTAGTGCTAATGGTGGTGAGCTACATTTCTCTGGCATTAATCACAGACGATGAACTGTCACAACCTATGGATGTACGCGAAAAACAAATTAATCTCATTGGCTATAAGTATTCAGCGATTATTTTGAATGTAGGCGTGATACTGGCCATAGTGCAATACAGTGTTGAAGCCAATGACCTTGGTCTATCACAATTGGGCTTTGCTCATGCGCCGCTGCATATTTTAGTGGTGTCTTTTTTGTGTGCTGAGCTGGCATTTTATGGGGTGCAGCTATACAAGGGGCGTACAGGTGATATTTATGAGTAAACCGGCGATTTCTAACGCTATCCGCACCTTGCGTTTTTTAAATGGTGAAATGACACAAAAGCAGCTTGCTGAATTAATAGGTGTCACTAGGCAAACCGTGATGGCCATTGAGTCTAATAAGTATTCACCCACTCTTGAAGTGGCTTTTAAAATTGCTGAAGTGTTTGAACTGCCGCTAGATCAGGTATTCAGTTATCACCCCGAAAGTGATACTAAGTCCTAGCACTAATAGTTAGCAAGCTAGCTAGCCTTGGCAACAGTTAATACTGACAAAGAAACGCTAACCGAACTGACGAGTTCTGTGTTGTGAGTAGCATTAGCAATAACATCATTCTTTTGTCGCAATCATAATTACAGTACCATACGCACATTGATGCTGATTGAATGGTTTATTAACTTAAATCAGCACGCTTAATTAATAAAATAAGGCAATGAAGTATTTATGAAATTTAGTCCACTGGTTGATGAGCTTATCGAATCTTTGCGCTGCTTACCGGGTGTCGGACCAAAATCAGCCCAACGCATGGCGTTTCAATTATTAGAGCGTAACCGCAAACAGGGCCATAAATTAGCCAGTGCGTTAGAACGTTCAATGAGTGAAGTGGGGCATTGCCAAGCCTGCCGTACCTTTACAGAAGAGCAGCTATGTCCGATCTGTAGTAGCCCTAAACGGGGTAATTCAGAAGTAATTTGTGTGGTTGAAACCCCAGCTGATGTGTTAGCCATTGAAGCGGGTGGCCATTTTAGCGGCCGCTATTTTGTGTTACTTGGGCATTTATCACCCCTTGATGGTGTGGGCCCTGAAGAGCTTGGCTTAGCGTTATTAGAGCAACACCTTGCATCAGATGATGTCACAGAGTTGATTTTAGCAACCAACCCCACAGTAGAAGGTGATGCCACGGCGCATTTTATTGCTGATATGGCCCGTAGACATAATGTAGTGATCAGCCGAATCGCTCACGGAGTCCCTGTTGGTGGTGAGCTTGAGTATGTTGATAGCACCACGTTAGCGTTGTCATTCAATGGTCGTATTCCGCTGTAGTTGCGAACTGTAGTTATAAATGATAGTTACGAACTGCAGTTATAAATGATAGTTGCGAACTGTAGTTATAAATGATAGTTACGAACTGTAGTTATAAATGATAGTTACGAACTGTAGTTATAAATGATAGTTGCGAACTGTAGTTATAAATGATAGTCACGAACTGTAGTTATAAACGATAGCTGCGAACTGCAGTTATAAATGATAGTTACGAACTGTAGTTATAAACGATAGTTACGAACTGTAGTTATAAATGATAGTTGCGAACTATAGTTGTGAATTTGTGTCTTATTTTAAAGCCCAGCTTATGAGTGAGTAAGCTGGGCTTTTTGTTTCCAATATTAGCCGTTATTAGCTCAAATCGATTGCTAATCGCCAGTTATTTCGCCAGTTCATGGTTTTTTTTCAGCAATAAAATAATTTCCCCTTGAATTCTATTTATCGCGCCCCATTTCCTAGGTAACAAAGATTTTTATACCGTGTTGGATACAACATGGTTGATGTATTAACGTAAACAAGGGAAATTTTCATGTCTCAACAAGAAACGCATGGCTTTCAAACCGAAGTAAAACAGCTTCTACATCTGATGATCCATTCTTTATATTCAAATAAAGAAATTTTCTTACGTGAACTAGTCTCAAATGCTGCGGATGCGGCAGATAAGCTACGTTACTTAGCATTAACTGATAACGCATTATATGAAAGCGATACTGAACTGCGTGTTCGTATTAGTACCGATCAAGAAAAAGGCACTGTTACTATTGAAGATAACGGTATCGGTATGACACGTGATGGTGTGATTGAACATTTAGGTACGATTGCAAAATCAGGTACTGCAGACTTCTTTAAAAACTTATCAGGTGAAGAGTCAAAAGATTCGCAGCTTATCGGTCAATTTGGTGTAGGTTTTTATTCTGCCTTTATCGTTGCTGATAAAGTCACTGTACGTACCCGCGCAGCAGGTGCAGCAGTTGATCAAGCGGTTCTGTGGGAGTCAGCAGGTGAAGGTGACTTTACCGTTGATACCATCACTAAAAATAGCCGCGGTACTGAAATTACCCTTCATTTACGTGATGAAGAAAAAGAATTCGCTGATGATACTCGTTTGCGCTCAATCATTACTAAGTACTCTGATCATATCTCAGTACCAGTAGAAATGTTTGAAGCTGGCCTACCAGAAACAGATGGCGAAGATGGCGAGAAAATCCCTGCTACTGAAGGCGAGTGGAAGCCAATGAACAAAGCCACTGCGCTTTGGACTCGTAGCAAATCAGATATATCAGATGAAGAATATCAAGAGTTCTACAAGCATATTTCTCACGACTATGCTGATGCAGCAACGTGGTCTCACAACCGTGTTGAAGGTAAGCAAGAATATACCAGCTTATTGTATATCCCAACCAAAGCCCCTTGGGATATGTTTAACCGCGACGTTAAGCATGGTCTAAAACTATTCGTTCAACGTGTATTTGTACTAGATGATGCTGAACAGTTTATGCCAACTTATTTACGTTTTGTTAAAGGCTTAATCGATTCAAATGATTTGCCACTCAACGTATCGCGTGAAATCTTACAAGATAACAGCGTAACTAAAGCATTGCGCACTGGTGTGACTAAGCGCGTTCTTGGCATGCTAGAAAAAATGGCTAAAAACGATGCTGAAAAGTATCAAGCTTTCTGGGCTGAATTTGGTCAAGTATTAAAAGAAGGCCCAGCTGAAGATTTCGCTAACCGTGAGCGTATTTCTGGTTTACTGCGTTTTGCTTCAACCCATAACAATTCACCAGTGACAGATGTGTCATTAGATGATTACATCAGTCGCATGAAAGAAGGCCAAGATAAGATTTACTATATCGTGGCTGATAGCTATGAAGCGGCAGCTAACAGCCCGCATTTAGAGCTACTGCGCAAGAAAGACATTGAAGTTCTATTAATGTCAGAGCGCATCGATGAATGGCTAATTAACCACTTAACTGAATTTAAAGACAAGAAACTGCACTCAGTAACGCGTGGTGATTTAGAGCTAGGTGAACTTGAAGATGCTGCTGAAAAAGAAGCTCAAGAAAAGTTAGCTGGCGAAGCTGAATCATTAGTATCACGTATTAAAACAGCGCTAGAAGGTAAAGTATCAGATGTTAAAGTGACTTCTCGCTTAACGGATACCCCTGCATGTGTGGTTGCCGGTGAAGGTGAAATGTCATCGCAAATGATTAAGCTTATGCAATCAGCAGGTCAGCCTGTACCTGAGTCTAAGCCGACATTTGAAATTAACCCACAGCATCCGCTGGTTGAGCGTCTAAATGACGAGCAAGATGAGCTAGCATTTGCTAACTGGGCAGATTTGTTATTACAACAAGCTCAGCTTTCAGAAAAGGGCAGCTTAGCGGATCCATCGGCATTCATTAAGTTAACCAACCAAATGCTAGTGGCGAGCTTAAAATAGTCATTAGTATTGCAATAAAGCGGGCTTAGGCCCGCTTTTTGTTAGCTATCACGAAATAGTTAAAAGGAATCAATATGGAACATATTATTAATTTAACTAAAGAAAATATTCAGCAAATTGTTGATGCTTCGATGGATAACTTTGTGGTGATGTCTTTTTGGGCACAACAGCAACCGCAAAGTGTACAAATGCTACAAGTGATGGAACAGATTGCCAATGAGCAAGCTGGGCGCTTTATCCTTGCGAAAGTGAATTGTGAAGCTGAGTTAGAAATTGCTAATTACTTCCAAATTCAGAGCTTACCTACCCACCTAGTGCTGAGTAAAGGTCAGCCGGTTGATGGTTTCGCTGGGGTGCAAAGTGCAGCGCAAGTGAATGAATTACTTGATAAGCATCTTCCTGCGTTATGGGTAACAGATTTTAATGCTGCAAAAGCGATTTTGGTTGAAGCAGGCATTGAAAAGCCAAGCGACGAAAAACTTGAACAAGCCTTAGCATTACTGAAAAGTGCCTTTGCTGAATCTCAGCAACAAGCAGAAGTGGCCTTAGTGCTTATCGATGTTTATTTACAATTGGGCATACTGGCTGAAGCTAAGACCTTATTAGATACGATAGGGCTTGCAGATCAAGACAGTTACTATCAGAACTTAAAAGCCAAGTTAGCCCTAGCAGAAGACGCTGCAGATACCCCTGAAATTCGTCAGTTACAACAATCATTACAACAGCAGCCTGGTAATATTGAACTGACTATCGATTTGGCCAAAGCATTGAATCAAGCTAATCGTGGCGAAGAGGCACTTGAGTGTTTATTTGCCATTTTAGAGAAAGATTTATCCGCTGCGGATGGAAAAGTTAAACAAGTGTTTATGGAAATATTGACAGCACTAGGGCAAGGCAACGCCATAGCCAGTCAGTATCGCCGCCGTTTATACAGTTTACTGTATTAAACACGGAAAATTTTCGTATTAGATATTGGTCTAAATCTTGAGGTTTTACCTTCTAAAGACCGTCTAAATGTGCGAAAATCGCCGCCTAAAAATATGAAAGCAATATAGAGGACTTTTGAGATGCGCATTATACTATTGGGTGCCCCTGGTGCCGGTAAAGGTACACAAGCTCAGTTCATTATGGAGCAGTACGGTATCCCACAAATCTCAACTGGTGATATGCTGCGTGCAGCAATTAAAGCTGGCACTCCGTTAGGATTAGAAGCTAAATCAGTGATGGATGCGGGCCAGTTAGTATCAGATGACCTAATTATTGGTTTAGTTAAAGAACGTATTGCCCAAGATGATTGTGCAAAGGGTTTCTTACTTGATGGTTTCCCTCGTACTATTCCTCAAGCAGACGCTATGGTTGCTAATGGAATTGAAATCGATCACGTGATAGAAATTGATGTGCCTGACGAAGAAATCGTTAAGCGTATGAGTGGTCGTCGTGTTCACTCAGGCTCTGGCCGTGTTTATCACATTATCTTCAACCAACCTAAAGTTGAAGGTAAAGATGACGTCACTGGTGAAGACTTATCTATCCGTCCAGATGATGAAGAATCAACTGTACGTAAGCGTCTTGGTATTTATCATGAGCAAACTAAGCCGCTAGTAGAATACTATGGTAAAGTCGCAGCTGCTGGTAACACTCAATACACTAAGTATGATGGTACTCAAACTGTTGCCGCTGTTAGCGCGCAAGTAAAGCAGTTGTTAGGTTAATACCTACAAAGTAGTGTTTTTATACTGTTGAATTATAAAAAAAACCTGCATTGCAGGTTTTTTTATGTCATAAATAAAATCATCGTCACAAAAACTGAGAATGATTGACATCTATCTTGGTGTTGATTGTATTTGTGTTAAAATTAGCGTTTGGTAATAAGAACGTTTCTATTAAAGCGTTACTGTTTTCAAAAGCTGTGAATAACCCATAATCCTTATTGCATGGATGCCTACTCAAGAGAGTTTAAGATGAAGTTCCCTGGTCAACGCAAATCTAAGCACTATTTCCCAGTAAACAACCGAGACCCATTATTGGCTCAGTTAACCCAGCAAGAGCAGTCTGTATCTACCTATATTTGCGGTATTGACCAAACTCTTGTGGATATTGAAGCAAAAGTCGAAGATGAGCTACTGGGCCGTTACGGGCTTCCAAAAGGCAACTCAACTCTTATTGATGATCAGCAAGCTCACGAACTTTATAATGAACTAAAAAACAATGAGATGATCAGCGATGAATTTGCTGGTGGCACCATTGGTAATACCGTTCATAACTACTCAATTTTAGCTGATGACCGTTCGGTATTATTTGGCGTTATGAGCCAGAATATCATGGTCGGTAGTTATGCCTATCGCTACCTTTGTAATACCTCCTCTAAAGTGGACTTAAACTACCTGCAGCCAGTAGATGGCCCTATCGGTCGTTGTTTTACTTTGATCTCTGCTGAAGGTGAACGTACCTTTGCGATTAGCAAAGGTGCAATGGATAAGCTAACCCCAGAATATATTAATAAAGACGTGGTTCAAGGTAGTTCAGCGCTAGTTTTAACTGCGTATTTAATGCGTGCCAGCGAAGGTGATTTAATCACTGAAGCGGCAATGAAAGCGATTGAATATGCTAAAGAAGCCGATGTGCCAGTGGTATTGACCTTAGGTACCCGCTTCTTAATTCAAGAAGACCCTAAATGGTGGCAAGATTTCATTTGCGATAATGTAACAATTTTGGCGATGAATGAAGACGAAGGCGAGGCCTTAACGGGGTTCAGCGATCCGCTATTAGCCAGCGAAGCGGCCTTAGAGTGGTGTGATATGGTGTTGTGTACTGCAGGACCGTTAGGTTTATATACAGCAGGCTATACTGAAGACTCTGAAAAAAGAGCCACAGCCCATTTATTATTACCGGGCGCAATTCCTGAATTTAACCGTTACGAATTCTCGCGTCCTAAACGTAAATCAGACTGTACTACACCGATTAAAGTGTATGCTCATATCTCGCCTTATATGGGTGGACCAGATTATATCCGCAATACAAACGGTGCCGGAGATGGAGCGTTATCAGCATTACTGCATGAC
The DNA here is from genome assembly GCF_030548765.1 of Shewanella sp. 3_MG-2023. Taxonomy (NCBI): domain Bacteria; kingdom Pseudomonadati; phylum Pseudomonadota; class Gammaproteobacteria; order Alteromonadales; family Shewanellaceae; genus Shewanella; species Shewanella sp. 3_MG-2023. Next base: position 19,458 of record NZ_JAUOSH010000044.1, on the reverse strand, counting down.
TTAGCAGCTAATACTTTCCATAAAACCAATGTACCGGGTTCAAGTAAGCATCAGCGTGATGGCCTGTGTTATTCATCTTTCTCGCAAGTGTGTAAATATGCTAACCGCGTCGCTTATGAAGTATTAGCCCAGCATAGCCCAAGATTATCTCGTGGTTTACCTGAGCGTGAAGATAGTTTAGAAGAGTCATACTGGGAAAGATAACCAGACAGGTTTTCCGTTTATATAATCAGTGACTAAATCAAGGGCAATCACCAAGTGGTGATTGCCCTTTTTGTTTGCATCAAGATAAACAAGTACTTGGTAGACGCTGAAAAATTCAGTAGGATGTTGAATATGCAGAAACATACCTCATTTTAAGTAATTCTGGTTTTAAAAATACATTGGAGAGCATTGTGAAGGGACAAATCTTAAGAGAAATGAAAGTACTTAAGGCGATTGAACCTGCTTATGAAGTCGAGCGCCGCGTAGCATTTCTTAAAACCAAATTAATCGAGGCTCACAGCCATTGTTTGGTATTAGGGATTAGTGGTGGCGTTGACTCATCTGTAACCGGCAGATTATGCCAGTTAGCGGTAGACAGCTTAAATGCTGACAATCCACAGCAGGCTTACCAATTCATTGCGGTGCGTTTACCATATCAAGTACAAAAAGATGAAGATGAAGCTCAGCTTGCATGTCAATTTATTCAACCCTCAAAGCAGGTAACAGTGAATATTGCTGATGGGGTTATTGGTGTGCATAACGCAACGGTTTCAGGACTTGAGGATGCCGGTATTCAAGTCGCTAATAATGATAATGTTGATTTCATTAAAGGTAACGTCAAAGCCCGTATGCGAATGATTGCTCAATATCATATTGCAGGCCTAACTGGCGGCCTTGTCATTGGCACCGATCATAGTGCAGAAAATATTACCGGTTTTTATACTAAATTTGGTGACGGCGCCTGTGACTTAGCACCCTTGTTTGGTCTTAATAAGCGTCAAGTTCGCCAATTAGCCAGTTACCTTGGAGCGCCAGATATATTAGTGACCAAAGCGCCAACGGCAGATTTAGAAGACGATAAACCGCAATTAGAAGATGAGGTGGCATTAGGGCTAAGCTATGATCAAATCGATGATTTCTTAGAAGGCAAAGAGGTTGATAGCTTTGTTGAAGATAAACTTATTGCGATTTACCAGCGCACCCAACATAAGCGTCAACCTATCCCGACGATTTATGACTAATTTAACTTCCCACTAGCTTAGAGCAAGGATTGTTTAAGTGAGCTTAAATAGCGCCTTAGCTGCTCAATTAACACATTGGGAAACTGGCGGTAATCTAAATATGGCGTGATGAGTATCTGCTCATGCGCCATTATTTTTTGGCTTTCATCTATGGCGGTTAACGCAGATATAAACGATTGATCGCTTATATTAGCGAATGCAGCTTGGCCACAAATGATATGAATATGGCTATTCACACTAAGCTTAGTAGCATTAATGATAATGTTACATTGACTAAAATCTACCCGCTTTAAATCATCAGTAGCTTGCGGATTAAATAATTGGTTGCGGCAATCTCGCCATGTATCTGGCGCTTTATCAGTAACAGCAATCTTGGCCATGATAGTAAATATTTTTCGCCAATGATTGCCATTATCGTTAATGATTTGCTCGATAGCATTTGTATTTTGCCAATGCCATGCTTTGGAGACTTTAGGTGGCGTTGGCAAATAGAATGTGATTTCAGCTTTTTCAGAGCCTAATAAAATAGCTTTTGAGCTAAGCTCGGCGTTTGGCTTAGTCGCGTTATTTGTGATAACAGCAGGCTTTGTATGAATGCTTGGCTGAGTTGATTTCATTATGGGTTTGCTACTCAATATTTTCGGCCTGATGGCATATTATTATTTGTAAATTCAGACTCTTTTTAGACTATCATTAAAACTATACGGACAAAAATTAATTCCATAGGACTGGCGAATGAAAGCAATAGTAATCGGTTCGACTAAACATCTGTTATTTTTTGCTATTTATGGTTTTATTGCCAGTTTACTGCTTTTTATCGCCGCCGTGGTGTGGTTTTTAACGGCTCGCTCTGAATTAGAGATTTGGCATACAACACGCTTGAAAAGTGAGTATCATCAACAGTCTGGCTTAACAGACTTTTCCCAGTATCTTGCTCTTGAAGACAAGCTATTTAATGAGTTAGACCGAAAAATATACCAACAATATACTCCTAAGCTGGCTTCACCTATTAATCGTTACGAAGCCAATAGCTTATCAGATCCAAATCATTGGGATGTAAACTGGAATCGCTCTTTTGAGTGGTCAAACCCCGATGCCAATTATGGCATTTTATTTCTCCATGGTATGTCAGACTCCCCTTATGCGATTTCAAACCTAGCGCGACATTTTAGCGCTTCAGCCGATGTTTTAGGGCTACGTTTACCAGGGCACGGCACTATTCCTGCTGGCTTAGCAGATATCACTTGGCCAGATTTAGCCAGCGCAGTAGCCTTAGCGACTCAGCACATGAAGCAAAAATTGGCCGGTAAACCGTTATATGTCGTGGGCTTTTCTACCGGTGCAGCACTGGCATTAAACCTTCAACTAGAAGCAATTGCTGTTAATAACCCTACAGATTATCAAGCAATGATGTTTCTTTCGCCAGCTATAGGGTTAGCGCCCATTGCAGCTGGCGCAAAGTGGCAAGCGAGGTTAGGGCGTTTAATTAATCAAGAAAAACTGTTTTGGAATACCATTGAGGTTGAATACGACCCTTTCAAATATATCTCATTTGCAGTGAATGCCGGTGACGTTGTTTATCAACTGGCTGAAAGAAATCAATATTTAATAAAACAATTTGATCAGCAGCAATTAGCCAATATTCCTCCTATTTTAACCTTCCAGTCAATTGCAGATGATACCGTTTCTACTAACGCGGTGGTCGAGCATTTGTATCAATATTTACCCTCAGATAAGCATAGCTTAGTGATATTTGATATCAATCGTAACCGTAATAATCATCAATTGATCACTAAAAACTTGTTAAACGAAATGGGGCCACTTTGGCTCAACATGCCCATGAACTACCGTTTAAGTTTAATTGAAAATAGCCAGCAATCTGAGTATGGCGTGCAAGAGCAAAACTTGGTTGAGAGCGAAGAGGGAGCAGCAGTAGACTTAGCACTGAAATGGCCAGCTGGGGTGTATTCATTATCGCATGTTGCCTTGCCTTTTCCTGAAAATGACCCCTTATACGGACCACATTATCAGCCTCAAAGTCAGCATATTCAGATAGGGCAGGCAATCTTTAAAGGTGAGCGGGGATTGTTTGGGATCCCCGCCGCAGAGATGTTAAGACAGAAATGGAATCCATTTTATCCGTATATATTAGATAGATTGGAGCAGTTTATTGAGCCGTGATTATCGCGGTAGCTAAACTCGTCACTAGCTTAGCGATTATGGTTTTGATATGAAACGTTAGTGGGCTACTCTGGGTCACTTGGATCATTAATCACATCAATAATGACTTTATTTCGCCCTTGCTCTTTTGCTTTGTATAGGTTGTCATCTGCAACTTTTATCCAGTGATCAATGTCTTTAGAAAAGTTGGCGTTAGCCGTTATCGCGCCAATACTGGTGGTGACTGAAAAGTGCTGTTCATCCGTTGGCGAGTTAATTATTACTTTGGCTAACTGTTCTCTAAAATGATTGAGATGCTGCTCAATTTTAAGGGCATTGGATAAAGGCAATATCAAAATAAACTCTTCACCACCATAGCGAGAAACGATATCGGTATCGCGTTTAAATTGCTGTTTTAATAGTTTAGATACGACTCTTAAGCATTCGTCCCCAGCCAAATGACCGTAGCTATCATTGACCTGTTTAAAGTAATCTAAGTCAAGGATAGCAATGGTAATGGCATGCTCACCTCGCAGACAAAAATCCAGCAAGCTATCAAATCTATCTTCTGCATAACGGCGATTATAAAGCCCAGTTAGTGGATCTTTATCCACTAATGCCAATAACTTTTGATTGGCTTTTTCAAGCTCATCGGTGCGAATCGCGACAGTTTCTTCTAGCTCCAGTTGGTGCTTAAGTAAGTCACGTTTACTGGCGGTGAGGCTCTTGTACAGGTTATATACTTCCTCTGATGTACTTTCATTATCAATTTGTTCTTTTAATTCAGTACCATTGATTTGTCCGAATTGATTAGCCACAATTTCTAATGAGTTAGTGAGTAAACGACACACTCTGGAGGAGATTAAAAAGGTCAAAATGATGGAGATGAATAGCATCAAGTAGGTGCCTAGCATTTGTGTTTCGGCGGTTTTAACTAACGGAGACAGTGGCTGTAATACATACAACTTCCAACCATTGTTTAGTCGATTACTGATGTACACGTATTCAGGTGATGTGGCGGTTAAGTTGTGAATATTGATCACATTTAAACTGGTGCGGTAATTTCCTTTTTCATTTGAATAGGTAAATTCTACGTGAGTGCTTAAGTTTAGAGAAGGGGTGGAATAAATGATGTTGTTATTGTTATCAACGATGATAATAAACTCTTTATCCCCTGTTCCATTTTGATTATCTATCTTAGAAAAGAACGCTAAATCCAGCGAGCCTTCAATAATTCCACTGACCTTTGATTGATCATTATTGTGATAAAAAGGCGCACTAATGGCGATAATTGAATCGTCACCAAAACCGCGGCCTTTAAACACAGGCGAAACAAACAAGCGCTGATTATAAAAAGACTCAATAAAGTAGTCTCTATCTGAAATTGATAAATCCAGTGGTTGCCCTGTTTTATTGAGCATAATACTGCTGGGGCTTGCGGCAATCACTTGAGCATCAGTGTCTGCCAGCAGCATAGTAATAAAACTAGGATAATGCTGATGCAGTTTGGTTAAAACTTGTTGTAATTCACTGTAGGATGACGTCGTTAAGCTGATTAAATCTGCCGCATAATCAATGACCATTTTATGTTCATTAAGGTATTGCTCGGTTGCCGTACTAATATGTTCGGTGGTGTCAGTTAAATTTCGCTTCAGTAACTCTTGTTGTTTTTCAAGAAACAAATAATTAAAAGTCAGTGCTGATAATAACAAGCAAAGGGTGATCATTAACGTCATAAAGTAGGTGACTTGAGCGTTAAAACTACGACGTTTTTGGTTGGTTTTTGTGTCGTTTAACTGCCACGTATTAGGAATAAACAAGATGAACAGTGACGCCAAGCCAGCGTAAATTAAACCGTTGATGCTTTGCTTGATAATGGCGAATAACATGTGGCTATCTGGAAAATCAGCAAGTGTCACCATGTATATGTAGGTTAATGGCATACCAAGAGCTAACCAATAAATACCACTGCTATATAAGGGAAACAGGCCTTTTCTGCGAGCAATGCCAATGAATATTGCTTCGGTACAAAATAGTAAATATACATGGGGGCTACCCCAAGTGAGCATTAATCCACTTGCGCTGAGTATGGCGGTGACTAAACCATACCAAGGGCCTAAAAGCACAGCTGAAATAACGGTAAAAGTATTACCTAGCACTAATTGGACATTGGCGAATATTGGAATGGGGTAGCAATTAATTACCATTCCTAATAGGCCAAAACAGAGTGCAATTAGGAGGTTTTTTTTATTTATTATAGGAAACTGCAATCGAATACCATGTGATCGAACTGTTATGTAAAAATTTTATACTCGTCAAGCATTTAACTCAAGTGGAAACGATATAGTGGCCCCCGTAATGTGAAAAATCTGAATTCTGCTTGTGAGCTCAATACCCATTTGAGGCAATACTTTCCTGCTGCTTATCTTAGTCAATCACTAAATTCAGTTCGACCTTGGTCTACATTAGCTTAATTGGTGATGTAGACATAACTTCAGCATTTCATAGGTTAAGTTGTTGTTAATAAGTAACTATTTTGTTTTTTCTATAACTGGCCAAACCAAATCTTAGACTAAGGTCGTGATTGTGGTCACATTTTGAGTTGTTAGATTAACTATCGACTTAAAAAATAATTAGCACTGGGGAGTCACTATGAGTTTCGAAAATCAAGATACAGCAAGTGGGTACTGGCGTGAGAATTTACGCTTAGTATTGGGGTTGCTGGCAATTTGGGCTGCAGTATCATTTGGCTGCGGTATTTTACTGGTCGATGTTCTTAATGAAGTCCACTTCATGGGCTTTAAATTGGGATTCTGGTTTGCACAACAAGGTGCCATGTATGTGTTTGTTGCACTGATTTTTGTGTATGTAGCGAAAGCGAATGCTTTAGATAAAAAATATAACGTACACGAAGACTGAGGAATAAATCATGGATGTTCAAACTTTAACTTATATTATCGTGGGCTTGACGTTTGCCCTGTACATCGGTATCGCAATATGGTCTCGTGCTGGCTCAACTAAAGAGTTTTATGTCGCTGGTGGCGGCGTGCCGCCAGTTATGAACGGTATGGCAACAGCGGCGGATTGGATGTCCGCGGCATCATTTATATCACTTGCCGGTATTGTTTCATTTACTGGTTATGATGGTTCTGTCTATTTAATGGGCTGGACCGGTGGTTATGTTCTGCTAGCGCTTTGCATGGCTCCATACTTACGTAAGTTCGGTAAATTTACTGTGCCAGACTTTATTGGTGATCGCTATTACTCACAAGCTGCGCGAACTGTTGCAGTCGTGTGTGCGATTTTCATCTGTTTCACCTACATCGCCGGTCAAATGCGTGGTGTTGGGGTGGTATTCTCCCGTTTCTTAGAAGTAGAAGTTGAAACTGGGGTTTATATCGGTATGGCAGTGGTGTTCTTTTATGCTGTTTTAGGCGGTATGAAAGGGATTACTTACACTCAGGTTGCGCAGTATTGTGTGCTTATTTTTGCCTTTATGGTACCAGCCATTTTCATCTCGGTAATGATGACAGGTCATGTGTTACCGCAAATTGGCTTTGGTGCAGAACTTGTTGATGCAGCAGGTAATGGAACAGGAGTTTACCTGTTAGATAAGCTTGATGGCTTGTCGGCAGAACTTGGCTTCTCTCAATATACTGAAGGCTCAAAGAGCATGATTGATGTGTTCTTTATTACTGGTGCCTTGATGTTTGGTACCGCTGGTTTACCCCATGTCATCGTGCGTTTCTTTACAGTGCCTAGAGTAAAAGATGCGCGTGTATCAGCAGGTTGGGCATTAGTATTTATTGCTATTATGTATACCACAATTCCAGCATTGGCAGCTTTCTCTCGTGTAAATATGATTGAAACCATTAATGGCCCAGAAAAAACCGGTGTTGCTTATGAAACAGCGCCTGAATGGATTAAAAACTGGGAAAAAACTGGCTTAATTACTTGGGATGATAAAAATGCTGATGGCAATATCTATTATGCTAAAGGCGATACCAATGAAATGAAAATTGACCGCGATATCATGGTATTAGCAACGCCTGAAATTGCATCTCTGCCAGCATGGGTCATAGCATTGGTCGCTGCTGGTGGTCTTGCGGCGGCACTGTCTACATCTGCGGGTTTATTATTAGTTATTTCTACCTCGGTATCCCATGATTTATTGAAGAAAAACTTCATGCCAGATATCTCAGATAAGAAAGAGCTTTTATTTGCGCGAATTGCCGCGGCGCTAGGTATTGTCATGGCGGGTTACTTTGGTATTAACCCACCAGGCTTTGTGGCCGCGGTTGTTGCGATTGCATTTGGTCTAGCTGCCTCGTCATTGTTTCCTGCCATTGTTATGGGGATCTTTTCAAGAACCGTTAACAAAGAAGGTGCGATTTCAGGGATGGTTTTAGGTTTACTATTTACTGCAAGCTATATCGTGTACTTTAAGTTTGTTAACCCAAGTGCCAATAGCAGTGAAAACTGGTTCCTAGGTATTTCGCCTGAAGGTATTGGTATGCTAGGTATGATGATTAACTTTGGTGTTGCATTTGCTGTTAGCAAAGTCACTGCAGCGGTACCTGCTGACGTGGTTGCTATGGTTGAGTCAATTCGATTCCCGAAAGGCTCAGGTGAAGCGCACGACCATTAAGATTCATACAATATGAATTTTAAAATGTGAGTATTTAACTCTCGGATAAAAAAGCGCTTCGGCGCTTTTTTTATTGGTGACAGTGTTCAATTCTTTATGAACAAATGCTGTTAGCAAGTGTTTAATATTAGTGAGTTAAATATTGCCACTTATGGCCATTGGTCGAATATCAGCCTCAATATAATTTACGTATATTAAATTAATAAGACAGAAAATGATTTGGCAGTAAGTAAGAGGCCCGCGATGAAAGATGCCAGTGAACTGCAACCCATTGTTCAATTTATTAAAGAGTTAGTACCATTTGATAGTCTTTCAGAGACAAATTTAACGCGCTGCTGCAAGCAAATCACCATTGGTTATTACAGTAAAGCATCGGCTGTAGTGCCCTTAGATGCCAGTCATCCACAACTTTATATTGTTCGCTCTGGCGCATTTGAAGTAAGAGACAATCAAGGTGAGTTATTAGATAGGTTGGGCGAAGGAGACTACTTTGGTTTTCCGTCTTTGCTATCTGGTGAAAAAGTCAGTAACCAAGTGCAGATTTTAGAAGACAGTTTGGTGTATCACTTAGATCCCGAAACCTTTGATTTTTTGCGTAGTGAAAGCCGCAGCTTCGATCGCTTTTTTAATCGTGCCTTTGCCAGAAGAATGCGTCATCAAGCTAGATTTAAAGCAAAAGACTTAACCACAACCAATCGTATCAATAGTTTAATGTCTGCTGATCCTCTAATTATAAATTGTAATGCCAGTGTCAGTGAAGCGGCGAAAAAAATGCGTTTAGCCAGAGTGTCATCAGTGCTAGTGATGGATAATCAGCAATTGATTGGTATTCTTACCGATCGAGATTTACGTAATCGAGTGCTTGCTGAAGGCTTTGATGGCAATTTGCCGGTTCATCAAGCGATGACTCCCAATCCCACCAAACTTGAAGCTAACGCCTTAGTATTTGAAGCAATGCTGTTGATGAGTGAACATGGCATTCATCACTTACCCATTATGGAACAAGAAAATGTGGTGGGGATATTAACCAGTACTGATATTTTACGCGGCCAGAGTTCACAGCCCTTGTTATTAATCGGCGAAATCGAGCGGCAAACCAATATCGATAGCCTGATCAATGTCAGTAAACAAATTCCGGTATTACTGCAAAATCTAATCAGTGCAGATGCCCGAGCTGAAGAAGTGGGCAGGGTATTAACCTCGGTTACTGATGCATTAACCCGGCGATTAATTATTTTAAATCAGCAAATTTTAGGTGAAGCGCCAATGGCCTTTTGCTGGTTAGCGTTTGGCTCACAAGGCAGGCAAGATCAAGCGGCCTGTTCAGATCAAGATAACGGTATTTTGCTGGCCCATGAGCCTGATGAGCATGCAAAAGGCTATTTTGACGCCTTAACCCATGCGGTTTGTAAAGGGCTGGATCAATGCGGCTATATATATTGTCCCGGGGATATTATGGCGCAAAACCCCAAATGGCGTTTGTCACTGTCCCAATGGCAACAGCATTTTGAAAAATGGGTACTATCACCCGAACCTAAAGCCTTAATGCATGCCAGTATCTTTTTTGATATGCGCTCCGTTTATGGGCCGCAGAATTTATTTGATCAGTTACAACAGCACGTCTTAAGCAACACCAAAGATAATGATATTTTTCTTGCTGGAATGGCGGGTAACTCACTGGTTGAAACGCCGCCGCTAGGCTTTTTTAGAAAGTTTGTGTTAGAGCGTGACGGCAGTGAAGTAAAAGGTATGGATTTGAAACATAAAGGCGTAGCGTTAATCAACGATATCGCCAGAGTGTATGCTTTAAGTGCCGGTATTACTGAAGTGAATACGCCTAAGCGGATCCGAGCATTGATGGAAGCTAATATCATTAACCGTAAAGATGCCCTTAATCTAGCGGATGCCTTAGAGTTTATTGCGCATATGCGGTTATCCAATCAAGGCCTGCAGCATACACAACAACAAGAAGTCACCAATTACTTAAAACCGCAGCAAATGTCATCGTTATTGCGACATCAACTCAGGGATGCTTTTAAAGTGGTTCATGATGCGCAATCTGGCTTAAGAATGAAGTTTATGCGAAGTTATTAATGGTATTTCTATGTGGGTTGGCCTGTGATGTTAATTTAGCTTGTGATGTTAATAGTGTGGAGTAAACAACTTAGTGAATGAGTTATGGCTTAAAACGCGCTTACAGTTAGAACTTCTCGGTCAAAAAGACGAGCTTGCGGCTTACCAGTCGAGCGTTAAGCCATGCCTTAGTGCTACGATTGCGGATCTACCGATTATGGCAATAGATCTAGAAATGACCGGGTTAGATCCTCATAACGACCAAATAATCAGTATTGGTATCGTGCCGATTGAGCATGGCGCCATTCCGTTATCAAAAGCCCTGCAAGTGATGGTGACAATCGATGGAAGTGAAGGACAGAGCGCAGCTGTGCACGGGATTATCGATAATCATTTAACAGAAGCGTTATCACTAACACAAGCCATGGCCTGGTTGCTTGCACAAACTCAAGGCTCAATTTTATTAGCTCATCATGCACCAATGGACATTAGTTTTATCCAAAGCCATTTAGAAAAAGTCTATAAAAGAAGCATTAAATTGCCTTTTATTGATACCTTAGCGATAGAAAAACAACGACTTTTACGCCAACATGATGTGCTGCAAGAAGGTAGTTTACGACTGGATGCTTGTCGAAAACGATACGGTCTGCCGACTTATTATGGCCATGATGCCCTCACAGATGCACTAGCGTGCGCCGAATTGTTTGTGGCACAAATAGCCTCTATTGGCGACAGTAAAACCATGAAGGCGGCGCAATTTATTAGTATATAAAGGCAGTAGCCTGAATTTAATCAAATCAGTTTAAATCCAGTAAATAGATATAAAAAAACCAGCACAAGGCTGGTTTAATGGTTTAGCAAGCTGAGTTTACTTTGATTTGTTCATGAAGAAATCAACAGCTGGCTTGATAAGCTCTAAGGCAGTGACTTCACAAGGTGGAAGCTCGGCTGTAGGTGGGTTAATCGGTGTAGTACGCTCACCCCATTTAACTAATGCAGCCGCTGAGGTTAAACCCGCGCCAAAGGCACATGATAAAACAGTTTGACCTGCTTTCAACTTACCTTGTTCAAGAGCATCACAAATCGCAATAGGGATAGTGGCTGCCGAGGTATTGCCATATTTTGCAATATTAACAAAGGCTTTTTCTTTTGGAATTTTCATGCGGCCGATTAAGGTATCAATAATACGTTCATTGGCTTGATGAGGAATAACAAAATCAACGTCTTCTTTATTGATATTGCACTTTTCAAGCACTTTAGTGCTTAGACCACCCATGCCATGAATCGCGCGTTTAAACACTTCTTGGCCATTTAGATGAATGAAGAAGTCTAAAGAAGATGAATCAAAGCGATCCATTTTGGTACCAAAACCAGAGGCTAAAATATCACGCGCAGCAGGGTCATTATTTAACTCGTAACCTAAAACACCGCCTGGTTGGTCGCTTACTTCTAATACCACCGCGCCGGCGCCATCACCAAATAATACAGCGGTTTCACGGCGAGACCAATCAAGGTAAAAAGACAAACGCTCTGCACCAATAACCAACACTTTTTTATTTTGACCACTTTTGATCATTGAACTACCTAGACCAAGACCGTATAAGAAGCCACTACAGGCCGCGTTGATATCAAACGCGCCGCAAGTTGCACCAATATTGGCTTGCACCGTTGAAGCAATGTTTGGAATTAAAGTGTCAGGGCTTGCTGTTGCTAAGATGATTAAGTCAATCTCACTGCCATCAATACCTGCCGCTGATAACGCATTTTGCGCTGCAACGGTTGCAAGTTCTGAGGTATTTACGTGGCTAATACGTCTTTCGCTGATCCCGGTACGAGTTTTAATCCACTCGTCTGACGTTTCCATAAATGTGGCTAAATCGTCATTGGTCAGAGTTGCTGGTGGGACACATTTTCCCCAGCCGGTAATATGAGCATACTGCATGTGGTGATCTCTCAAATAAAAATTAAAAAATAATCTGGTAATAAAATGTCTTCATTTAATAGAGGGACTGTTACTCCCCACTAAACCTACTTTAAATGCTGGACCACAAGTGCCTTAATGGCTTCTGCTGCATGTAAAATATGTTGTTGTAATAATTTGGTCGCTTTGCCGATATCTTTGCGTTTGCACAATTCGAAGAGTTCGCGATGCTCTCGTTCCGCCGTTGGTATTCCACCGGTTAAAAGTAGCTGTAAACGGATATAGCGATCACAGTTATTATTTAAACCATGGACAACTTCGAGAGTATGAGGTCGATTAGCGGCTTCATATAAGCACGTATGGAACTGAATATTGAGTTCGCTCCAAGTTGCAACTGAGTCCTCTTGCTTAAAAGCCGACTCGAGTTTGGCTAGCACCTTGTCAGCCCGCTCAAAATCATCATCTTGTAGATTAGGAATTGCTTTTGCAAGCAAATCACTCTCTATCATAGCGCGTAGCTCAAATAATTCTGTGACCTGCTCAACAGAAAGCATTGTCGCAGTGGCACCTTTATGGGCTTCAAACTTGACTAACCCTTCAGCCTCTAACTGTACTAAAGCCTCACGAACAGGAATACGACTGACATTAAGTTGCGCAGCAATTGCTGACTGTCTAAGCGGTTCACCCGCTTTGATATAGCCAGAAAGTAATTGTTCTCTCAAAACTTCTACTACAGCTTGGGTGCGAGTTTTATGAATTATTGGCGTTATTTGACTCATTACTTCTTATAATTGTCACAAAATATCTACGGAAGGGTAACCTTTACTGGCGTTATTATAAAGTATCGATGTAAAAAATCTTCCTTTTATAATACATGTGCATATTTAACTAAGTAGTGGGATAATCACTGTAATTGAAATTTTAGGAGTAGTACCGTGAATAAAGCCATTTTTTTAGACCGTGACGGCGTTATCAATATCGATAAAGGCTATGTGCACTTGGTTGATGACTTTGAATACATTGAAGGTGTGTTTGAAGCATGCTTAGCATTTAAAAAAATGGGCTACATGGTCGTGGTGGTGACAAACCAATCTGGTATTGCTCGCGGTATGTATAGTGAAGATGATTTTCACCATTTAACTGAATGGATGGATTGGAACTTTGCTGATAAAGGTGTGGAGTTGGACGGTATCTATTATTGCCCCCATCATCCAGAAAAAGGCCTTGGGGATTACAAACAAGATTGTGATTGCCGCAAACCTAAACCCGGTATGCTTAATAGTGCTGCAGAATTTTTAAAAATTGATATGGCTAACTCTATTATGGTTGGTGATAAAGCTGACGATATTCGCGCTGCAAAAGCTGCTGGTATTAATACCGCTATATTGGTACGAAGCGGCAAAGTTGTCGATGAAGCAGGAATTGAGCTTGCGACAGTAGTTGTAGATAGCATTGCGGATGTAGCATCATTTATACAAAATAACACTTAAACCAGCTTGTAAAGCCCTTGTTTCTTTTGTGTTTCTTTTGTGTTTTTTTGGGTAATTTGTTGATTTTTTTGAAGTGGGCGGTTTAAATATTGATGGTGTAAGTGTAACATCTTCCTATGTTTAATAGGGATATGAGAACTAGCATGGCTTTAAGTCGTCGCCATTTATTATCAAATTTACCATTTATTATTGGCTTCAGTGGGCATCGAGATATATTTCATGCGGATGAATCCATAGATTGTAATAAAAATATAAAAGAACAAGTTCGCTCGGTGATATTGCATTGGTTTAATCATCTAAATCCAACATCACATCATAACGCTTCAAATGAAATTACTACTCCAATCTGGATTTTAACCGGACTGGCGGAAGGCGCAGACTTACTCGCCATTGAAGTAGCTTTAGAGCTACAGACTGAGCTAGGTAATGATGCTATTCGTGTCATTGGTTGTTTACCTATGCCGCTGGAAAATTTCAAACAGGATTTCGAGTTTGAGTCTGATAATAGCTTAATATCGATTGAGCAATTCAACTTTCTTGTAAATGAGTTAAGACAGCCTTATAACGAGCTGATAGAAGTAAAACATGCTTTAACTGATGACGAAATGCATCAGGCTGTAAATGATGTTAACTATGGTAGCCTTAGGAATAGTTTATATCTTAATCAAGGTCTTTTTATTGCAAAGTATTGCAATGTATTAGTTGCATTGTGGGATGGAAAAAAAGCACAAGGCACAGGCGGTACTGCTGACGTGGTCCGATACAAGTTGGGCTTTGATATCCAATGGCCATCAGGTACGGAACACTCAGCACTACAAGCAATATCAGAGTTTGACGGTCAGACGGCCGGACTTGTGCACCATTTGCCTACAGTACGCTTAAAAAACACTTCCGTTCAGAATGAAAATCAAAGTGTAATAATTGATACCCTAAGTGCAGATGATCAGGTATTGATTAATTATGAACCTCCCATTGGTAAATTATATTCCTATCATTATGAACAAAATGGTCAGCAAAGTGAGTTGACTTGCTTTATTTCAAAAGAATTCAATACGTTAGTTAATGAGCTGAAGTATTTTAATGAGTTTAGTGCTAACAAACTGTCAGAAATAACTGAACCTACCTATAAGTCACCACATAAATCAGGTTTATCTGTGTCTCAGCCAATCTTCGAAGCTGCCGACAACATCGCTCTTAAAGCTCAAACGAGTTATCGCAGTCTCGTTAAGTGGTTTTTTATATTCGCAATACCTGGTTTTGCTTGTTATGAAATCGCGGGTAATTTCGTTAATTCAATTACGGGTTCAACAATCATATCTGTCACATTATTGGCTATTGTTGCTTGTTCGCTAATTGTAACATTCGCAGCTAAACGAAACTTAAAATGGAAATATCAATTAGCTCGCGGAGTCGCTGAAGGCATCAGGATCAGAGGCTTTTTAAATCTTTCTAATATAACTCCGGCTGCAACTTCAATTATTCCGAGACGCTTTCGCAGTTTTTATCCATTATTTAATCATGCTATTTCAGTTGCTGAACTGGATTGGTGGCGCCAAAATGAAGTCGCTACTATGGATGAAATTAATGTCGGTTGGTTAGAAGATCAGCGCCTGTTTTTAAATTCTAAATTACAGCTTAACGCAAGCTCATTAAATGACATTTTGTATAAACGTCCTTTATACGCCAGCAGGTTATTTTCACAGGCAGCAAAAACCTGTTTTAGAGTATCAATTATTTTAGGAGCACTGCTCTTATTATCAATGATTAGTCAACAAGTACTGAAAGTAAATTTGTTCAATGAATCAAACAACTGGTTAATGTTAACTCTACAATACAGTTTAATGACAAGTGGCTTATTTGCTTTATGGAATGAACTTTGTGGTTATGAAGAAACGGCCAAGGGCTATCAAAGTTTATACGAACTTTATTGCCGAGCTCAGTCTTTATTTACTGGCCAAATGTCTCAAGCGAAATCTGTTATGTTGCAAGACTTAGCGAAAGAAGCAATGTTTGAACATGTCAGTTGGTCAAATGCAGAATCAAGTACTGATTTAAAGCAAAAAAAATAATACAAAACAAATAACACAGAAGAATATATTCAATTGGGAACAAGAAGAATGACTCAAGAAATCCAAAAGTATAAAACCCGAACAATAGACGAATTAAAAAAACACAAACAAGTGAAATTAGCTTTTGGTCGTTATCATTTAGAGTGGGATAGCGAAGGTAATTTAACTTGGTTTTGCCAAGAAGAAGATGCAAAGAAAGAAATCAATAGCCATATTGGTAGCATCATTGGCTTAATGGCGTTGGTTAACCAAAAGAATGTATCCCACTTTCTAACCGTAGATGATGCACATACTATATACATTGCCCAAAGCAGAGATGGACGTTTAATTAAGCAACTTAGTGGCCACGAAGGTCGCATCACTGGTTTACTTGAACTTGTCAATGGTAACTTATTGAGTGTGAGTGATGATGGCACCGTAAAATATTGGGATTTAAAAACCTACAAGTGTATTGCGACATTAGATGTGCATATTAAATCAGTTGACGATATTAAATTTCTTAAAGGGATTGAGCACACATTAATTATAAATGTTGGTAATGATACTCAGCTTTGGTCGCTTAAAGGAGATCTACGCGTTGAATTAAAAGGCCTTAAAGAAGAAATTCGATTCTATGGTCAATTAAATTCAGGCAATTGGCTAGTAAGGCCAATTAAAGGTAATCCAGTTATTTGGTCATCAGATGGCAAGCCTATTTGCAGATTTAAATTTAGTTTTTCAGTAAGCAATGGATTTATTGAACTTGAGAATGGCCAGTTGCTAATTAAAGACCAATCAAATGTTTTGCAAATTTGGACTCAGTCAGGGGAACTGGTAGAAAAACATGCAAGTGATAAAGTTATTGCTGAACATTTTGATGACCTTGAAGCAGCTAATTTCGAAACTAATGTCTGGCTGTATCAGCATCGTTCAAGTGATGATTATCCACAAATAACAAATAGCTTTAATTGGTACAACATTGATCCAGATAAAGAAAAAATAGATAAGCCAAATGAAAATAGCGGCTTTCCTAGATTAGAACAAGGCGGTACTGTCGAACAGCAGAGACAAGGCTTAAAACTAAAGCAGGGTTCTGATCAAAGAACAATTTGGGACTTCTTTTTCCGCCCCAACATCCGCAGTATAAAAATGGCTTTACGACAGCAAATTGATACAGCAAGAAGCGCAGAAGAAAATCTAACGAAGCAAAAAGAGCAGGCAGAATTAAAAATAAAAAAACACACGAGTAAACGAAAGTTTGCCAAGTTTGCAGCATTCTTTTTTGCGATACCTACAATATTAATGGGCTTAATAAGTTATTACAGTTATGCCATGCTCGAACCTTCGACGTTAATTACTCATACTGACTCTGTTGTTAACTCAATACTAGGTGTGGTTTCCCCAAACGATGCTGGCACCTTTACAATAAGCACTAGGAATATTAGTGAAAGTGCACAACATATCCAAATTGCATTAGCGGGCATAAGTGGCTTTTTATTACTAATGACACTGTCTTGGTTTGGCCGTAATAGAAGCCAAAAAGCAAAACAGCTGGAGAATACCGGTAACTTGCAGCTTATCAATGTAATGATGGAAAACTTTGAAAAGCTAATCAACACAATTAAAAATCATCGAACTAGTATGCTTGAAAGTGTTCCTGCGAATAAGAACCCTCGTTTGTTTGCCAGCGCAGATGTGCATACCTTGATAGAAGATAAAATAAATAATGAAATTCAACAAATAGCATTAGACAAACTAAATCTTGATGAAAGTGAACTTATTCATAGAGATGGAGGCGCTGTTTTTCAGGATTGGTCGATCATCCAAACTGGTAAGCCAAAGAAAATTAATAGACAAAATGAAGTTTGCGTTCATTTTGATGGCCATGGAAACTTAGTTAGTGCTGTCAGAGTTATTCAATTTATCTTTTTAACAAAAGAACAAGTTAATGTTTTTTATACATATTATGATTTTATTGCAGATAAATTCATAAGAGAAGGGGAAACTGGCTTATCTCTTTTCTATACAGACATCAGTACTGTTATTCGAAGCAATGTAGAAAGTAAATTGTTCAAACAGGATCTATCAAATACTGAAATTACGCTTTCGTTAAATAGTGGTAAGAACATTAGTTTAGTCATTCTTAAAGAAGAAAGTGTAAAAGCACTATCCAGCACATTGGTTTCTAATGAAGATGAAGCCGAAGTAATAGAAGAAATGGATGATGAAGCTTCTTTAGAGCTTGTTAGAACATTACTAGAACAGGAAGAAGCTGAGATAAGTACCCAGTTTGAAGCTGATCTAGATATGGCAAAAGAAGATAACAATGAAGAGTTAGTTAACCAAATATCTAGAGCACAAGCTCAACTCCTTGATTATGTACAAAAGCAACAAGCGTCTGTAGATAATTATAATTCTGATGAAAGTGTATCTAACATTTCAAAAGATAATCTTGCAGATTTAACATACCGAAATATTAAAACTCAAATTGAAGCTAAGAAAAGTGAAGCTACAGCAGCTTAAAGACCAAGATTATCATTAATAGAAGAAGTAAAATCAGATGAAAAAAATATTTGTTAGTTACAGCACTAAAGATAATGATGCAGCAAATAAAATTGTTGAAGGTATTAAGCTTGCTGGCCACGATGTATGGTTTGCACCAGATAAAATTCTTGGTGGAGATAATTACGCTGAAAATATTGAGCAAGGTATAGAGCAGAGCGAACTGTTTGTTTTGTTAGCCTCTAAACATGCTATCGGAAATAAAGAGTTGAAACTTGAGGGCTCTGAAGAAGTTGCCAATGAAATTCAGCTTGCCAAAAAACATGGTTTGAAAATAGTACCCTTGAAACTGGATAACAGTTTAATTGTAGGAGCATCGGGTGGTAATAATTATCACTTTATTCGAAAACAATGGATAGATGTTGCCGCTGCTTTGGAAAGTGGTGATTTTGATTCGGTAGTGGGACAAATCGTTACCACTGCAGACTCTTTAACATCTAAAAGTTTTGATGAAGCTTATATAGAAGAGGCAGAGCTTGCATTACTTGTCGGGGATACTCAACAAGCAATGGATGTTATGGCATTACATAGCTTTTCAAAGAGCAATAGAAGCAGAGCAGAGTTTGTTAAGCTTTTAGCCAAATTGCTAAAGTCAGGAGTTAAAGGTTTAGATATCGATAAAGCTAATACGATAGCGACAACATTACAGCGACTTCGAGATAGCGATATTAAACCAAGTGCTACTTACTTGCTTGCCGTTTTAAATGAGTTCTGTTTCCGGAAAAATGGTTTTAAAACTTCGATTGAGCCTTTCAACTTACTTAAAGACTCAGTAAAGACCCATGAAACAGTACCATTAAAGTACCGAGCTATCATTGATAAACTTTTACCACATGAAAGCCAGTTCGCTGTTGAGTGGCTTATACACTGATGAAAGCTTAGTATTTGATGATGAATATCACTAAAAGGTTTGATCTTGTATATTATTTGCGCTGTTGAGCTTGATTTCTTAAATTAATTAATAAAAGCACTTGCGGGAAAAAATGTTTTCCCTATAATGCGCAACCACTGACACGGAACAAGGCGTCTAGCGCTAGTTACCGAGTCCGCTCTTTAACAATTTATCAAGTAATCTGTGTGGACACTCACAGGTGTTGAGTTAATCGAAATTGTCACTTAGGTGGCAATCAAAATTATTATCAATGTAACGATGAGTGTTCATAGCAATATGTAACAAACAGGATGTAGATTCTTCCGAGTCTGCATAATGTAATCAGAATTCATTGAGCCGAAGCATTTTCGAATGTTTCAAAAAAACTTTAATTGAAGAGTTTGATCATGGCTCAGATTGAACGCTGGCGGCAGGCCTAACACATGCAAGTCGAGCGGT
>NZ_JAUOSH010000043.1:0-34167 GCF_030548765.1 Shewanella sp. 3_MG-2023 | reverse complement strand
CTATCTGTTGATACGGTGACGTACAGCGGCACTGACGGTGTGCTTACCGACAACGGTGATGGCACCCATAGCTTTGCACCAAATGAAAACTTCAATGGTGATTTACAGCTCGATTTCGGCGTCAGCGATGGCACGGTAACCACACCAGCTAACATCGACATTGCGGTTACGGATGTCAACGATGCACCGGTAGCGGGCAGCACAAGTTACACAGTCAACGAAGACGGCCAAATCACCATTAGCGCTGAGCAGCTATTAGCGAACTCAAGCGATGTGGATGGCACCGTCAGCCTAGACTCAGTGTCATATTCTGGTACCGACGGTATCCTGGTTCAAAACCAAGATGGCTCAGTGACCTTCTCGCCCAATGAGAACTTCAACGGCGAAATCAGTCTTGATGTCACCATCATCGATGATGACGGCGCGACTGCTGAAACCACCGCAGGCATTACTACACTGGCGGTTAATGACGCACCTGTAGTTGATGGCAATGTCGCTTACACTATGGATGAAGATGGTGTTATTACGGTCACGCAAGAGCAGTTACTGGCTAATGCCAGTGACATCGATGGTGATGAGTTAACTGCTAGTAATTTAGCTGTTAATGGTAATGGCAGTGTGGTTGATAACGGTAATGGCACATTCTCCATTACACCAGATCCAGATTACAACGGCGATTTAGGGCTGACATTTGATGTTTCAGATGGTGAAGCAACTGTTTCTGCCGCAATGGATTTAACAGTAAATCCAATTAATGATTTACCGACAGCACCTACTATCAATCTAGAGGGTACTGAAGACGTCAGCATAACCATTGACCCTAACTATATCCTTTCACAGGCAAGTGATATCGATGGTGATAATCTGACGTTAGATAATCTATCGGTTCGTCAACCTGCCAACTCATCACTAACACAGAATCAGGATGGTACTTATAACCTCATTACTCCTGAGCACTTCAATGGCTTAATAGAATTAAGTTATACCATTTCTGATGAGACTGGAGAGGAAGTTGAAGGTGAATTGGCAATGGATATCATCCCAGTGGATGATTCACCATTCCAAAATGGTAATGCGCATCTGACTATTCAAGAAGATGGCGACATAACCTTTAGCGAAGCTGATTTATTAGCCTTATTCGGTGATGTTGACAGCTCACTATCCATTTCGAAAGTGGTTACCGCAGATGGTGAGGAGGCTGACGGCAGTATTACTGACAATGGTGATGGAACCTGGACCTTTAGCCCGACAGGTGATTTTGCTGGTACCGCAGGTTTGCAGATCGTCGCAACAGATGGAAATAGTGAAGCAACGGTCGATTTACCTATTTATATTCGACCTGTAGCTGACGGTACTGTTATTACCACAGCTCATGAAGGGCCACTTGTTTTTGCTGAAGATAGCACGGGTCATTTCTCACTTAATGTTGAAATGCTTGATGCATCAGAAACAATGGAAAGTCTTGTGATGACAGGCTACCCAGTAGGCTTCGTAGTGAGTGATGGCACCAATACCATGACTATCACTGAAGAAGGGCAGGTTGTTGATATAACCCAATGGAATCTTGAAGACTTATCAATGACGCCACCAGAAGACTACAACGGTAATTTCTTTGTCACAGTATCTTCAGTTACTTTAGATGTTGGCGATGAAAGTTCAGTAGAGGATGACAGTCCATTATTGAACGATGTGCCACATGAAGAAGCATTTGCCATGAATGATGATGGTTACGTACTTTTAGAGGCCAGCGATTTATTGGAATCTCAAGGTTTAGATTCAGAGGCTGTCAATGTTGAAAGCGTGAGTTATTCAGGTGAAGAAGGAGTATTGATAGACAACGATAATGAGACATGGACATTCTGGTCAGATCCTGATTATCAAGGACCGGTCACTGTCGATTTTACCGTAGATGACGGCACATCTCATTCGGTTGATTTTGAAATATCGGCAATAAACACAGAGGCAGCAGTAGATAATATTGCCGAGGCAAGTATCGAAGCGCCAGCTGCAACAATCGTAACTGTTGATGAGTTACTTGAAAATGTAGAAGGTATAGAAGGTGATAATTTAACTGTTTCAAACGTGCAGGCAGAAAATGCAGTCGTTATCGATTTACTTGATGGTAGCTATAGTGTTGAGCAAGATACTGATTCACAAGGTTCTTTAGACTTAACTTACAGTGTCAGTAATGGCACAGATACAGTCGATAGCTCAATAACCCTTGGCTCTGCAGTAGGGAATGAATCTGAAGATTATGACTATACAGCAGCACCTGGTGGCAGTGTAAATGTATTCATACCAACAGATATCAGCTCAAACAGTGAAGTCGACCATGTGATTATTTCTGGTTTACCAGAAGGTGTTTCGCCTCAGTCAGGTATAGAGCAAGGAGACAGTGAATACTTAATTGCTGGGGACTTATGTCAACCAGTCAAGCTAGAAATACCAGAAAACTTTAGCGGTGATATTAATATGGACATGAGTGGTGTTAATAGCATGGATCAACCAATTGATGGAGCAGCAACGTCTATTACCATTGACGTTAATTCCTCTTATGAAATGGATGGCTCAAGTGCTGATACGCAACAATTAATCACAGGCTCTGATGATAGTAATGCAGGTGATTGGACTTCAGGTGATAACACCGATCTCGGTATTGACGTTATGGATGACAGCGCCAGCTTTGATGATAGCGCTCATACAACAACAGAGGATGACTCAACGACATTGGCTGATTCAATATAAACCACGATTAAATATTTACAGTGATAAGACGTTAAAGTGCAGGTATCTTTATAAAATATATGTTTTTTATAGAGATATCTGGATTTTAAACTAAAGTTATTATTAGGGATTATTAAATCGTAATTACACAATACCTAAGTCGTCAATTTAGGTGGTGTTAACCAAGTCAAAATGAGTTTTAAATATGATAAATATAACAGCGTTAAGTGACATGTTTGATGGTGATACAGAGTGCGTAAAAGAGCTATTAGGTTTGTATTTAGAGTGCAATGCTGATGCCGCAACAACCATTGAGGCGCATTATAGTACTCAGGATACAGAGGCACTTTTTCATGTTTTTCATACCTTATCAGGTTCTTTGTCTAACTTGTGCGAAGAAGATGCTGTTCCATTGATTAGGGAGGCCGAGGGGATAAGTAAAAAGGGCGAAATGCCAAGCAGGCAGCAAATAGATGTAATACAGCAACACCTATCAAAAATTGCTGAGCAGGTTAGCCTTTCCGTTTAAAAAAATTTATTTCATTGACATAACAAGGTAGTGATGGAGATAAATGAAAGGTAAAGATAATCTTGAGCAAAACTTTGAAGACATCATCGAGGAGTCTATTAACAGTGTTCATTCTGATAGCTCTAGCGTATTAATAGCTAAAAACAGCAGTAATAGTTCACAAAAAGTTTCCTCGGTTGCATTTGTCTTTTTCTTTATTTTATTGATATGGGGCTCACAAGCAGAGCTTGAAATTACTGTGGCCACAAGAGGGGAAATACTTCTAAACTCAGATATCGAAAAAGTGCAACACTTAGAAGGAGGGATACTTGAAAAACTCTATGTCGCCCCTGGCGATATTGTTTACAAAGGCCAAAAAATTGCACAATTAAGATCAAAAGATAAGCTTGGTGATCTTGCTGTTAATCTTTTTGAAATCAATCAGCTTAGGATAGAGCTAATAAAATACGAATCTTTAATATCCCAACAAGAACCCGACTTTTCAGCCTTTAAAGACTATCCACAAACGCTCAAAATACAGCAAGAGCAATGGCGAGAAGAGAATAGCAAAAATGTAACCAGTGATGATTTAATGGAGCATGATATTGCCCATAAAACGGTGATCATCGACTCTATGAAACAGCGAATACTTTCTTCTACAGCCCAGTTAAACATAATTAAAAAGCAACTCGCCATAAAAGAGCAATTGTATAAAGAAGAAATGGCGTCATATACCGACGTGCTTAATATGCAAGTGCAAGAAATGAATATGCTGCGTGAAATTGAAAATTTAGAGGAGTCAGTAGTTAATGAAGGTTTTTTATTAACTCGTCTCACCAAGCAACTGGAAAACACCAAGTTTATTAGGGATAGCGAATATCGAACCAAGGTTGTTGCGCTAGACAAAGAGCTTTCAATAAAGTCAAAAATGCTGCCATCGATTTCAGATAAAGTGGATCGCTTGTTTGTTTATTCACCGGTAGACGGTACAGTAGATAAGCTTAATTATAATTATATCTCTGCCATTATATCGCCAGGGGATAGCATTGCTGATATCACGCCGTTAAATAATGCTTTACGAGCTGAGATAAAAATAGCCCGCAAAGACATAGGTTTTATCGTTAAAGGCCAAAAAGTAAAACTAAAGCTTGATGCCTATAATTTTGCTAAATACGGTGTTATCGATGCGGTGATTTCATCTATCTCGAGAGGATCATACGAAGAAAAAGAAGAAGAATTTTTTCTAGCCGAACTCACAATCAATAAAAATTATCTAGAAAATAAAGGGGTTAAGTACCACTTAGCACCATATATGGAATTTACTGCAGATGTAAAAACAGGCAGTAGAAAAATTATTGATTATGCTCTTAAACCTATAATGGCTGCGTTAGAAGAGTCGTTTAATGAGCGTTAAACATGAATGTAAAATATAATAATAATGCGCTAAAAATTAAAATTGCTTTTGCTATTGTGCTGATATTAACTCTCGGCCAGGTGGTTTATTCACTAAAAAATACCGTTTCTGGTCAGAAGCCTGCCGTCACGGCTAATCAAGATGCACTCATTAACACCTCAAACAATATCGTCGATCAACTTGAAATATTAAATGCCACCCTCTCCTTATGCGAAGTAGGGCGCTCACCATGTAATAAGGCTCAAATTTCTGTTTTGACGCAGCAAATTGCTAAAGACGTACAGTCTTTCATTTCTATCGCATCTACTGAAAAAAAACTTATATCCCTTGCTGGTCTGTTAAAGTTTGACTACGTTAACTTATATGTAAAAAAGTATAATGATCATAAAGATATCAATACATTAAAACTTGATATCGAAGGAAGTTTAGCAGAAGTTAGTGATATTTCAGCTAACCTAAATCAAAAATTAGCAGCTGATATAAAGCAAAATTCACAATCCCAAATGGCGATATTTTTTGCCATCAATACCGCCATATTTGGTTTTTTTGTGTTTGGCTGGTACCTGATAAGGAAGCAAATTCGATACACAGTAAAAGAAAAGAGCAGATTATCGAAGTCGTTTCATCATATTTTAGGTGACGTTAAAACCCTCAATCATAGTTCTCTAAAGCATCGCTTATCAGATATTGACTCAAGCTCAGATGAAAAAAAAATCTACTCCATGCTGCTGTTTAGTTTTGAAAAGTTAGAGCAGCAAATGAGTAAAACTGACTTATACCAAAGGCTGTATAACTTATTAGGTTATGAAATTAGAGGCATAACTAACACCATACACGGGGGCATTGATCTACTGGTCAATAAAGAGAATGTTCAAGAGGTTTTACAGGCCAAAGAGATCACCACTGCGACCAGAACATTAGAAAACCTTGCTGAAAATTTTAATTTACTTTCAACAGTAGAGTCATCTTCTAGCACAAAGTTGGTCGATTTTTACAATTTAATTAGTGAATTAGTAGTACTACTATCAACAAAATCTAAGCAACAAAATAAACTTATAGAATGTTACGTCGCAAATACTATTCCCTTATCCTTTTATGGTCATCATACTGGTTTATTTTGGCTTTTGCTGATGCAAATTTCCGAAACAATCTCCAGTTCCAACTGTCGTAACGTACTGTTTTCTTTAAGTTGCAGCTCGGCAACAAGGGTTGAGAAGTTACAGATTAATATTGATCTATACCTCTATGATCAAGATATACCCTCCATGGAGCATATCGAAAATTTAGCTTGGGGTGTCGTACCTAAAAAAGACATAACCAACAAGGCATTGGTTAAAACATTACTCAATCAAATAAAAAAATATCATGTCATTCAAAAAAATATTGATGACATATCAAGAGTGCGGATCTCTTTTGATGTCACCCCTGTTGATTATCAGACTGAAAATAACCAGCTCTACGGCAGAACGCTGCTAATTTGTGGTGCATCTTATATGCAAGTTGATGTGATTGAACAAATGCTAACAGATCAAGGGGCTAAAGTGATTATTGCCCGCACCGGCAATGAATTATTTCAATCTATAAAGGAGCTTTCACCCCAAGATGGCATCATCTTAACCAATACTATTCAGGGGGTAAATTTACAGTCATTTTGTAAAATATTAAAGGCGAGGCTGAATAAGAAAGTGATCAAAATATTCTTGTCGTTATCATCCTCAAATATCGATGAGAAGCTCTACGAACATGTTGATCATGTCTTTTATCACCCTTGTCCACCCAGTGATTTTATCGCCCATATTGTTGAGCATATAAATAAAGACGAAGACGCAGCGGTAGATGAAAAATCAGAAAAAATATTAATCGTTGAAGATGATAGGTTGCAGCAATTTATCTTGAAGAAAATACTCACTGATTTAGGTTTTGATTGTGATACGGCTAATGATGGTAAAGAAGCCATTGAGTCAGTCAAAGTGGGCGATTATAAAACGGTGTTTATGGATTGTATTATGCCTAATCTTGATGGTTTAGAGGCGACATCAAGGATCAGACAGAGTGACAATGAAAATAATCTGCCTGACAGGGTCATCATCGGTGCGACCGCTTTAACCAGTAACGATGAACATCAAAAATGTATCAGTGCGGGCATGGATTATGTCATCCATAAGCCCTATAAAAAAGATGAGATTTTTAATGTATTAAGAAAGTATCTAGCAATTAATAAGGCGAATAAATGAAGATTATTAAATTCGCTTTAATACTGTTGTGTGTTGTTAATGCTGCTTCTACAAGGGCATCAGAGCTATCTTTGTTAATTGATCAGGCATTGAGGAATAATTATCAGATTATCAGTTCTGAGTTTGAATTAGTGTCTTCAGAATATGATCTACAAAAAGGGACTTCGCCTTTCTTACCAACCGTGAATATTCAGGCAAATTCCACTTGGAATGAATCTAAAACCACCTACCCTAACCCTGATGATGGCAGTCGTACCGATAATGACTATAACAGTAATGGTTACAGTTTATCCTTGTCACAGGTATTACTGGATTACTCTATCGTATATGACTACGACTTGAGCAAGTTAGAGTTACAAATAAATGAAATAAAACATAATAAAATTCTCAATGATATTATCATCAAGGTGGTTGAAAATTATTTCTCTTATTTAAAATTCAAAGCGCAGCATAAAGCCACCAAAGCGGAGCTAAAGTCATCTCAAGCACGCCTAGAGCAAATTAGTAGAAACAATGAGCTGGGTAATGTGGCCAAAACAGATGTTTATGAGGCCTATGCTAAGAAGGAGCAAAATGCAAAAAGCTTGGCAAGCATTGAAAAAGACATCAGGATTTCTCTAATCAAGCTCAATTCTACAACCCAAACAAAGCTCGAACCTAAGTTTGATATCCAATTAAATCAGCACTATCAACAGATCCCATCAAGAAGCAAAAGTAAGCTTAAAAAAAACTTAGCCCATAAAAACTATGACATTATTATTTCACAATACAATATCAAAAAATCAGAAACCACATTGGATAAAACCAAATCAGGCTTTTACCCCACCATTTCAGCGTCGGCAAATTATAGTGTCAATGATAGCAATAATAATGTTGAAACCTATAACGATGATATCAGCTACTCTTTAAATATAAATGTTCCCATAATGAGTGGTGGCTCCACTTATTATGAATATCAAAAAAATAAGAATAAAATATTCCAGAGTATCGCTAACCATAGGCAATCAATTGATGACGCAGGAGTTGAATTTGATGAGTTGATTTATCAAATTAATGACAATGTCACATCAATTAATTTGTTGCGGAAAATTATTATATCGAACTACTCAGTTTATAAAGGAACGCAAAAAGCTTATAAAATCGGAACTAAAACATTAACGGATTTACTTTCTTCAGAGTCAAATTTATACAACAGTATTCGTGATTTTTATTCTAATCAATATGATTACATCATCAATATGACTAAGTTTGACGCCTTACTCGGCCCAGTTGACCTTAATATTCTTAGTGCATTATCAAATAGTATGGTGCCGATACAGAATAATTTTGATTTGGAAGTGCTTGAAAAGTTGAAAAAGGAAGCTGATGAATAAATTATCCTATATTCCTAAACTGTCGATAATCGACTTAGTTTTTCTATTCACTTCAAGTATTCTGACGACCTTACTTGGGTTGGTGCTACCATTTGCAATTTTGATTATCTTTGACCGGGTACTGCCAAATCAAGCAACTTCCACTTTGTATTTTATCTATTCAATTATTTTAATAGCGATAATTTTAGATTACAAAGTGAAAGCATTAGAAGAAACCCTTATTGCTGATATTGGTAATAAGTTTGAAAGAAAAATCACCAATCAACTGTTTCAGGCGGTATGTCATGCCAATATCACCCGTTTTAAAAAGCTTGAAGTCGGTGAATACTTAGAACGACTCAATACGATCCCCAGCTTAAAATCCTATTTTAGTGGCGACTTAGTGTCATCTTTTATCAATATATTTACTTGTATTGTGACCATAGTCGTACTGGCGGTCATTAATCTGAATACCGGTATTATCATCAGTGTAGCGTCATTATTTCTATTTATTATTGCCTATTTTTCAACAAGTAAAAAAGTGCAGTTATTAGAAACCAAGTCGACTATTGAGGGGATTACAAACTCTAAAATAATCGAGATTGTGTCATATCCACTGGATATTAAAAGTCGCACCATGGAATACCGAGTTGAAAACTTGATGAATAACATGATCGAACAACGAGAGCATTTCAGTACTAAATTTGAAAGACAGGAATCAAATTTTGCCTTAATTCTTTCTTTGGTGCAGCAGCTTTCAGTGGCGGTAGTGGTAATTAATGGTGCCCTTAGCGTGATCGCAACAGAAATGAGCCAAGGGGTGATGGCGGCTATTATTTTATTAACTAACCGCTATTTTGGCCCGTATCAGCAAGCGATGAGAACTATGGGACAATGGAAAATCAATAAAATTTATATTGATCGCTTGAATGAAATGTTGCTGATGGAAAATACCAATAAAGCGGCTTGCACCTCGCCTGAGTCTGCTGCCGGGCAAGAGCCTAACACTAGCTCTGGTTCAAGTGTGTTGGCCAGTGATAAAGCTAACGAAGCGTTATTAGCCTACAACAGTAGGATCCCCAAGATAATTTTTAATAATCGAGAAATCTCTTTTACTAAGGGAAAAATAACCCTACTAAAAGGCAAGTCGGGTAGTGGTAAAACCCGGTTAATTGAGCGCATTGTACAAAAATCTCAAGAAGAGAATATCGATGCTAACCTTGTTGTAACTATAGATAAAAACAGCAGTTTTATTGAAGGGACTATCATAGATAATATCACTTGTTTTAGGCCGCAATTACATAAGGCGGCATATTCTCTTTGTGAAGCTTTATCAATAAAAGAAGATATCGACCAACTCAAACTCGGTTTTTTTACTGAGCTCAGTAGCGGTAATAGTAAAGTATTTTCTCGTCAGGTTTCTTTTTTATTACTTATTGTAAGAGCACTATTAAATAACAAGTTGGTTATTATTATTGATGATTTTGATCTTGTTTACGATAAAGAAGTGGCCATTAATTTGCTCTCTTGTTTGAGGCCCCGCACCGGAAAATACTCCTTTGTCATAGTGAGTAATAAAATCACCAATACTGACACCCTGGTTGAAACGATTACATTGGGTTAAAAAATGGATACTTTAATAGCATTTGATGAGCTTAACGAAAGACTAGAGCACTTTAAGCATGGTGAGTATCAGCAGCGCTTTGAACAAACGCCATTATTAAATGGCATAGCCTATGCGTTGATTGCATTAGAGTGGGAAGGGACCCCCAGTATTTTATCCGATGTCTTTATTCATCATGACAACCACCTTAGCGCATTTAAAGCCACATTAACCAGAGTTGGCTATGAGTGTCTAAGCATTGATATAAAAACAAAAGATCAATTACACGAGGTCACATGTCCGGCCTTTATTTCGCTAAAACATCAAAATTATATTTTACTCAGTTATAACGATAAAACCTGCTTCTTATATGATTATGAAAATGACAATATTTTCGAATATGTGTTTGATCCCAGCGGCGAGTTTGTCGCATCGATTTGTTACATATCAAGTTACTCTCGGTTATTTCGAGAGCCGCCGCCAGAGTCTCAAGATAAAAAGAATTGGATTAAATATTCGTTTTATCGATATAACGCAGAATTTAAAGATCTCATTAAACTGAGTTTAGGGATCAACTTGTTGGGCGCCCTGCAGCCTTTTTTTATTATGAGTGTATATAATTTTGCCTTAAGTGCAGGCTCGATTTCTACCTTATTGTGGCTTTCAGCAGGGGCTGTGATGGTCGCTTGTTTCGAATATATTTTGAAAAAGCAGCGTATGGAAATTCTAGCAACCTCAGGCAAAGAGCTCTCTTGTTATATTTCTTACAGTGTTTTGTCTAAACTGCTGTGGCTGCCCTATGCGATGACATCAAGTGCTGGTACATCTTCACAGTTAGCCAGACTCAAAGATATTGACCAATTTAGGCAGTTAGTGACAGCTGAATCAAGCTTAAGCTACTTTGATTTACCTTTTATCTTTATTTTTATCATTGCCATAGTCATCATGTCTGGCACCGCGGCGATAACCGTAATATCTGGTATTTTAGTCATGGTGGGCTTTTGTGTGTATGGCCGCTACATCTATTCAAAATCGGCTTCTCAAAGTTCTAGAGCCAATGCGATGGTTTCTTATCAGTGGAATGAAATATTATCCAATACCTCCTCAATTCAAGGGTTACCATTAATTTCGGTATTAAAATCACGTTTTAATTCAGCGTTAATACAACGATTAAGCGATTCACACCAAGTTAGTACCACTAACAGCAAAGTGCAGAGTATGGGTGGTAGTTTGATTCAAATTATCGGCATCACCAGTATTGTCACCGCGGTGTCAGGCGTGATGGAAGGCACGACAGATGCAGGTGCTATGTTGGCGATTATCATTTTAGTGTGGAAGGCACTAACGCCAATTATGGGGATTTATAATTCCTTAGCCAAAATAGATACTATTAAAGCTTCAACGGGGCAAATTAATGCGCTAATGTCACTAGATGATGACCGCAATAAAATGGAGAAAAGCTCGCCATTAAATCAATTTCAGGGACAGTTAGAAGTCACCGGGCTAACCCATCGTTATACGGGGCTTTCAAAAGGGTTAACTAACTTATCTTTTCGTGTTGGCAAAGGCCAGAAAGTGTCAGTTTGTGCGCCTTCTGGGGTAGGTAAAACCACGTTAATGAACCTTTTAGGGGGGATTGAAACCCGTTTTCAAGGTCAAATCACGCTAGATAATTATAATATTACCCAGTTTAATAGCTTCAAATATAGAAATAGCATCTGCTATATCCCCTTTGACTTTCATTTATACCAAGGGTCAATTCTGGCTAATTATCGGCTTTATAATGGCTATGTTGATGAAGACCATATCGATAAAATGATCAGCTTTTTTCATTTAGAAAAATACTTGCCAGAAGGTAAGTCAACACTGATCACCAGCGGATTAATCAAAAGCTTACCAGATGGTATTTTAAGAAAAATAAAGCTGATGATTGGTATTGGTAGTTGTCAGCAAAAATTTCTTATTATTGATGAGCCATTTGTCGGCTCAGAAAAAGAAAATAGCCATTATTTAACTTCGCTTTTTTCTAGCTATTTAAAGAAATGCACAGTGATCTATACCAGCAATGAGAAGGCCATGGTGGCAACATCAGATCTGTGTTTACTGCTGGATGAAGAGGGGGCGCAGAAGTTTTTTGGTACGCCTGATAAGGTCTTATCAGCGGCGTCTAAAATATTGTATTAAAGGCCGTAGCCTTTGCAGATGGTATTCGCTTCAACAGGGTCTAAGGAGGCTACTTTTAATCCCCCTTTTTCATCAGTCAAATTTGGTAGTGTATTCTTGTAGTGGGCTTTTAATTGAGCTTAGCTGTGAATTGAGTTTCGCTATAAATAAAGCACAGATAAAAGACATCAAATAAATTTAGTGAGCTTTTCTACCAGAATTTCGCGTCTAAAGGGTTTAGGTAAATAATCGTTCATGCCCACATCGTAACACTTTTGAATATCATCATCTAAAATTGAAGCGGTTAAGGCTATGATAACCACAGGCTCTGAGCCTTCTACCTTTTCAAAAGCGCGTATGGCCTCAGTGGCTTCAAAGCCTGTCATAACTGGCATCATACAATCCATCAGTATCAATTCGATGTTTTTATGGTGACGTTTATATATTTCTAGCGCTTCGCCACCATGGTTGGCAATTTTGTAATTTATTCCTAATTTTTTTAAGTTAATTTCAACCACTTTCTGATTAATTTTATTATCTTCCACCAGCAAAATAAGTTTGTCACTTTTCATCGTCGCTTGAGTGCTTTCAATGTCAGCAGTAACTGATCTTGTGACGGTTTTCAGTAAGGTATCTAATCTAAGCCCTAACAATGGGATTGTGACGTAGCCAGAAATGGATTCGCCAAAGTCATCCTTGCTATCATTGTTATGACGAGATAGCACCACAGGCAAGTTTGGGTAAGCTTTAGTTATGTTAATGATGTCAGAGGCTTTAGTCGTGGGAGTTTGCTTGAGCAGTAATACTGCACTGTCTGATATTGATTCAGGCAGCTCATCAAAGGCCTTAAGTAAGATGACAGGGTAGTTAAATTCATCCAAATTTTGCAGTAACAGGGTTTCATGCTCGTTAGCACAGTAATAAATGGTTTGAGCTGGCTTAGCAGGGGCTGTATGGGCCTGCTTGTCTAAAATCAAATTGAAATAAAACTCTGAGCCGACTCCTTTGGTTGAGTTGATTTCAATTTTACTGCCCATCATTTGAACCATTTTTGCTGAAATGGCCAGCCCTAAACCTGTGCCACCAAATTCAGTAGAGGTGCTATTGCTTTCTTGTTTAAATTCTTCAAATACCTGACTTTGTTTGTCCTCATCTATTCCAATACCAGTATCTCTTACTGAGAAATATAAATTAACCTTATGGTCTTGGGCGCTTTTTAATGGCTGTTGTCGCAAGGTAAATTGCACTGAACCTGAGCTAGTAAACTTAATCGCATTTGATGCCAGATTCATCAAAATTTGTCTTAGCTTTTGCTCATCGGCACGGATTAACGTCGGTATTTGTGCATCCATATCGATACGCAATTCGATATCTTTTTGCTGTGCCTTGGGGGCGATAAGGGCTGCTGTATCGTAGATAACTTCTTTTATGGCGCAAGTGTGAACATTAATATCAAACTTGCCCGATTCAATTTTGGAGAGGTCTAAAATATCATTGATAAGCATTAATAGTGTTTGAGAGGATGCATTTATCGTCGCTAAATAGTCTTTTTGCATGGCGTTTAAATTAGAGTCTGTGAGGATCTCGGTCATGCCAATAATGCCATTTAACGGAGTACGTATTTCGTGGGACATATTCGCGAGAAACGAGCTTTTAGCCCGATTGGCCTTTATTTCATCTTGCTTAGCGTCAATCAGTTCTTCTTCAAGTTGATGGCTGGCAATGTTGACCGTATATAAGGTTATAAAGATAAGTAAGCATAATAATAAGGCAAGCAGATAGTCATACAATAAGTAATTTTTAATTTTCTCATCTATCATGCTTGGAAGTTGATTAAATAACCCATCAAGCTCCTCTTCAACCTGTTGAACCGAGGCGCGAAGCTCACCTTGTAGCCCTGATTTATAGTCGTAGCCAAGCTTTTGATGTGCAGTTTGTAGCGTGAAAAATGCGTTTTTATAGGCTTCTAAATGGCGAGTAATGGATTTATCGATATTATTTCGGCCCAGAAGTGAGCCAAGCGTGTCAAATTGCAGCGTAATTTGTTCAAGCTGCTTTGGGTCAAAGCTGGAGAAAAACTCGAAAGTCTGCTGCTGAATATCAAGCAGTACCAGGTTTAATTCAGCATCATGACGCTGCAAAGCATCTTGCTCAAATGCCAGCTCCGCAAGCTTAAATCTGCTTTGATAACCAGGTTCAAGGTCATCTCCGTCAATCAAAAAGGTTTGCTTGCTAAGTTCGTTAAAGGTGTTGGTATAGCGGGCGACACTCTTGATACTGTCAAGGCCGTTAAAGTCTATTTGTAAGTCATGGGATATCAATATGCTATTGATATCCAGCAGTTGTTGCTCTAATAATCTTTCGCTGTAATTAAGCTGGGTGATGTATTGCTCTTCACGTCTTAGGATAAAATCCTTTTCCAATCGGCGAAGTTGTAAAAGGGTATTGGAGGCAAGCGATATCTTATTTTGAAACACTCCGAGCTCGTGTCGCTGTTGAATAGTTTTTTGATTGGCGATTAAAAAAAGTATCAAAATAATAAATATTGAAACCGCACCAACAGCCATTAACTGCTTAAGATTAAGTCGTGCAAAAGTTTTCATATCCATAAACCTTTAGTAATCCATTATCATTGCCAATCCTATCTAATAACTATAGTTGTAAATCATATTAATATCAGAAAACAAACAGAAAAAGATTGATAAAACACTGATAAAATCAAGCCATAGGTTAAGTTTATCAGTCACAGTACAAACAAAATGCAGCAGGTTTAGCTTACTCATACCTGCATTGTTTCAGGCTGACATGGGTAAGGCTTGAATATAATGAAAAACCTTGCCGTTTTTGGGGAAGCACATAGCGTGATACAGATTGCTAATCATCCAAAGCTTCAAGATACAAGTGGTCAACTAATATTAATTACAGTTAAACCGCGGACTTTTTGGGTTTCTCTGGTATTTTAGTCACAATTTTTTGGCCAGTATTCTGGCTTTAGTTGTTTTGGGAATATGTAGGCATGAATAGCATCGATCTATTTGTAAAAAACTGGGGCAGTAAAAATGCCATGGTGCCAATAAAGAGTCAGTTTATCGCTGAACTTGAAGCAAAACTGACGGCAGTGCTGCCAGACTCATATAAGTATTTAATCTCAACCTATGGCTTGGTGCACACCCCTAATGTATTGACAAAAATTTGCGATTTAGGTGTCGATATTTCTGAAGTGCAGGACTTTTTAAGCCTTGAAGATGTGGCGTTACTGTCCAACTTATATGAGATGAGCGGCATGCCAAAAGGGCATATTTTGTTTGCCTCTGATTGTAAGGGCAACATGTTTTGCTTTAAGCAAACCGAGTGTCAAACTCAGCAGCAAGATGTGGCTGTGTGGTTTTATAATCAAGGTTGGGGGACGGTTGAAAAGGTGTCTAATTCGTTCAGTGAATGGCTACAGCAGTTCAATGATCTTTAAAGCGGATGTATCACTAGCTAAGTTACTTATTGTATAGCTTCCAGTAGGTTAACTGTCTATGTATATTGATTTTAAGTGTAAGTTTCTGTTAGTGAAAAAACCGGCTTAAGTAATTAAGCCGGTTTTTTATGGATTATTTTTGTTTGCGTAACCAGTTCATTTGGTAAATAACAAAACTGATAAATACCATAAAAATGATTAAGAATGTTTTTTGCAATAAAGGGTCTTCTAATGATGTCACTATGGGGTCATCCATAGGGAAACGGGTCATAATCTCGGTGGCAGTAGGGATCAAATGAAATAGTATGGTTGCCGAAAAACAGAGGTTAACTAGATATTTATTCCACGATTCAAACAGCACTGTTTTCTCAAGTACGATGCCAATAACAGCCGCTAATATGGTTAATGTAAGGCTCGAAGTATAAGACTCGAAGTTTAATTTTGGGGCATTTTTTGGCCACTGTGTTAATTCAGGCTAATTCATCCAAGGACTCGATATCGAGTCCTTTTTTGTTGGTTTTTAGTCAGAATATTACTTTACATAAGCGGTATCGCAAAGCTATGTTTAAGCTATTGTTTGCTTGAAATTTAAACTGCACAGGCCTTGAGTTTAATTCAGATGACGCGATGCAAGGAGTGGTTGTGGATATAAAATTGAATATCAAATTATCTACATTCTGTATTACTCAGTTCTCAATAGTCACCCTGTTGGTTCTTGCTGGGCTCGCTGCCTATATTTATGCTCATATCACTGGACATGAATATGTATTGGGTTTCTTGCCGTTATTTGACGTAGGTAATGAGCAAAGCTTTCCGACTTATTTCTCGGTATTAAATTTACTATTAGCGTCAATATTGTTTTTTGTTTTATATCTATTTGAAAAAACCAATCATCATAAAGGCTTTAATTATTGGTTATATTTAGCAGTGCTATTTTTATTATTATCCTGTGATGAGAGCGTAGGGGTACACGAAAATTTTTCAAATATTCATGATTACCTTGCTGCGAAAGACATCATACCGGCCTTAATTAGCTCACACACATGGTTACCTTTTGGGGTGTTGTTTGTGTTTGTTGTAGGCGTCTCGCTAGTGCCATTTTTAAGATCATTATCAAAACAAAGCGCTTTTTATTTTGTACTTTCAGGGGGGATTTTTCTTACCGGGGCTATTGGTTTTGAATATCTAGGTGCTGTGATGTTAGAGCACGGATTAGTCGATTCCAAGGCTGACTTATTGTACAAACTGCGCCGAGTATTTGAAGAGGCGTTTGAAATGTATGGCATCGCAATATTAAACTGTGCTTTATATCGAGAGATGCTTAATAGAAAGCTTTGTTTGGCTATTCATCGCTCAGAATCATAAGCTATGATCTTCGCCGTAGAGTTGCACAGACTTTACCGGATTATAGTAAGAAAACTGTGAAAGCAGATTGATCGCTATAGGGTTTTTCCATTCATTCAAGTCACAAGAACACACAGCTAAAACCCCAAGCGCTAAAGTTTACTATCACCCAAGTTACGACTATAACTTAAATAGTCGACTCTAATGGGTGAGCCTGCCAAAACGTTTAGGAAAAGTTTAAACATGAACATGCAGATAGTTTCTCAGGCTAAAAATCTCACCGGTTTCTTCTTTCTTCTCTATTTTTTACCCCTTGCCTTATTGCTATTTGTTATCCTCGTCAGTACCACAATGGATTTACCTTTTGGCATTTTTACCCGTGATCTCGCTGCGACGGCAGAAGTGAATCCTTTAACTGGGGTGACATCAAATGTTGGCGCTTTATTGTGGGCAGCTGCTGCGACCATATGCTTTTTAACTTGGGAGGTTTTTCGTCATCAGCCTAAAGAAAAGTGGTTCGCTGTATTTATGTTGTGTTCAGGCCTATTAACCACGCTGCTATTATGTGACGACTTTTTTATGCTGCACGATTATATTTTTCCGCGTTATTTAGCTATCAAAGAGAAGTTTTTTCTATTGGCTTACTTCAGTTTAATGTTTTGCTGGATGGTGGTTTTCAGAAAGTGCATCCTAAAAACGCAGTATCTAATTCTGCTGCTCGCCTTTGTTTTTTTTGCTTTGTCAGTGTTGGTTGATCAGTTTCAAACTCCAATCGAGGCCTTTATTGGTGACTCACGTATTTTGTTTGAGGATGGCTTTAAGCTGATTGGTATTGTTAGTTGGCTTGGCTATTTTTTAAATGCTGTTTATTGAAAATAAACGAAAATATACTCGAGTAAGGGGGTTAATTAATTTCTTTGGCAGATTGGATTGATCTCTTAAGGTATTATGCAAGATGCAATTTTTATCAGCAGCTAACGTTGGCGCTTTAGGCTAAAACTAGCACCAAAACCTAGGCTGAAAACTAGCACTAAATCTTAGTGCTAAATCTTAGTGCTAAATCTTAGTGTTAATATAAAGTCTCAACGCGCTCTCTCAAAGCTCACCTAAAAGCTAGAAGTAAACCTAATTGAGTTTTGCCAACCTATAACCTTGCTCAATCAATAGTCCTATTTATTGAGTCGCAGCCCTCTCATTTCGCCATTTTAGCCTACAATTTATCAGTGCCCTTTAGGGCGAGTGGCGTGATATTTCTTCGTAATAAACTCGCTGTTAAATATTAAACGCCAATGTGATTCACCTGAATCAAAGCAAGGATATAGTTTATGAGTAATTCACTGTATGAACGACTTGGCGGCAGTGCTGGCATTGAGAGTATTGCAAATGACTTGGTCGATTTGCATATGGCCAACCCGACAATCTCCCCAAGATTTGCCAAATCAGATCCCGTAGCGCTAAAAAATGCCGCGGCGACATTTTTCATTGCAGGAACTGGCGGCCCAAGTGTGTATAAAGGCCAAGATATGCTCTCGGTACATAAAGGCATGAACATATCGGCGGCTGAATTTATGGCGGTACTGGATGATGCATTGCAGGCATTTGAAATGAATAATATTAGCCAGCGGGATCAAGAACAAGCGCTGTATATTTTGTACAGCATGCGATCTGATATCGTGTTGGTTTAGCTTGTTACTGCCCTAAATGGCTCACTTAACCCCGAGAGTAGGCTAAGTTAACCAGTTATTCAGGATCGACTTAGTCTCTTATCACTAGTCTCTTATCACTAATCTGTTAACGCAGACTTCAAACCAGCTCTATAGCTTGTGTCATCAATAGCTCGGCTGCAAAGGATAACCTTATGGGCACATTTCGCACAGAAACGGATTCATTTGGGCCATTAAAGGTGCCTGCGGATAAATACTATGGCGCTCAGTCGGCGCGCAGCTTAATCAATTTCGCTATTGGGGTCGAGACCATGCCCAAGCCATTAATTCATGCTTTGGGAATGGTGAAGCAATGTGCGGCCAAGGTGAATATGGAGTTTGGCATTCTCGATACTGATATTGGTCAAGCGATTGAACAGGCCGCTGGCGAGGTGATGCAAGGCAACCTGGATGAACACTTTCCGTTGTCGGTATGGCAAACTGGCTCGGGCACTCACACCAATATGAATATCAATGAGGTGATTGCTAATCGCGCCATTGAATTGCTTGGCGGCGTGCTTGGCAGTAAAACCCCCGTGCACCCAAATGATCATTGTAATTTAGGCCAGTCATCAAACGACTGCTTTCCCACTGCAATGCACATCGCAGCAGTACTGGAGTTACACCAGCAATTG
Organism: Shewanella sp. 3_MG-2023; assembly: GCF_030548765.1. Lineage (NCBI taxonomy): Bacteria > Pseudomonadati > Pseudomonadota > Gammaproteobacteria > Alteromonadales > Shewanellaceae > Shewanella > Shewanella sp. 3_MG-2023. The sequence goes on along the minus strand of NZ_JAUOSH010000043.1, from coordinate 15,021 downwards.
TTGCCCGCATTAAGGCATTTACAGCAGCAGCTAGCGATAAAATCGGTAGCATTTAATCATATTATAAAAATCGGTCGAACCCATATTCAAGATGCCACTCCGCTGACCTTAGGTCAGGAGTTTTCAGGTTATAGTGCCCAAATGAGTCATGGCATTGCTCGAGTTGAAGCGGTAATGCCTGCGTTATTACAGTTGGCTCAGGGCGGCACTGCTGTGGGGACCGGCATGAACTCAATTAAAGGCTTTGATATAAGCTTTGCTCAGCAAGTTGCCAAGCTGACTAAATTGCCCTTTATTACTGCGACCAATAAATTTGAGGCCATAGCGAGCCATGATGCCATTGTTGAAGCCAGTGGTGCATTAAATACCGTGGCCGTCAGTGTGATGAAAATTGCTAACGATATCCGCTTTTTGGCCTCAGGGCCGCGCTGTGGATTAGGGGAAATTAATCTGCCTGCAAATGAGCCCGGCTCATCGATAATGCCCGCTAAAGTGAACCCGAGCCAATGTGAAGCGTTAACTATGATAGCGGCGCAGGTTATGGGAAATCATACAACCATTTCAGTGGCAGGCAGCAATGGCCATTTTGAGCTCAATGCCTTTAAGCCAGTGATGATTTATAACCTACTGCAATCAATTGCTTTACTGGCAGATGGTTGTAGCAGTTTTACTGATAAATGTATTTGCGGTATTAGTGCCAATGAAGCACAACTTGCTAAGTTTTGTGATGAGTCATTAATGCTGGTAACCGCGCTTAATGACTACCTTGGTTATGATAATGCCGCCAGCATCGCCAAAAAAGCTCATCAAGATGGCTCGACACTACTAGTGGCAGCCCTTGCCCTTGGATTACTCACCGAAGCGGAATTTAAGCAGTGGGTCGTGGTAGAGAAGATGCTAGCGCCCCATGATTTACCTAAAGGCAAACCTTAAATAAACGATCGAATGATCTCGCTTAAAACACCGTCTAAGTAAAGAGTTGCTTATGAAACTTAATTTTAATATGGAAGATGCCAGCCAAATATTTGTCGGCGCTTTTGCTTTAGCTGTACCGATTTCTTTTTCTGAAGAAGCGTGGAAACTGGGTGAGACTTTACCCTTAATCAACGTCATGATGCTGTTTGTGTTGTCGGTGGTGTTTTTGGGGTTATTTACCTATCACAGCGTGTTTCAACATGATGTTAAATCACGGGTTATTGTGTTTATATTTCGGATCGTTATCGCTTATTTGATGGCGGCCTTGGTAGTGAGCTTGGTGTTATTATGCCTTAATAAATTACCCTTATTAGACGATCCCATAACCTCATTACGGCGGATTATTATCATTACTATGCCAGCCTCTATGGGCGCCATAGTGGTGGATAGCTTTGATAAAGAGTAAGCCTTAAAAGAGTAACCTGTAAAATAACCTTGCCTCTTTAGCTATAAGTATTCAGCTATGACCGTTCAATTTGGCCGCTAATAACTATCCGATTAAATCGACTAAAAGTAGCGTTTTATTACAATATTTATTCGATTAGTTGCTTGTTAAGCTAAGGCTATTAATCACTCATAGAGTAGAACATCATGAAAGTATTAGGCCGTTTTAGCGCTCGACCAGCAATGGATGGTGACGGGGTTAACATTAAGCGGGTTGCGGATTTTATCAATACCCGCTTTGATCCTTATTTAATGATTGATGAGATCAAATCAGATGATCAGCAAGATTTCATTGGTGGTTTTCCACCGCATCCTCATCGCGGTATTGAAACCTTTACCTATATTCGTAAGGGTGGCTTTGAACACCGCGATCAATTAGGTAATGTTAAAGCCATACGCGCTGGCGATGTGCAGTGGATGAGTACTGGCAGTGGGGTGATTCATTCTGAAATGCCATTAGCCGATGCAGAAGATGGCCTACATGGCTTTCAAATTTGGCTCAATATGCCCGCTAAAGACAAAATGCGTCCGGCGATCTATCAAGATACCTCAGAAAAGGCTAACCCAACGGGTACTAACCAAGACGGTGCGCAGTTAAAGGCGCTTGCTGGCCATTGGCAATTTGCTGGCAATGATAGGGACAATGACGCTGAGGAATTAGTCTCGAGTATTCAAGGCTTGGCGGGCAATGGTGCCATTGCGGATTTAACGCTCGCAGCTAATGGCCACGCCAGTATTGATTTATCCAGCCATGAGGTGGTTCATGCCTATATCTATCAAGGTGAGCTTGAATATATCGCCGCCAATGGAGACTTGATGACGGCCAGCGCCGGACAGTTATTGTTATTGTCAGCTGAGCTAAGTCATTTTAACAATGCTATCTCTGCCGAGACAGGGTTATTGTTACTGGCAGGTTCGCCCATTAATGAAAAAATAGTCCATATGGGCCCCTTTGTGATGAATAGCCAAGCTGAAATAGATCAAGCAGTAGATGATTACCAACAAGGGCGCTTTGGTAAGATCATTTAGCAAAGATATATCTGCCATGTGCGGATAAAATTGCTACAATATGCAATTAGGCCAAGGTATAAATATCTTGGCTGTTTTGTTTGTACTCGTTTTGTTTCAGTACCCGTTTTATATCAGAGGATATTCGCCTTGAGTCAGTCTACTCAACAAGCCGCTAATACGGCTTTCGCATCACTAAATCTTAAACCTGATTTGCTTGAAAATCTCAAAACCATGGGATTCGAGTCAATGACTCAAATTCAAGCTGAGAGCTTACCAGCAATCCTTGCAGGTGATGACGTGATTGGCCAAGGAAAAACCGGCTCAGGTAAAACTGCAGCATTTGGTTTGGGCTTACTAAACAAGTTAGATGTGAAACGTTTTCGCATCCAAACCATGGTGTTGTGCCCAACACGTGAACTCGCCGACCAAGTGGCAAAAGAGATCCGTACTCTAGCTCGCGGCATTCATAACGTGAAAGTACTAACATTGTGTGGCGGCGTACCAATGGGACCACAAATTGGTTCATTGGAACATGGCGCGCACATTATTGTTGGCACCCCAGGACGTATTGTTGATCATCTTGATCGCAATCGCTTAGATTTAAGCAACGTTAACATGCTGATTTTAGATGAAGCCGATCGCATGTTAGAAATGGGCTTTCAGCAGCAATTAGACCAAATTATTGAAGACACGCCGCGTGAGCGTCAAACCTTGCTATTTAGCGCGACCTTCCCTGAGCAAATTAAGCAGGTTGCTGATCAAATCATGTATAAGCCATTAATGGTTAAGGTTGAAGCGACGCACGACAACCTCACTATCGATCAGCATTTTTATCTAACCGAAGACAATCATGCACGTATGGAGGCTTTACAGTTATTGTTACTGGATAAGCAGCCTGAAAGTGCGGTGGTGTTTTGTAACACCCGCCGTGAAACTCAAAAAGTGGCGGATACGTTAGCTGAACAAGGTTTTAGCGTACTAGCCTTACATGGCGACTTAGAGCAGCGCGAGCGCGATCAAATGTTACTGCGTTTTGCCAACAAAAGTGCCCGCGTATTAGTGGCAACCGATGTGGCGTCTCGTGGTTTAGATATCGAAGACTTAGACGCGGTATTTAACTATCACATTGCCTACGATACCGAAGTACACATTCACCGTATTGGCCGTACCGGTCGTGCGGGCAGTACTGGCGCAGCTTACACTTTCTATAGTCATGAAGATGGTCATCGTATGGTTGAAATCGGTGAGCTAATTGGCCGCGAAATCGACGGTGAAGCATTACCAGCCATGAGTGCGTTAACGAAAATGCCACTTGAAGCTGAGATGGTTACCATTCAAATCGATGCAGGTAAGAAGCATAAGGTTCGCCCTGGCGATATCGTTGGTGGTTTAACTGGCGAAAATGGCATTGATGGCGCAGACATTGGCAAAATTAAAGTGACCGATATCCGTTCATTTGTGGCAGTGAAACGCACCGCGTCTAAAAAGGCACTTAACAAGATCACTAAAGGCCGTTTAAAAGGTAAAACCTACCGCGCTTGGTTCTTGTAGATATTATTTTGAGTCGGTAGCGCTAGCGTTACTCACTGAATTGAAAGCGAGTTTAGTTAATACTAAACTCGCTTTTTTATATCTATTTATGGCTCAGTGCTGTTGATGTAAAGCTCAGTACTGTTGATTCTATGTAGCTGTCGCTTGACCGTTATCGACTCCGGATAGCATATTAATCAGTGTCGCTCTTCCCCTAGTATCGTAGTGCTCAACAAAAAATCCCAAAAAAAGGTATAAAAACTATTGTCTTCATACCTTTTTTATTGAGCTAATTCATCGAGAACTCGCTTTAGCGATTAGCATTAGTCACGGGACTTAGGTCTTGCATTAGCGTAAGGATTCACACTGCCAGAAGCTGCGCTATTGGCGCTATTGTTACCTTGACGGCGACGTTGTGGCTTTTTAGCCGCTGTTGAATTTGCCGAGGCATCAGCGCGCGAATTCTGGCGCGAGCTATGTCTAGATTCTGGTTTACCTGATCTATCACTGCTGTTTTGGCTCGCATGCTTACGGCGATTTGGGTTCGGCTTTTTATGGTTGCTGTTGTGGCCACCAGCGCGATTCAAATTCGGCTCAGGCAAAGTATGACATGCTTCATAACCGGCAATCTGTTTACGTTCAATTACGCGCTTAATAAGACGCTCAATATCATGCAGTAATTTGACTTCTTCATCACTCACTAATGATACCGCTTGACCAGATGCACCCGCACGGCCAGTACGGCCAATACGATGCACATAATCTTCAGGCACATTCGGTAAGTCAAAGTTAACCACAAATGGCAGTTGGTCAATATCGATACCACGGGCAGCGATATCGGTGGCCACCATCACTTGTGCAGTGCCCGCTTTAAAGTCAGCTAAAGCTTTAGTACGAGCGCTTTGACTCTTGTTACCATGAATAGCAACCGCTTTAATGCCATCAGCTTCTAGGTTTTTTGCTAAGCGGTTGGCGCCATGTTTGGTGCGTGAAAAAACTAACACTTGATGCCAATCATTTTCTTTAATTAGCTTGGTTAGAATTTTAGCTTTACGGCTTTTATCAATGGCGTATACCGCTTGATCAACCGTGTTCGCTGTTGCGTTACGTGGCGTTACTGAAATTTCAACTGGGTTATTCACTAAGCCTTTAGCCAGCTCGCGAATTTCATCTGAGAAGGTGGCTGAGAACATTAAGTTCTGACGTTGCTTTGGCAACATGGCTAAGATTTTCTTAATGTCACGAATAAAGCCCATATCCAGCATTCTGTCGGCTTCATCCAAAATAAGCACTTCAAGCTGACTAAAGCTCAATACTTTTTGTTGGCATAAATCTAATAATCGACCCGGTGTCGCCACCAAAACATCAACGCCATTTCTTAGTGCTGCAATTTGCGGGTTAATAGATACGCCCCCAAATACCACTGCAGATTTTAGCGGTAAGTTTGCGCCATACGTTGACACGCTTTCAGCAACTTGAGCGGCTAATTCACGTGTTGGAGTTAATACCAAGGCTCTAACTTGTCCGCGCTGTGCACGTTGACCTTTTGAAAGTAATTCTAGTAGTGGCAGGGTAAAACCTGCTGTCTTGCCGGTGCCGGTTTGTGCTGCAGCCATAACATCTTTGCCTTCAAGTACAGCAGGGATCGCTTGTGCTTGAATAGCGGAAGGCGTGTCATAGCCTTGTTTTTCAACAGCTTTTAAAATTGCTGCACTTAAGCCAAGGGAGGCAAAACTCATAGAATGATCTCTTTGGTCAACGCTAACGTTGTTTACAATAAATGGGAGCCAGAATGTGGCGGGCGTGAAGCTTACCTGAATAGGTGCATAAGTGCTAATAAATCGCCAATTTAACCCTTGGCCTTAGGGCATGGCATCCACAGCTAACGCTGGTGTTAGCGGTACTTTCACTCAGCACAATGGCCGAAATCGATGAATAAGGATTAATCTTTGATGGCAAAGTCGGCTATTTAACATACAATGAAATACAATCACTTACCGAATGGAGTCGCGATAAATGAAACCGCAGTTTGCCGCGCAAGTTCATATTGAAAAAACGCTGGCTTGCCTTCGTGAACAAGCCTGTTCGGTGATTAAAAATATTTTGCTGATGTCTAATATTTCCAGCCAAGATGTGCAGCAGGGAATGAAAAAGTTACATGCCCACGGCCAAGTGGCACTGCATTTTCATCCCGATCGCATTGATAGTCGCGGGCTCAGTGTGGCTGCTGGGCTATTAAAAGATGGCTATTATAAAACCCAGTTTGAGACTCATATCTCCAATGGCCAGTTATCACCTGAATTAGGTGGCCCTCGAGATCATTGGGAGAACCAACTGTTTGGTCAATGCTACTCTGGGGTAAAACATCGGCCTAAATATGGCGCTTTAGATTTAGGTTTTTGCCCACTAGGCCCAGCACCCCGTTTTGGTAGTTGTTACTTCATTACAAAGCCCCAAGTGTTATCTCGCTGCAGTTTTAGTTATATGGATTCATATCGCTTGCCAAAAGAAAAGGGCACGCTGCAGTGTTTTGAAGTGATTTTAGCGGCGTTACTTAGTGAAAGTTTTGAGCGCCATTATGCGCTGGGGCTGGCTAATATCAAACCAGCGCAGATTATTACGCATTTACAGCAGCTGCCTATGGAAGTTAATGCACGCTTTGCTCGCCAGCCCTTAGGTAATCTTGATCATTATATCGAAGCGCAGATCCACGGTGATGTATCACTGGATGATGATATTGCTTATCTGGTGGCAGACCCAAGTTTTAAACTCACTGAAGTGGGGGATTGCATGCAAGCCCTGTGTGAGGAATATGACATCAGATTGCTGTGGCATCAGGGTTATCAATTAACAGTTGATAGCGTGCCAAAAGATTTTCGTGGCCCTGATATGCCAGTACTTGCTCAAGCAATTGCGAAAGACGGCTTAATCACCGCACAATTAATTGGCAAAGCGGCAATGGATCTCACCTTAAAGCCAATGTTATGGAGTGAGCGCGGTAAGCAAGCACAGCAGTTACAGCAGTTGAAGTTAATCTGGCATGTGTTAGTGAAATTTGGTGCGATTGCGCCAACTGAGCCAACATCTTAAGCGACTTGCTAAAGCCAGTAGCTAAATCAGCAGCCTGATAAGGCTAGCTAAAACGATAGGTTGCTCCGCCTTGGCGCTTGGATTTGTACATGGCAAAGTCAGCTGATTTAATCAAACTATCAAAGCATTCACCCGAATCAGGGTAAGTGGCGATACCAATACTGCAATTAACGTTTACCGATTGTTCGCCCAATTGAAAGGGCTTATATAAACATGCAATTAAGGTATCTGCCACTGCGGCAATGTCGTTGTTGTCGTGAATGCCTTCAATCATTAAGACAAACTCATCACCACCCATTCTAGCAATGGTGTCAGCATCTCTGACTTGGGCATTTAACCTGCGGCCCACTTCTATTAGCACTTGATCACCTTCGTTATGACCAAGGCTGTCATTGACCTTTTTAAAGTCGTCTAAATCAATATAAAACAGACAAAAACGACTGTTATTGCGTTTGGCTCTTTCGATATATTGTCCGACTCTGTCAGTGAGTAAGTGACGATTGGGCATTTGGGTGAGTTGATCGTAATAGGCAAGGTTTAATAACCGCTGGGCATCTTCAATGCGTTTGGTGATATCGCGGTTGATGCCGAGTGCGCCGAGAAACTGCTGTTGCTCATCAAACAGCGGGATACACATGGACTCAATCCAGCCTATGGTGCCATCTTGATGTTTAAAGCGAATTTCACCGCTCCACTTGCCATGCTTGGCCACTGCAGACATCACTTGTTCGGTGATAGATTCAGTATCCTCCGGCGAATGCAAAATACTGACGTGTTGACCCAGTATCTCGGCTTTACTATAGCCATATAAAGATTGAGAACCTGCGTTCCAATCGATCACAACACCTTCAGTGTCGGTGACCACCACAGCATCAAATAAATAATCAAATGCTTGGGCCCGCAGCGCAGGAAGATCAAATTGCATTTAATTGCATCTCCACAGTGAATTTTTAGTCATTAAAAAGGACTAACTAAATGTGGGTAGAATTAGGGTATTTGTCAATGGTTAATATTTGAACGTAGCAATGTTTATGGTTTTAGTCATGGGGAGTTTTTATGGCTCTGGTCATCAAAGCCGCTGTGGTTTTTAAGCAGATCTTTTAACCCTCTAAACAAGGTTAATAAGCTTTACCTACTATAATTTTTATTAGTATTGTGTGAGTCAGTTAACACTTCTAAGGTGGCGGCTGTAATCTAGGGCTTTAGCTTGCGATACTGCGGCAATTTTCCACACTTTACTGCGCCAATCTAGGCGTATTTCTCTTCAGGAATCTAATGGATAAAACTTTAGAAAAGTCCCTCACTCACTGGCTTAAATCGCAGAAATCATCTTGTGGTATTTTCCTTAAATTAGCCATTTTTACCGGGGCCGCTAATGGGGTGGCAATTGTTGCCCAAGCTTACTTGTTGGCGACCATCCTCCATGGGGTGATCATGCTGGAATTACCCATGGGCAGTTTTACGCTGCAATTTGGCGCTTTAATTAGTTTAATTCTAGTCAGAGCGGTGCTGGCATATGCTAGAGAGCGTTTGAGTTTTGAAGCGGGTAAACGCCTTCGTGGCGACATTCGTGAAGCTGTGCTCAATAAGCTCACCGATTTAGGTCCAGCTTTTATTAAAGGTAAACCAGCAGGGGCATGGGCCAGTGTGGTTCTTGAGCAAGTTGAAGATCTGCACGATTTTTATGCTAAATATTTACCGCAAATGATGCTGGCAGCGTTTATTCCGCTAATTATTTTAGTGGCGGTATTTCCGCTCAATTGGGCCTCAGGGCTGATCTTACTGGCCACAGCGCCGTTGATCCCCATGTTTATGATTTTAGTGGGCATGGGCGCCGCCGATGCTAATCGTAAAAACTTCAGCGCGCTGTCACGTTTAAGCGGCCATTTTATGGATCGCTTAAAGGGCATAAGTACCCTCAAGCTGTTTCACCGCGCAGAAGCTGAAGTAAAGCAAATCGAAACTGGCTCAGAAGACTTTAGGCAACGCACTATGTCAGTGCTGAGAATGGCATTTTTAAGTTCGGCGGTACTGGAGTTTTTTGCCGCGCTATCTATCGCTGTGCTGGCGGTGTATTTTGGCTTTAGCTACCTAGAGCACCTTAATTTTGGTCATTATGGGGTTAAAATTAGTTTATTTACCGGTATGTTTGTGCTGATTTTAGCGCCAGAGTTTTTTCAGCCATTACGTGATTTAGGCACCCATTACCATGCTAAAGCACAAGCCATTGGTGCAGCAGAAGCCTTGGTAGAACTTCTTGAACATCCTAATCCATTAAAGCAAGTTGACGAAAACTTTAGCGAGCAAACTGGCCAGCTGCGAAACACCGAACTCAGTAAAATTGTGATCACCGCAACAGATCTTGAAGTGCTCACCTTAGAGGGAAAACCCTTATTAGGGCCGATTTCATTTAGCATTAAAGCCGGCGAACATATTGCTATTGTTGGCCCAAGTGGCGCCGGTAAAACCAGTTTATTAAATGCCTTGCTGGGCTTTTTACCTTACAGAGGTTCACTGCAAATTAATGCCGCTGAGCTGAGTTTACTTGATAAAAACTATTGGCGCTCAAGGCTTGCTTGGTTAGGTCAAGACCCGCAGTTGTTCCATGGCTCTATCCGCGATAATGTCAGCCTAGGCAACGCACAGCTCAGCGATGCTGAGATTATGGCGTTACTGCAACAAGCCAATATTGCTGATTTTGTTCAGGCTCATCCCCAAGGGCTTGATGCCATTATTAGTGACCAATCAGCGGGTATTTCAGTGGGACAAGCTCAGCGTATTGCCCTTGCGCGGGCGTTGTCGCAACCTGCGAGCTTATTCTTGTTGGATGAGCCCACCGCCAGTCTTGATAACCAAAGTGAGCAACTGGTTAGCGCCGCCCTTAATCAAGCCAAGTTGCAGCAAACCAGCTTGATGATCACCCATCGATTAGACCAGCTACAAGATATGGATAATATTTTAGTGATTGATAATGGCAACCTTGTGCAACAAGGCGACTATAAAACCCTCAGCCAGCAACCGGGTTTATTCAAATCAATGCAGCAACAAGATGATGGTTTATCACTGTTTATTACTGCTGAATCTGATACTGACGCGGCAAACGTAAATAACCAAGCCGAAATGGCGCAGAGCATTGGCACTAAGGAGGATAAATAATGCAAGTTTTATATCCGTTCCTTAAATTGTTTAAACGCCAATGGCTGATGATGGCCATTGGCTTGTTTCTTACCTGTACTACTATCCTTGCGGGTATCGGTTTATTGTCATTATCGGGCTGGTTTTTATCCGCAACCGCCATCGCGGGTTTAACTGCAGCCACGGCATTAGCCTTTAACTTTTTTACTCCTGCTGGTGGGGTGCGTTTTTTCTCTATTGCCCGCACCGCAAGTCGTTATGGTGAGCGCTTAGCTACCCATGAGGCGACCTTTAAATTACTTACGGATTTACGGGTTTGGTCTTGGAAAAAGCTGTTTCCGCTTAGTGCCAGTAATCTGCAAGGGTTACGACAAGGCGACATGCTTAACCGTCTAGTGGCCGATATCGATACCTTAGATCATTTGTATTTACGCTTACTGGTGCCAATGACAGCGTCGTTATTGACCATCATTGCCTTGTATGCATTTTTATCTTGGTTTGATTTAACCCTAGCGTTAAGCCTATGTGGTTTGTTGCTGAGTGTATGGATAGTGCTGCCATTGATATTCTATCGCTTAGGCAGAAAACCTGGTGAGGCTGTGGTAGATGCTAAGCGCCACTTTAGAGTGTTAATCCTTGATGTTATTCAGGGACAAGCTGAATTAAGCATTTTTGCAGCTAATGATCGTTATAGACAAAAATTACGTGATGCTGAAACAGCCTTATTTAACAGCCAAACAGCCATGGCCAATATTACTGGTTTTAGCCAAGGGCTATTGATTGCGGTGAACGGTTTTGCAGTGGTAATGATGTTATATCTTGCTGGACAAGGCGTTGGTGCGCAGGTGCCGCCAGGCCCCTTAATGGCGACAATGGTGTTTGCTACTATGGCGTCAATTGAAATGATGATGCCAATCTCTGGGGCGTTTCAGCATTTATCTAGCTGTGTGTTATCGGCTAAACGTATTACTGAAATTACCGATCAGCAAGGGGATATTCAGTACGGTGAGCGCCAATTTCAAGGGGGTGAATTAGCTGCTACAGAACTTGAGTTAAACGACATTCACTTTGGCTATCAAGCTGAGCGGTCAATTTTAACCGGGGTTAATTTACATATAACCCAAGGCCAAAAAGTGGCCTTACTTGGGCCAACAGGCTGTGGTAAATCAAGCTTGCTTGCACTGATCACCCGTGAGTGGATGCCGCAACAAGGTCAAATCAGATTATCAGGTCATGATATTGCTGACTATGACGAAGTGTCATTACGCAACGCGATGACAGTGGTGAGTCAGCGGGTGCATTTATTTGCTGGCACAGTACGCGATAACTTAACCATTGCCTTACCTTATGTTGAGGGGCAAAAGAAAAAGGCCAATGATCAGCGCTTAATCGCAGTGTTAAAGCAAGTGGGCTTAGGCACGTTACTTGAGTCCGTAACGGCTACAGATCGCGGTGAAGAAATTGGTTTAGACAGCTGGATTGGTGACGGCGGGCGTCAGTTATCAGGTGGCGAACAGCGCCGAATTGGGGTGGCTCGTGCATTACTGCGTGATGCGCCTATTTTATTGCTTGATGAGCCAACCGAAGGGCTTGATAAACGCACCGAACGGGAAATTTTACGCTTACTGTTTACGTTTGCTGAAGGTAAAACCTTACTGATGATCAGCCACAGACTCACCGCCATGGCTGAAATGGATCAAATTCATATGCTGGATAATGGGCTGATTGCCGCCAGTGGCACCCATGAAGACTTAATGCAAGATTGTGCTGAATACCAAGGTTTATATAAGCATTTAGCCAAAGAAGCTTAATAGGACTGGTATCGTTAGAAAGGACTGTTATCGTTTGAAAGGAATTGGAAAACGCTTTTGAAACGATAATGACAACAAAAAAACGCTAATCGACTTGGGATTGAACCAAGCGATTAGCGTTTTTTTGTTTTAGCTCAAATCGAGCTGGTTATTTGCAGACTGTAAAGGTTGAAACTCATTTTTGGACATAAACCTTGCCAGAGATCTTACTAAATTAGCAATCTATAAATTAACTTTAGTAAGGCTAAATCTGGGCATTCCTGCTCAGAGTGCTTGAACTTTTATGCGTGATTTACAATTTACACCACATGTCCAAATCCAGCAAAAGCTACTTTACTATATGTATCTACAAAGGTTTGTTTTTCAATCCTACCCACTCCCTTCGGGTAGCGTCTATACTTAGTCCAGAGCGCACAAAAAAGTGGGTCATCAAAGGTCACTCGCAGTTTGTCTAGTGTATGACTGACGGCAGATTGAGTAACCCCAAGTCGTTCAGCTGCCTTTGAAACCGAATTCTCTTCAAGAACGGTCAAAAGGTTCGAAAACTATGCCCGTTAAGCGACAAATAATCGATTTTATTCATATATATTATGAGGATACACTAGTTGTTTTGATGAATTGTGATGGTTATCGTGTTGTTTGTTAAGTGCTTTATGTATTTAAGTTCAATTAAAAGGAAATCAAAATGTTAAAAAATAAGTCACCCCTTTTGCTTATCTGCTTACTCTCAATGTTCAAGCTGACGACTGCTTTTGCAGACACAGAAAGCACAACACAACCATCCAACACTCTAGAAACTGCTCAAGCTTTTTTATGGGCTGCAGGTTCGGGTGACATGGAAAAACTCAATGCGCTAATGTCTGATGACTTTGTTTGGCATAACGAAGGCGACAACCAAATACCTTGGATCGGCAATTGGGAAACAAAAGAGACTGTCCTTAATACCTTTCTTCCTCGTTTTGGTGCAGGCCTGAAAACCACAAGCTGGACTACAGACTATAGCTTCGTTAATGGCGACCAAGCCGTTTTTATGGGTAGCATGAGCGCGATTGCAACGGAGTCGGGAGCCGACACTGGAAAATTCAGCTGGGCTGTGCGTGTACACGTTGAAAATGGTAAGGTAAAAAGCTGGAACTGGTTCGAAGACAGTTTTGCCGTTTCGAAAGCGTTCCACGCTAAAAAGTAAGCATATAAATCTATCCCAAATAGAGACCCTAACAACAAAAGGCGCAAGTGATCACTTGCGCCTTTTTTCGTTGCTCTGTCCCGTCCTGAGATAAGTTGACAGTTTGGAGACTTATCTATGAAACCCTCAGATTCAACCAGTCGTAAACGTACACGGTATGTAGTGGTATAGATAATTTGGCCATTCTATTGAATGTTATATTAGATTATTGAGGGTAAATAAAAACTGCTAAGCTTCGGGATATATCCATTTCAAATACCTTTTGGGGCATAAATGCGTTACAGCCACCAACTTTATACTTCGTTTATATTGGGGCAATTACTGTAATCCATCACTTCCATCTAATCCATTGCCTGCCGCAGGCTTATGTGCAGATACAACTGCGAGACGCTGCAAGTACGTCCCTGTAAGCTCTGCCAAAACATCCATGTTTTGGAAGCTCGCTGCTGCATCTACACTGGGATTATTGTCTCTTCGATTTGACTGTATTCGTGACAACTTTAAAAGCTAAATTACTCAAGTTGCGTGGGTGCTTTTGATCTTCTTTGAATGTTTAATTTGAATTGAGGTAAGCAAGAAAATTACGTGAGTCCAGGCATGGATGTCTGGCTAGCTTTCGAGGGGAAGGGACGCCCCATCGGAAGCGTTAGAGATTTTTGTAGCTTGCCGAAGCGGACTCAAAATGAAGTTAAAAGCTGGATTAATCCCCGTTGAAAACATGCGCTTTTCAGCATTTTTCGTTGGAGCTGCGGGCCTAATTCTTTAATAAAGAGTATAGAGGGTATTGCTGTTGATACCCTTTTAGTCTGCTCTTTACAAAAGAAGGGGCGAAGCGCCACGACCTTGATTTAGATTTTTTTAAAAATTTGAAATAAGCTTTGGGACAAACCTCAGTTAACCAGTCGATGCATCTGTTTATTATCAATAATCCTAACCTCGACTTTATCTAGCTTAGTGTCATTAACTAATTCGGCATCAGTGACTAACTCTTCATCTTTTATTGCAACAGCCAGCATGTTGTCTGCCACAAGCTTGCCTGTAATGGGTTTGTACTTGGCTAAAGGGCCGATAAATACCCCAGAGGCAATAGCAAAAAACTTTTGCCCTATATCTTCTAAGGTTCGCTGACTCGCACGCTCCCCTAATAACAAGCTTGGCTGAAATATCATTAGTTTAGGTAGGTTAAGCGCGACTAAGGCTTGCTGTACCTGACCTTTAGCACGATTATAAAAAATGCTTGAATTTGCATTGGCATCTAATGCCGTGACCACTGAAAAAGACCATGGCTTTGAACTGTTTCTGCTGAGTTGATGTTGTTGGATTAACTTAGCGAAATCAATAACTGCAGTCACATCTACTTTATTAAAATTATCTTGGCTACCCGCTTGCTTAATGGTGGTGCCTAAACAACAAAATGCATGATCGATGTCGATCGGAATGGATAAACTGGGGATGTCTTCTAGCTGGCATTGAATAAAGCTGAGCTTGTCGATGCCGTGGGTGCCTTCAGCCAGTTGTGGCAGACGTCGACCTAAAACCATTACTTGCTGGTAGCGCTCATCAGCCAGTAATCCAAGTAACACATTTGCACCAATAAGCCCTGTGGCACCAATTATTGCAGCATTCATATTTTTCCTAAAGTACCAAGCCAGCATGTTGACTCTTTTTTATAAGTAGAGATTTTAGCATGGAATAAGCTTGTTAATACGGCTCAAAATAAGTGCGCACAAAAGCGCTGCTGCATAGGTAATTGCAGGATTACTGCAGGGTTATTAGTCCATAGCAGCTGCTATTGAACATTTATAAGTATTGGTTTTAGCATGGAATAAGCTTGTTAAT
>NZ_JAUOSH010000042.1:0-35368 GCF_030548765.1 Shewanella sp. 3_MG-2023 | reverse complement strand
TATAAAGGTATCACTCGGGCTTGTTCAACACTTGGGATAAGGACGCGGCTACGCGCGGCCTATCCTTATCTGTTAGCTACAATGTCTGCCAGTCACTTAAGTTATTTTTCTTAGCACTGTGTTTGTAATATAGCGCCATAAACAAACCGAAAAACATTCCAGCAAACAAACTAGTTAATAAGGCCGCTTTAATTGTCATACCGCTAGATTGCCAAGTAGTAAACCACATAAGAAGCCCCCATGCGCCACCAAACCATATAGAGGCGCTAAGAAAGTTACTCATGAATGAACAATAATGAAATGGACGAATATTAAATCCAAGCTTTCTTAATAATACAGAAATCGGAGGATTATGATTGGCTTTCCATATATTAGCTTCACCAAGCTCCTTTTGTGCAGCCTCTAATTTATCCTGAAACGACATTTAACACTCCTTGTAGCTAACAGCTTATTCAATAGCAGCACAATAATGTTCCAGGCTGCTCAATTCAAACTTCAAAGGTACCACCGCTAAGTCCCTGTTGTAAATCGAATATTTTCGCGAATACGTAAGTAATGCTCAAAATACTGCCGGAAAAAGAATGCGTCTTTGTTTACGCGGTCTATACAACACTTTAAAAAATTTCGCAGTAGATTGATATGTATGGGTTTTCTCGAATGTTACAAAATTATCGATGCGTAAAAAGCTCATTTTACGCATCCTTTGGCGCCAGAATTATCTCAATTTGGAGAAAATCAGTTATACCTGTATAGGCAACCAGTCATTTGGACGACAAGTAAGGCGGTCATAATCGATTAGAAAAAGTAAGGTTATGCTGATTATCCCATTGCTAGCACCAACTTATTTTGGGGCAAAATGTTTTACGACCACCAACTTTATACTTCATTTATATAAAACAAATAACACAGCCATTGTTAATCAATAACATAACGACCTTTGCAACGATGTACAAGTGAACACGCTTCATTAAGTAGCCTGTGCCGTTTGGTGGTGGGCTTGGAAGGTTGATAATGATGATATTTGGGCGTTTTCGGCTTAATTTACCGTTTTTAAGCCGTCATTTTGCAACCATCCAAGGATGATGGTTATTGAGTGTTTAACTTTGGTGATATTAGTTATATTGAACCTATTTAACGTGCCTGCTTACTGAAAATACTGGCAGCTTGTAGCAAAGTGCCGTCGCCGTTTTTGTAAATGCTCACAGTATTGTGTTAGCTCTTGCAGTGAGCCCACTGGGCCATGAAATAGCTGACCAAATTCGGTGGTGATTTTAAGCCAGTTTTGTTGTGGAATATTAAGCTTGGTGAGTAACTTCGCACTGCTTTGACTGATTGCACCGCGTTTATCATCACGAATAATGCGCCCTGTATCATCCACTAGTTCAAGGTAATCCTTTAATGAAAATGCAATGCCTTTGGGTTGGTTAGCACGTTCATTACCAATAAATGGCAACAAGGTTTTAGGCTGCTCACCTTTTATTACCGCTTTTACTCGTTGTTGGATACTGGTGTAGTCTGATTGCTCTGGTGTGGCGGCCATATTGGCGCGTATAGGGTTTAAGTCCACATAGGCCATACTGGCTAAAACTGCCGCTTCATCTAAAAGCGCTTGAGATTTAAACCTGCCCTCCCAAAATCGACCCGAGCAGTTATCCTCTTGATTGGCTTGTCTGGCTATCGGTTCATTCAAGCAGCGCATAAACCAAGAGATGTCACATAAGCGGCTACGGTAAATAGCGATGCTGTGCTTTTACCTTACTACCTCGTGAGGTTCAATGAGCTGACCTTTAGCAAATTTTTGGGTTAACCCATCGCCTTTAAACAACTTATGCCATTACATCACCACATCGCGGTCACTCCAGTTATTTACTGTTTCAATATCAATGTGTAACACCACATGCAGATGATTAGACATCACCGCATAAGCCGCTACATCAATGGCAAACACGTCTGTCAGTTCAAGAATGAGTGATTCAACCCAGCCACGTCTGTGGTCATAGTTGTTACCTGTGTATTTATCACCACCACATACTCTTTACTCTAAAAGAATGCACGGCCAACCACACGGCTGCAACAATGGCAATAAGGGTTATCTCGTTGGTAATAGTTCTAGGCTAATTTGGCTTCTACGAGGGCGCGGCATCTATTTTACCCACCATTAAAAAGACCTAGAGGTGGTTTTTAGCCGCTAATGAGCAAAGACATAAAATCGACTGTATGACCATGACTAAGCTTTTACAACAGACTTGATTGAATGGTTAAAGATTAACGATATTTCGCTGCTATTATTTTAAAACGATGAAAATATTTAGATATTAATACCAGTCTGCGACCCACCAAGCTGCAGATCACCTATATATGCCATATACTAGTTAACATCTATTCAAATCCCCCTAATATCGAGCGAATAATGGAAGTCGAGCTACTTGAAATTCGTAACTTCATCCGCCAGTACCCACCTTTTGATCAATTGCCAGAAGAGGCATTAATCGAAGTATCACAAAGTGTCGAGATATCCTATAGTCGTGCTAACAGTATGATCATTGATTTTAATGATAAAATACACGAACTTTATATGATCCGCAGTGGTGTCGTGGAGGTTTACCGACGTTCAGGGGAACTGTATAACCGCCTTGATCAAGGAGGCTTATTCGGCCAAATGGGGCTACTGACCAATAATAAAGTACGCTTACCTGCAAAATCCCTAAAAGACTCCCTACTCTACTGTATTCCTGAAAGTATTTTTGAAGACTTTTGCGAGCGCTATGACGCCTTTGCTGACTTTGTTGAGGTCGAAGGTAGCATTCGTTTACAGCAAGCGGTTGAGGACAATAGCGACGATGCTAACTCACTCACTACTTCGAAGGTTAAAACGCTACTGAGTCGCGAACCTGTGATGCTACCCATTACTACCACCATTCAAAACGTGGCTAAAACCATGTCTGAAGAGCATGTATCAGCGGCCATTATTAACGACCCCAATCTTGCCGATGAAGGTGGTAATAGCTTTGTGGGAATCATCACTGAGCGAGATCTATGTGCAAAGGTGCTCGCCCAAGGGTTAGATGTAGAAACCCAAGTTGCAGAGGTCATGTCCACCGAGCTTATCTCTTTAGATCATAACGCCTATATTTTTGAAGCCATGCTGCTGATGCTCAGGTATAACGTTCATCACTTACCGATATTAAAAAACAAACAACCTATTGGTTTAATTGAAGTCAGTGACATTATTCGCTATGAATCCCAAAACAGCTTATTGATTGTTAGCAGTATTTTTCAGCAAAACAGTATTGATGACTTAATTATCTTGTCACATCAGCTTAAAGATTGTTTTGTGCGTATGGTCAACGAAGATGCAAACTCACACATGGTGGGTCGCGCCATGTCTGAAATTGGTAGAAGTATTAAGCAGCGTTTACTGGAGTTGGCTGAAGAAAGATTAGGACCGCCACCCGTGCCCTATTGTTTTTTAGCATTAGGCTCTATGGCTCGTGATGAGCAACTTATTGTAACGGATCAAGATAATGCGATTATTTTAGATAATCAATATCAAGAATCACTTCATGGTGAATACTTTAAGCAATTAGCCACCTATGTATGTGATGGTTTAGCTGCCTGTGGCTACACTTATTGCACCGGTGACATAATGGCAACAAATCCAGAGTATCGAAAAACCCAATCCCAATGGGAAGAGTGTTTTGCCGACTGGATTGATAATCCAAAGCCTCAAGCACTATTAAACTGCTCAATCTTTTTTGATCTTTATGGGGTATACGGTAGACCCAAATGGGCTGAACAGCTCAACGCCTTTATACTCAGAAAAGCAAAAAAGAATAATCGCTTTTTAGCCTGCCTTGCAAGAAACGCCATTAATCGCACCCCACCACTGGGTTTTTTTAAAGACTTTGTCATGGAAAAAGACGGTCGCCATAACAACTCAATTAATTTAAAGCGCCGTGGCACCGCGCCATTAGCTGATCTTATCCGTGTCCACGCCCTCGCCATTGGCTCACAATCGCAAAATTCATTTGATCGCTTAGAAGACATTATCGAAGCCGGAATTTTACCGCCGTCAAAAGGTAAAGATTTACAGCATGCAATGGAGTTTATCTCTTTAGTTCGCATTCGCCATCAAGCATTAGATATTCAATCGGATCAAGAACCTGATAATAATATTGAACCTGAAAACATGTCTGATTTTGAAAGACGTAATTTAAAAGATGCTTTTTTGGTACTAAGCAGTGCGCAAAACTTTTTAAAGTTCCGCTACAGTGCTAGCAGCATGCAAGGATAATTAATGCGACTTTTTACAAACCAAGAAATTTTAAACTGGAAAGCTTTTTTGCAAATCAAAGCCAAAGAAAGTAAAGATAGCAGATTAAAAAAATTCTATAATGCCAGCACTTACCACGAAGAAATCAAACTGAAAGATATTGAATTTGTCGCTGTAGATTTCGAAACAACTGGCTTAGATGCCAACCAAAACAGCATTATTAGTATAGGTTTGGTGCCGTTTACCTTAGATCGCATCGCCTGTCGAAAGGCGAAACATTGGTTTATCTCACCAGAAGATAAACTCAAAGAAGACTCCATCATCATCCATGGTATTACCCATTCAGACTTAAAAGGCGCACCTGATTTACTCCGAATTTTAGAACAACTATTAGATGAGTTGGCAGGCAAAATTGTGGTAGTGCATTATCGCAGAATAGAACGAGATTTTTTTGACGCCGCACTTCGCAGTTTAATAAACGAAGGGATTGTATTCCCTGTAGTTGATACCATGCAGCTCGAAGCTAATATTCAACAGGCAAAACCCCGAAGCTTTTTAGATTGGCTGAGAAACACTCGCCCAGCATCAATTCGACTTGCTAATAGTCGTAGCCGATACAATCTACCCACCTATCCACCACACGATGCATTAACCGATGCCATCGCAACCGCTGAATTACTGCAAGCTCAAATTCAGTACCACTTTAGCCCAGACACACCGATAAAAAAGCTATGGGTATAGATCGAATAAGCCCAGTTTCACTTGAATAATGACAAGTGAAACTGGGCTTTGGTTTTGATTTAGGTTTAGGTTAGCTCCTTAACCCAGGCCTTTTTTCAGTTCGCAGACCCATAATCAAACTGACACACATCACCAATAAAATAATGGTAAATGGTAAAGCCGTTGAAATCGCACCAGCCTGCAATGCTTCAATGGCTTGGGTGCCACCAACCCAAAGTAGACCCGCAGCAATCGCACCTTCAATAAAGGCCCAGAATACACGCTGAGGAACGGGTGCATCGACTTTACCGCCTGATGTGATGCTATCAATCACCAGTGAACCAGAATCTGATGAGGTTACAAAGAATACGAGTACCAATACAACGGCCAATAACGATAATATATTGCCCATTGGCAATGCATCAAACATCTCAAACATCGCTAAAGGCACTTCTGTTAAGCCTTTCTCACCTAAGGTACCAATCTTGTTGACCACTTGATCAATCGCAACGCCACCGAATACTGACATCCACAAGGTTGTCACCACTGTAGGTACAATCAATACAGCCATCATAAATTCACGGATGGTACGGCCACGGGAAATACGCGCTATAAACATACCTACAAAAGGAGACCATGATATCCACCAAGACCAATAAAACACGGTCCAACCATGCATCCAAGCTTCGTCATCACGACCCATTGGGTTACTTAAAGGAATGATATTTTCAATGTAGCCCATTACGGTCATGGGAATGGTACCCATAGAAACCGCAAAACTCACTAATATAACAAATAACATTAATGCCAGCGCCAACAACATATTGACATTACTGATAACTTTTACACCACCGTCAATACCGCGAACCACAGAAACCACAGCAATTAACGTCACTATCACGATAATGCCGACTTGCAGCATTAAGCCATTATCCATACCAAATACATGGTGAAAACCACTGGCAGCCTGTTGAGCCCCAAGGCCGAGGGATGTCGCCAGACCAAATAAAGTGGCAAGTACCGCTAAAATGTCAACAACGTGGCCTGGCCAACCCCAAGTTCTATCGCCCAATATTGGGTAAAAAACTGAACGCATTGAAAGCGGTAAGCCTTTATTATAAGCGAAAAAAGCAAGTGATAGTGATACTACACCGTAAATGGCCCATGGATGTAAGCCCCAATGGAACATGGTGGCACCCAGTGCTAACTTCGCAGCTTCAGGTGTGTTTGGCTCGACATTAAGTGGTGTTTCATACCAGCCAGTGAAATAAGCTACAGGCTCTGCTACCCCCCAAAACATTAAACCAATGCCCATTCCCGCGGCAAATAGCATGGCTATCCATGACAACATTGAGTAATCGGCCTTGGCTTCATCACCACCTAAGCGAATTTTACCAAATGGCGAAATGATCATTGCCAAACAAAACAACACAAACAGATTGGCAGACCACATAAATAGGCCATCAAAAGTACCTATAATTTTCCATTTTATGCCATCTAATACAGATTTTGATGTTTCTGGTTCAACCAAGAGAATGGCGATTAAGAAGAGTCCAATTAAGGAGGCGCTGATCCCAAAAACAGGGTTGTGGACGTCAAAGCCCCACTTTTGAATGTTATCTTGTCCGACTGTGTAATCGGTATTGTCTATACTATATTTATCGTTATTGCTATTCATTAATCCTCATTTAGAACAAACTTCATTAGTACATGAAAGGTTATTTTACTTTATTTAGCGGCAACTTGCTGTCTATTCTGGCAAAAGCTGCCCTTGATGTGACCTGACACACTATGAGTTAAACGTTCTGGCTAAAATGTCTGCTAAGGTTTAGTCGGATTAGCAACTAAGTTTAAAGTCTAGTTAACTTTAGCGCATAAATGGCCAAGCATTTGAAATTCTGCTTTTTTGAAGTGATTGGGCTGTTTTATCAACCAGTGATATGGCTTATTGTTAAGCCATATCAGCGATTCAAAAATTGACTATGAGTAAGCGCTTAAATATCGACTAGAGATAAATGTTTAAAATGCGTAGATAGCATTAGTCATTTTTAATTTAAAGCGTTTTCAAATCATTGAATTCAACCCTGCCTTTGCGCCAAAAATAAAACGCAGCACAAGCTGCTACCAGCGCAGTAATGACACCAAATTCATCCATATACCAACTCGAATCGGCTTTTTGCAGCGTAATCGGTGTAAATACTTTTTGAATAAAAATATTTGAACTCATGTGGTATATCACCCCAGTCCACAAACTACCTGTTTTCAACCGCAGATAAGTCATTATCATCCCAGTTGAAATGATAAAAACACTGAAAATGATGAGCTGATAATATAAAGGAGTGACATCATTTCCATATAAGCCTTTGATGATCAGTGGCCAATGCCATACGGACCAAACCAATCCACTCACGAGGGCAACACCAGTGAAAGACATAAACTTAGACAGCTCAGGCACAAGTAGACCACGCCAGCCAATCTCCTCGCCTAATATCGAAGGTAAAGACACAAAAAAACTGATTGTCGCAACTAATATAAAATGAAATAAAAATATACTGGCGTCGTTCCAATGAACTAAATTGTACTTTTGTTTTTGTGTAAACAAGAAATCAGCATCATAAAAGTCTGCGACACCTAATAACCAAACCAACAGGTATGCCATTAACGCGATGGCAAAAGGAACAAGATAACTTAGCCATTGGTATTTCCACTGCCCCCAGTGCCAACCAAGACCTGAAAGGCTCCGCTTACGAATAATACACGTTAAGATAGTGGCAGCGCCAACAGAGAGCATTAGCGGTGTTGCTTGACCCATCCTAAAAATTAACCAGTAGCCTACAACATAAAATACGATAACCAGTGAGAAAAATGTCGCCAGCGTTAGTACGCTATCTCTAGTAATGTTCAAGCTTTACTCCACTAAATGAACGACCTATATGGCCGTTATAATATATAAAGCTATTTTTTTGATTTATGCTGCAATCGCCAAGTTAAATAACCATAAAAAATACCACCAATAGGAAAAGTAATTAAAGATAGCACTATGCCATCAAAAAAGTGTTCTTCTCCTGTTAAGTGCATAATCAACTGGAATAAAATCGCAGTTGAGATCCCCCAAAGTAAAACACCTTTGATTAAGATGTGCAGTAGTAGATTTCTGTTGGTGATACTAATATTCATTTAAAACTTCCTTGTTGATCTAATAAAACTAAAAAAACATTAATTATTTATAGGTAGTACCATCATGCTTTAACCAGCCTTCGGCGTGTCGCCCTGCAGGATCTGCATGGGTCCAATGGATCACCCCGCCTTTTTTGCTCCATTCATATTCACCATAAAACTCAACAAGGTCACCAACACGCAAATTTGAAACTCTCGGGGCTAAATCAATATTGTGGGCTACCAGCAAGGTTAAGCCACTATTGAGTTTTAGAATGAATTTTTGATGCCTTGAGCCTTGATTATCATCAGCAAGAATATGAACCACACGACCACTGCCGTTAACTTGAACATCGCCGCTTTTAGACTCATAAGCGCGCTGAATGACAGTATCATTTGCCCCGACGGGTAACACACTTGTCAGCGCCAATAGGCAAGTAAATAGACAAATAAATAGCCATTTCATCATTATTATCCTTAAAAGTATTTGCTTTAATCGTTCAAGTGAATCATTTATTGGTTGTTTTTATCGTCGCCAAATACCTTACCCGTTTTAAGGTAATAGAGTGTTACAACCGAAGCTGTAAACATAATCAGCCCACAAAAAGCCCATAAATAATCGCCATCTTGTATACCTAAAATCAAACTGGCTAAGCCTACAAAAACGATAAAAATTTGTGCGAACATATAAAAATCCCCTTTAATTAGATACCTAAATTAATTTAACGCCGCTAAAAACAAAATCGAAAGGAAAATTATTTTAGCTAAATCATTGAACTGATACAACAAAATAGCAACAGACTCAAAAGGTACAAGACTCAAATAAGTCACGCTTTGACTTGTCAAATTCATATCGACGACACTAAATGTAGATGATAGAACAGTGTTAAGGCTGACAAAGTCTTTATGAGGGATAATTTTATAGTGATGATTAATTGCTGATGTCAGTATAAAAATACTAAGCATTAATAAAATCCTAGTTTTTATACTGAGTTTGCTAAAACAAATCAATTTTTTAAATTAAAGAATAACTTGAGGATTTAATTAATAGCTTAGAGGTTTAAATAATAACTTGGGGATTTAAATAAAAATAGCTTGGAGAATTTGGCGGTGACGGAGAGATTCGAACTCTCGAAAGGTTGCCCTTTACACACTTTCCAGGCGTGCTCCTTCAGCCACTCGGACACGTCACCTAATTTGTTGCAATCATTTTAACGTGTGAGTGGCACGGTTCTATTTATCTATACTGCTATAAGCTAACACTATTGAATATAAGGTAATTATGAAAAACCTTATGTTGTAGAACGAGCGGTACTTTACGCAAATGCGTATTTGAGGTCAAGCAGAAATCGATGTTTTACAAACTCTTGGACGTTTGCTGTTCAAATCGAGCAATTCCGTTGCTCGATTGATTAAATAAAGCACGTTATTAACTCATTAGCGTTGGGAATAAACCTTTAATACCGGCAGCTATCACTTCAATACCAATTGAAAGCATTAGCAGCCCCATTAAACGCGTGATGACGTTAATGCCTGTTGTACCTAGCAACTTAAAAATAATCGGTGCCATTCTGAACAAACCAAAACTCATTAAACCAAAAATAATCACCGTAATGGACATACCTATCATGTCCACCAATGAGTTATTAGTAGAAGAAAATACAATAACTGAACTAATGGCGCCAGGACCAGCCATTAATGGCAATGCCAGTGGTACCACAGCAACCGACTCCATGCCTG
This sequence comes from Shewanella sp. 3_MG-2023, assembly GCF_030548765.1. Lineage (NCBI taxonomy): Bacteria > Pseudomonadati > Pseudomonadota > Gammaproteobacteria > Alteromonadales > Shewanellaceae > Shewanella > Shewanella sp. 3_MG-2023. The sequence goes on along the minus strand of NZ_JAUOSH010000042.1, from coordinate 25,479 downwards.
ATGCTTCACGGTCTTCTTCTTGGTTACGTTTCACTTGGCTCAATTTACCCTGCAGCATAGACATCGCGATGATCGCAATCAAACTGCCACCGGCAATTCTAAAGGCTGATAAAGAGATACTGAACATATTTAAAATATGCTCTCCAATAAAAATCGTGGTTAACAAAATAATCACCACGGCAAAGTTTGCCACTTTACCTGTATGGTTACGTTCTACCTCAGTTTGGTGACTGGTTAAGGTCACAAACACAGGCAATAAGCCCACAGGGTTGATAATTGCTATCAATCCTAAGAAAAACTTAACGTAAAGCATTAAATCCACGAGCTTACCCTCTATATCAATGGTTTTGTGGTCAAAAAAATAATCGCGCAACTCTACTGCTTTTTATGCATTTTACAAATGTATTTTCTTACAAATATGAGCTAGTTAATAATAAACCTAATCTGACCTTAATTTACTTTTACGACAATAGCTTTTCGGAGCCAATTAACAAAATTCAATGTCTACAAACACCACTTACGACATAAATGAAATTTAATGACATAATCGAGTAAAAAAGCGCTATAAAAATTCATCATCAAGCTTTGTACTGTTACAATAAACCTCATTATTGAATGTTAGTTACTTAATCGGCGTTATTAACGACAGTAAGTAGATTGAAATCACTATGGGTAAACACTATGAGTAAACGTACTAGGATCTGTCATAAAAATGGTCATCGAAAAATGACGGGTTCACGCAGAAGATTAACTTACCTTGTATGTATTACTAAAACGGCTCAAAAGTGCCCATCTACAGAACTCAATATAGTCGATAAAACAAGCCTCGAAACTATCTAGCTGAAAAATTACCCATTTCAGAGTAATTAATTTTTCAGCCCATAAAAAAGAGATGCTAAATAGCATCTCTTTTTTGTTCGCCTAACCGTAAAACTATTTGTTTTCAGTCCAGCGATCCATCCAACCTAGTACGTTTTTGTACCACTGCTGTAGGTTATCTTGATTTAAGATCCAATGGTTCTCATCAGGGAACATTAATAGCTCTGATGGGATGTTATTGCGCTGCATGTAAGTAAATGCCGCTAGTCCTTGCCCATAAGGCACGCGGTAGTCTTTCTCACCGTGGATCACTAACATTGGTGTGTTCCAGTTTTCAACATAGTTTACTGGATTGAACTTCTCATATAGTTCTTTATTTTCAGTGTATGTACCACCAAATTCATACTCAGGAAACCAAAGCTCTTCTGTTACGTGGTACATGCTACGCATATCAAATAAACCAGCGTGGTTTACAAGACACTTAAAGCCATCGCTCCAGTTACCTTGGATCCAGTTCATCATGTAGCCGCCATATGAGCCACCTAATGCACAGGCATTATCGGTATCTAGCCATTTTTGTTGTTGACCAACCGCTGCTAGGCCTTTTTGCAAGTCTTCAAGCGGTTTACCACCCCAATCTTGGGTGATTGAATCAGTAAAGGCTTGTCCATAACCGGTTGAGCCATGGAAGTCGACCATAACCACACCATAACCTGCGCCAGCCCAAAGTTGTGCATTCCAGCGACCACTGAATGAGTTACCAAATGAACCTTGCGGGCCACCGTGAACTAAGTATGCGATTGGGTATTTCTTACCGGCTTCATAATTAGCAGGTTTAATCCAGTAACCGTGTACTGTCTCGTTATTCCAACCTTTGAAGTTAAATTGCTGGAACTCACCAAATTGAATTTCAGCTAATTTGTCTTCATTAACATTGGTTAAACGGGTGAGGTTTTCACCTTCAAGGCTAATTTTATATAAGTCGCCCGGCTCAACTAATGATTTGTTGCTGAAAATAAGCCCTGACTCTGTCACTGCGACAAGGTTGTTACTGCCATCATTGTATATCGGACGGACATCACCAAACTGAGTGTTAACTTCAAAGATGGTCACTTGACCTACATCTTGCGCCGTGACATAAAGCGTGCGGCCATCATCACTGAAGGTCAGTGAGCTTGGGCTGCGATCCCATAACGGTGCCACTTCTTTTTCTGCGCCAGTAACTGTGTCACGCAACATAATGCGGTAACGGTCAGCTTCAAATCCAGGCTTACTCATCGCAAGATAAGCCAGTTGACGACCATCTTTAGAATAAGTCGGTTGTGCATCCCATGCTTTATTATCTGGCGTTAGGTTTTCAGCCGTGCCACCAGCAACAGACACTTTCCATAGATCATAGTTGGTCGTCCATGCTTGATCTTTGCTTGGGGCTTTGGCGCTATAAACAATGTGTTTACCATCTGCGGTAAAGGTCACCTCTTCCATGCCTGAAAAAGGCTTTGGCGGGGTTTCAGTATCTAAACCTTGGGTAACATCAACAACATCTGTTACTGGCTTGCCATTTAGCTGACCGACAAACAAATGGTTACGGGCGTGATCTTCCCATGTATCCCAATGGCGAACCATGAGTTGTTTGTATTCACGACCCGTGGTCTTTTTGTTTTCTTCAGCCTCAATACGATCAACCGTACAAGCTAAGTCTTTACAGTCAGGAAATACGCGCATGTTCATGACAACTTGTTTGCCGTCATTTGATAACTTATAGCCATTGATATCCAATGGTAAGTCAGTCACTTGCATCGCTTCGCCACCAGTTAAGGCTAAGTTAAATAACTGACTAGAACCGTTACGCGCTGCTAAGAAGTAAATTGATTTACCATCAACACTAAAAGTTACGTCATGTTCAGTGCCTTTATGTGAGGTAATTTGAACTGGCTTAGCATTTTTATCACTCAGATCCAGTAAGTATAAATCAGAGCTGCTGTCGCCCTGCTCGTCAATTAACTTAACGGCATACACTAACTTGCTGCCATCATTTGATACAGCGGCAGAATGAAGCTTATTCAACTTTACAAGTTGTTGAACATTAAAGGGGGTTTTAGCAGGCTCTGCTGCTTGTACTGACAAGGCAAAGCCTGCAGTTGCAATAGCGAGTAAAATTGACGATTTTTTCATTTGATGAAGTTCTCTTTTTAATTTTTGTTGTGTTACCAATGTCTGTGTTATTTTTTAGTGCTACATCACAGCAAAATGATTAATCGATGAAATGCTGTTATCAAACAGTTTACAGACTGAAAGTACACTGTTTCAAAAATACCAATAATAAGTACTGATAGCACACTACCCAAACAAAAACGCTCAGGCAATAGGATTTTGACACAATCCAAACCTGAGCGAGATTATTTGCGCTATTTGACGAAATTAACCACAAAAACCATAACGTGAAATTAAAATTAACGCTTATTTGGTTTTGGCATTAGCAATATTAACTTTCCAAATTGCCGGACCTGTTTCATGGGCATTAACGCCTTGAGTATCCACAGCCACGGTAACCGGCATATCTTGAACATCAAATTCATAGATAGCTTCCATACCTAAGTCTTCAAAAGCCACCACACGAGATTTCTTAATCGCTTTAGATACTAAGTAAGCAGCGCCGCCGACAGCCATTAAATAAACGGCTTTGTGTTTTTTGATTGATTCAACGGTTTGTGGCCCACGTTCAGACTTACCAATCATGCCCATTAAGCCCGTTTTATCTAACATAAGATCAGTGAACTTATCCATACGGGTTGCGGTTGTTGGGCCTGCAGGGCCCACAACTTCATCGCCTACTGGATCAACAGGCCCTACGTAGTAAATAAATTTACCAGTAAAGTCGACGCCATCAGGTAAACCTTCACCTGATTCAATCAAGGTTTGAATGCGCTTATGAGCCGCATCACGACCTGTTAGCATTTTACCGTTAAGTAATAAGGTATCGCCGCTTTTCCAGGTTTCGATTTCAGCTTGAGTGACTGTGTCTAAATTAACACGATGAGTATTCTCACCTGCTTCACGGGTAATTTCAGGCCAATCAGCTAATGATGGCGGCACTAAGTCAGCAGGGCCAGTGCCATCTAAATGGAAATGCACGTGACGTGTTGCTGCGCAGTTAGGGATCATTACCACAGGTTTTGACGCTGCGTGAGTCGGCACTGATTTAATTTTAATATCAAGTACCGTGGTCAAGCCGCCTAAGCCTTGCGCGCCAATACCCGTATTGTTGGCACGTTCAAAGATATCTAAACGAAGCTTCTCTTCAGTGGTTTCAGCGCCGCGCTCCATTAGCTCATGGATATCAACCGGGTCCATTAACGACTCTTTTGCAAGTACCGCGGCTTTTTCAGCTGTGCCACCAATACCTATGCCTAACATACCTGGCGGACACCAACCTGCGCCCATAGTCGGTAAGGTTTTTTCAACCCACGCAGCAATATCATCTGACGGGTTTAACATCACCATTTTTGATTTGTTTTCTGATCCGCCGCCTTTTGCTGCGATCATGACTTCAATATGATTACCTGGCACCATATCAATATGAACTACAGATGGCGTGTTATCGCGAGTGTTTTTGCGGGAACCTGCAGGATCGGCAACGATTGATGCACGTAAAGGGTTATCGGGATTCAGGTAAGCTTGGCGTACACCTTCATCTACCATTTCCTGAACCGTCATATCGGTTTTGTCCCACTGCACTGCCATACCAATTTTGACAAAACTGGTCACAATACCTGTGTCTTGGCATAAAGGACGTTTACCTTCTGCTGACATACGTGAGTTAATCAAAATCTGTGCGATGGCATCTTTTGCAGCCTCGCTTTCTTCACGATCGTAGGCCTTAGCCATTGCATCAACGAAATCTTTAGGATGGTAATACGAAATATACTGCAGAGAATCAGCAATGCTTTCAATAAAGTCAGCTTGCTTGATCACGACATTAGCAGATGAGTTTGTAGACATATAGGGGCGCTCCAGCAGCCATTGCGGCATAACTTGTTTTATTTTTATATGAATGCAATTTTAAAATTGCCTTCAATTAGCTATTAATCCTTTCAGGGACAATATGATACTCTTTCCAACGTTTTTGGGCTACATCACATTTTAAATAGGTTACAACATGCATTCTCGGGGCAAGCAATCGCTGGCAATTCAGCAACTGGATTGGAATATTAGTACGCACACCTTGTTTGAACATTTCTGCCACAAGCCTTGGGCTATGCTGTTAGATTCGGCCAACGCAGCCCATACTGATGCTAAATATGACATTATTGCTATTAGTCCAATTGCTTGTTTAACATATCAAAATAACCTCAGTAAACTCACTATTGTCGATGAAGCGTTAAGCCCGTTACTAGCGAGCTTTGATAGTCAGCAAGCTGTTTTTGATAATCTAGCTCAGCTGCAGCAAACACTTTACCCGACAAAACAGCCATGCAAGTTCCCTTTTAGCGGCGGCGCATTAGGTAGCTTTAGTTATGACTTGGGTAGAGTGATAGAAAAACTGCCAGACAGCGCTATGCAAGATATTCACTTGCCTGAAATGAGCGTGGGTTTTTATGACTTTTGCTTAATCTATTGCTATCAACAGCAATGCTGGTTTGGTTTACATTATCAAGGCCAAATTGCCCTTGATACTGCATTGAATAAAATTGAGGTCGCAACTAAAAAAATAACCAAAAACAAATCCACGCAGCCAAAATTCAAACTAACCTCCCCTTGGGAGGATCAAACTACAAGCCAGCAATACCAAGACAAATTTAATAGGGTGCAACAATATTTGCATTCTGGCGATTGCTATCAAATAAATTTAACTCAGCGGTTTTCAGCTAACTATCATGGCAATGAGTGGCAAGCTTATTGTGCGTTATCTGCAGCCAATAAAGCCCCTTTTTCAGCCTTCTTGAGATTGGAAAATCACTGCATAATGTCAATTTCGCCAGAGCGATTTATTCAACTTTCTGGTGATAAGATTTCTACTAAGCCTATTAAGGGCACCTTGCCTCGCTCAGCAGATGCAGAAATTGATAAACAAAAAGCCCAGCAGTTACAGCACTCAATAAAAGATCGCGCTGAAAACGTGATGATTGTGGATTTGCTGCGTAATGACATCAGTAAAGTCGCCACTGCGGGCACAGTTAATGTGCCCAAGTTATTTGATATTGAGAGCTTCCCTGCGGTGCATCATTTAGTCAGCACCATTGAAGCTACCCTCGCGGCTAATTTGTCTGCCATCGATATTATCAAGGCAGCCTTTCCGGGTGGTTCTATCACTGGCGCGCCCAAAATTAGAGCCATGCAAATTATCGAAGAATTAGAGCCATCAAGACGCAGTATTTATTGCGGCAGTATTGGTTATATCAGTCAAGATGGCACTATGGATACCAGCATTACCATTAGAACCTTGCTGACTGAAGAAGATAAGATTTATTGCTGGGCCGGTGGCGGTGTAGTGGCAGATTCTAATGCCGATGCTGAGTATCAAGAATGCTTTGATAAGGTCAGTAAGATTCTGCCTATATTAGAAAAGCTCTAAAACAAGCATATTAATTCAACCATAGTAACAGCTCTGTTAAGGGTTAAGCTGAAGCTTACGAAAGTTAACTCAGCTAAAACTTAACTAAGCTAAGGGTTGAGTTAAATCTCACAATCATCACACTGCCGCTTTACTTAACCTTTAACTTAGTAGTAAAAAGGTATTCAACTGTATAACTGCTGGCGATATTGCTTAGCCACCTGTTGCCAGCTAAAGCGTTCTTGACTGGCAGCAATCTCCATTTGACGATATTGCTCAGGTTGCTCATTACTCAAGCTTAAGGCGTTAATTAACACCTGAATAAATTGTTCCGCTTGATGAGCTAAATTATGACCTTCAAATAACCAACCGGTTTGCTGATCTTTAATGGTATCGCGTAAACCACCTACCCCATGGGCAATACACACCTGACCTTGCTTCATGGCTAATAATTGGCTGATACCACAAGGCTCAAAGCTACTTGGCATGACAAACAAATCACCTAACTGATAAAGTTCATCGGATAATTGCTGATCATAGCCATTAATAAACACAAAGTTACTGTGCCTTGATGCGACCTGTTGAAACTCTTTGGCTATGACATGATCGCCACTCCCCAGTAGCATAAACACCCCTTGGGGTTTTAATCGTTTTAACTCAATCAGCATAGCGTCTAATAGGCTTTGGCCAGTACTGTTTGCCACAACGGGATAGGGTTGACGTAACAGCAACACCTTTTGATCTGTTAACCGCCCTACTGATGTCATTAAGAAATCAATCGAGCTCGCTTGGTTGATTTGTTGCATTTGCCATTGTTGTACACGCGCTAAAGCTATTTGATCGACACTGCGAGCAGAGTCTGTTTTACCTAACCATTTAATGACTGCATCTTGTGATTTCACTAATAGTTGATTGATCGATTGGGAGGCGGTTTTCTTATCAGGTTTTGCAGTGGTCAATTCGCTTTCAGCACTATTAACATCACTATCATTAACACCACTGTTATCATTCTCATAAACGCAGCCATTGAGTATTCCTACAATGTCACCACGATTATGTTTATCTAACATGGACGCTTCTAAGCCTTCACCACCAAAAAAACCATTTTGATGATCGGATGCCATTAACACCTCATGAGCATAGGTCGGCGATACTAAATGCACCTTGTCACTGAGCTCAATACCCATTTTCATTGGGTTTACACAGTTAGGATATCGTGGATCGCTTAAATGAGCTTTTTGCTCATCTGTTAAAAGGTGCGTTAGCTCAGGAAACCATGCTGCAAATGATGAGACATCATCACGTATGGGTCTTATGCCCTGCAGGGCTAAATTATGAATCGAGAATACACATTTGCATTGCTTTAACATGGCATATTGTGGGTCAAATGCCCGTAACATCACCAGCATTCCGGCGTGCCAGTCATGCATATGCATCACATCAACTTCGGGGATTAAACCATCAATATAAGCTTGGGCTACCGCTAAATTAAATAAGGCAAACTTAGTGGCGTCATCAGCAAAGGGCCTATCATTACTTCCTGCACTATAAACTTGATTCCCCTCGCTATTAAATAAATGATGGTCAAATAAGTACACTTGGCTGTTAAGGTTTGTATTGCCGTCAACACTGGGTCTTAGCATTTGCGCCACGCTGACGATTTCAATATTAGCGCCAAATTTTACCGCTACAGTGCCGATGTTATTGGCATTATAGGTTTGTGCAATATAGCCATAATTAGGCATAGCCACATCCACAATAATATCTTCGGTCGCTAACGCTGGTGGCAAGTCGCGAATAACATCAGCCATACCACCAACTTTAGCGCCAGATATCGCGTCGTTCTCAGCTGCAATCATTAATACTTTTATCACGGTTTTTACCTTTCAATCCATGACTAGAGGTCTAGTTTAAAGTTCTAGCTAAAGAGCCTAGCTAAAAGTTCAAGTTCGATTTTTAAGTCACTTTTACATCTAGAAAAAGCAGATTTAACTTGCTAGTTAAATCTGCCAATCAATTAAACCAATCAGTCGTTACTCGTATCCCACTGCTAAACCGAGCATTTTTCTTGTCACCAAGGTCACACCCTTTTCTGAGACTCTAAAGCCACGGGCGATATCTTGAGCGCGATTAAAGCCAATTTCCATACCTTCAGGAATGATACAACCGCGATCAATAATGGCATTTTGAATGCGGCAATTTTTAAGTACTACCACATCAGGTAACAACACCGAGTCTTTGACAAAGGAGTATGAACACACACGCACTTCATCAAACAGCACACTACGCTTGACCTTAGCACCTGAAATAATACAACCACCAGAAACGATTGAATCTACCGCCATACCACGGCGATCATCATCATCGAAAACAAATTTAGCGGGTGGAAGTTGTTCCTGATATGTCCAAATTGGCCACTTAGCATCATATAAATTCAGTGCTGGTGTGGGTGACAGTAACTCCATATTGGCTTGAAAAAATGAATCCAAGGTGCCCACATCACGCCAGTATGCTGGCTCATCAGGTACAGCACTGGTGAACGGAAAAGCAAATATATTGGCGTGCTCGATAATAGACGGAATAATATCTTTACCAAAATCTCGGTCTGAGTTTTCGTTATTGGCATCTTTCTTTAACTGATCGAATAAAAACTTAGTGTTAAACACATAGTTGCCCATCGATGCTAAACAAAACTCTTCATTACCTGGGATAGATTTAGGCACGGCAGGTTTTTCTTCAAAGCCGACCACTCGCATATCTTCATCCACTTCCATTACCCCAAACGCATTAGCCGCTTCAGGAATGGGCGTTTCTAAACAGCACACTGTCATATCAGCGCCAGATTCCGCATGAGCGGCCAGTAAACCGGCATAATCCATTCGATAAACGTGGTCCCCAGATAACACCATCACGTATTTAGGTAACTCATGACGGATAATATCGATATTTTGAAATACCGCATCAGCAGTGCCTTCATACCAGTTGCCTGAGGTTTGCTGTGATGCTGGCAAGATTTCCACTGACTCGCCCAGCTCTTTCTTAAAGTGGCCCCAACCACGGCTAACATGCCGAATTAACGAGTGAGATTTGTATTGGGTGACTACCCCAACACGGCGGATCCCTGAGTTAATGCAGTTTGATAATGGAAAATCAATAATGCGGAACTTACCTCCGAAATATAACGCCGGTTTAGCACGCCAATCGGTTAACTCATGTAAGCGAGAGCCTCGACCACCAGCTAGAATTAATGCATAGGTATCACGGGTAAGATTACTAATATAACGAGCATTTGACATATATTAAGACTCCTAACTTTAAACTCAGCAACTTGCTGAAAATATAATGGCGTGATTATTTGGCAAACCAAATGTCGTCACGATACGCACTAATAGTGTTGTCACTAGAAAAACGTCCGCTGGATGCAGTATTTCTAATACTCATTTGAGTCCAGTGTTCTTGATTGGCATAGGCAGCAGCGACGTTTTCTTGTGCTACGCGATATGCATCAAAATCGGCGGCGATCATCCATTGATCATATGGGTCTTCAATGGCAGCAATAATGCTGTCAAAAATACCCGGTTCCACTAAATTGAAATGGCCACTTTTAAGCATCTCTAACACATGTTTGAGTGCGGGTGACTGTTGAATATATTGATGGGGGTTGTAGTGAGATTTAAGCTGACTAACCTCGTCAGCATTAAGACCAAATAAGAAGAAGTTGTCATCACCGACTTCTTCAAGCATTTCAACGTTTGCACCATCGAGAGTGCCTATAGTGAGAGCGCCATTCATCATAAATTTCATATTGCCGGTGCCCGATGCTTCTTTACCAGCAGTGGAGATTTGCTCAGATAAATCCGTTGCTGGGCAAATCTTTTCCATGGCGCTGACGTTATAGTTTGGCAAAAAAGCAAAACGTAAATATGGCGTTACCACAGGATCTGAGTTCACCATATGGGCCACATTATTGGCGAGTTTGATGATTTGCTTGGCCATGGCATAACCAGGCGCCGCTTTGCCGCCAATCAGCACACAACGGGGCTGCATCCCTTGGGTATCACCCGCCACAATGCGTTGATATAAATGAATAACATGCAATATATTCAGTAACTGGCGTTTGTATTCATGAATGCGCTTAACCTGTACGTCAAACATCATCTTTGGGTCAAATTCAACCTCACACTCAGCTGCCACCAATTTAGCTAAATCGACCTTGTTATCAAATTTGACGCTTTGCCACTGCTGCAAAAAAGCTTGGTCATCGGTAAAGGCATTAAGGGCTGTCAGCTGGGTTAAATCGGTCACCCAACTGTCACCTAATCGGCGGCTGACTAATTGTGCCAAGCGCGGATTACAATGGGCCAGCCAGCGCCTTGGGGTAACGCCATTGGTTTTATTATTGAATTTGTGTGGCCATAGCTGATAAAAATCATTAAACAAACCAGACTTTAATAATTGGGTATGCAGACCTGCGACGCCATTAACCGAAAAGCTAGCCACAATTGCAAGGTATGCCATTCTCACATGGGGTTCGTGGCCTTCTTCGATAATCGACATCGCCGCTAATTTGTCATTATCACCTGGCCAATGGTGAGCAACGGCTTCGAGGTAACGGGCATTAATTTCATAAATAATGTCCAAAATGCGTGGCAACATGTGCTTTAGCATGCGCACAGGCCAGCGCTCTAGCGCTTCTGGTAGCAAGGTGTGATTAGTGTATGCCACGCTGCTTGAGGTAATATCCCATGCTTGATCCCAATCCAAGCCATAGGTATCCATGAGCAAACGCATTAATTCAGGTACTGAAATACTGGGGTGAGTATCATTAAGTTGCATGGCATTAAGCTCACTAAAGCGACTAAAATCGCTGCCATGAACCGCCACATAGCGCAGTAAAATGTCCTGTAAACTGGCCGAAGATAAAAAATACTGCTGCCTTAAACGCAGCTCTTTACCATTTTCACTGGCGTCATTGGGGTACAGCACCATGGTAATTTGTTCGGCCATATTTTTACGGGCCACGGCCTCGGTATAATCACCATCATTAAATTCCGCTAAATCAAAATCATCAGTGGCTTCAGCTTTCCACAGCCTTAACGTATTAATCCGACCGTTTTTATAGCCGGGTACTGGCATATCGTGTGGCACTGCGTTGACATCTTGAGTATCAATCCACACATAATGACGATGACCTTGTAGATCGACATAGGATTCTGTATGGCCAAAAAATGGCACGGTAATGGTGTGATTGGCTAATCTCACTTCCCATGGATTGCCTTCTCTTAACCAGCGATCCGGTTGCTCTATTTGATATCCATCAACCACTTTTTGCTTAAACATGCCGTATTCATAGCGAATACCATAACCGACAACCGCTAGGTCTAAACTGGCGCAGCTATCTAAAAAGCACGCGGCTAAGCGGCCTAAACCGCCGTTACCTAACCCAGCATCAAGCTCGGCTTCTTGTAAGGTTTCTAAATCTACTGCGTAGCTATTTAGCGCCTCACGAGTCTCTGTTGTTAAATCTAAACTGAGTAAAGCATTACCCAAGGTACGGCCCATCAAAAACTCCAGCGATAAATAAGCCACTTGTTTTTGCTGATATTGGTTGTCTTTTAAGCGTGTTTCTCGCCATTGTTGCAGTAAATTGGCTTTAACCGCTGACGCTAACGCGCCATACATATCATTGGTGGCATTTTCATCACGGCTTAACACCCCTTGAAGTTGTCGCTTAAAGGTGGCATCTAAACTGTCACAAGGATCGCAATCTAGATGGTCATTACTTATTGGCTCATTTTTGAGTGTCGATTTAGCCGCTTTTGTGGCCGGTTTTTTCTCGCGGGTTTTCCTTTTAGTGACTGTCATCGATTAATTCCTTATCTTGAACTAGTTGAAAATTGGCATGAAATAACATCAGGCTTCGACTTTGAAGTACTGCCTTACTTTCTTTAATCAATTCACTTTGCGCTAAATTGTCGTTATTAAGGTTTTGGGTTGACAGCAAACATTGCCAAGGGTCATAACAATTTAAGCTCGGTAAGGTAAATGTCTGACTTTCAACATCAGCATTGAGTATCAGTAATAGTGCGTGGGGTTGTTGTAGCGCTGATTCACCGGAAGTTATCGCCACGGCCAAACTACGACAACTTTGTTCACTCCATTGACGTTTTGACATAGGTTCACCATCACGGCCATACCAAACAAAGCCACTATCGCGTTTATTATCAGGCACATGAATAAAGTCTCGATGGCATAAAATCGGGAAACGCTGACGTAAGTTAATTAATTGCGAGGTAAATTCGACTAATGACCAATCAATGACTTGCCAGTCTATCCAACTGATCTTGTTATCTTGACAATAGGCGTTGTTATTACCGTGCTGACTGTGACCCATTTCGTCGCCACTCAGCATCATGGGTACCCCTTGGGACAGCAAAAGTGTGGCAAGAAAGTTTCGCTGCTGGCGTTGACGAGTTTGATTGATAACTACCTTGCTGGTTTCGCCTTCTTCGCCGTAATTGGCACTGAGGTTTTCATGATGGCCGTCGCGGTTACCTTCACCATTAGCCAAGTTATGCCGTTGGTTAAAGCTGACTAAGTCTTTTAAGGTGTAACCATCATGACTGGTAATAAAATTGATACTTGCCGATGGACTGCGGCCATGGTGTTCAAAAAAATCGTCTGAGCCATGAAAGCGTCTGGCAAATTCAGGGAGCATCCCATGATCGCCGCGCCAAAAACGGCGCATGGTATCTCTGTAGCGATCGTTCCATTCACTAAATGCGATAGGATAATTACCCAGTTGATAACCACCGGGACCAATATCCCAAGGCTCGGCAATCAGTTTCACCTGACACAACACGGGATCTTGCGATAAGGCATCAAAAAAACCACATCCTGGATCAAAACCATAGGTTTCACGGCCTAAGCAACTGGCTAAATCAAATCTAAAACCATCAACTCCCATGACTTCAACCCAATATCGCAATGAGTCCATAATCAATTGCAACACTTGCGGGTGGTTTGAATTAAAGGTGTTACCGCAACCAGTATCATTGATATACAAACGCTGTTCGTTAGACACCAATCGATAATAGTTGGCGTTGTCGATGCCGCGAAAGCTTAAGGTGGGCCCCAAACGACTGCCTTCTGCAGTATGGTTATAAACCACATCTAAGATTACTTCGATACCCGCATCGTGCAGGCTATCAACCATGTCACGAAACTCAGTAATACTCTCGCCACTCATATAAGCTGCGTTGGGTGCAAAAAATCCAATGCTGTTGTAGCCCCAGTAATTACTGAGGTTCTTTTCGATTAAAAATGGCTCATTGAAAAAGCTTTGCACTGGCAGTAGTTCAACACAGTTAACCCCTAACTGGGTTAAATATTGGATACTGCTGGGGGCTGCAAGGCCAGCATAAGTGCCTTTAATATCATCATTTACTTCAGGATTTAACACACTAAAACCTTTCACATGGGTTTCATAAATGATGGTTTGCTCTAAAGGAATATTAAGCCTTTTAACCGGTCTGTTTCTTAGTGCTCTGTCATCTACTACACAGCATTTGGGCATGTATTTGGCGTTATCTTTGCTGCAAAAAGATAAATCAGAATCAGGGCTATCAATTTGATAGCCATAAGTTGCATCGTTAGCTTCAAGTTCACCAAACAGCTGCTTGGCGTAAGGGTCTAGCAATAGTTTATGATGATTAAAGCGGTGCCCAAGTAAGGGTTGATAGGGTCCATAAACCCGATAACCATATAAGGTACCCGCTTTCGCTTGTGGCAAGTAACCATGCCAAATTTGTCTGGTTTTTTGGGTTAACGGAAATTGTTGTTCGTTAAGCCCAAACTCGTCAAAAAGACATAGCACCACTTGGGTGGCGTTAGCTGAAAATAGCGCAAAGTTCACGCCATTATCATCAACGCTGGCGCCCAAGGGGTAAGGCTTTCCTGTAAGCAAAGGGTTAACCGATTCCATAGTTAATCCTCTTCAGATTCTAAACTGGTGCGGGCGGCCTTAACACTGAGCACAATCGTCGCCAATGGCGGTACAGTCACCAGACCACTGCGTGCCATGCCTTGCCAGTCAACAACGGTATTAATAATGGTGTCATTGCTTACCGCGCTACCGCCATAACACGGGCTATCACTATTGAGCACTTCGATATAATCATTTTCAGAAGGTAAACCGACCCTAAAGTCGTAATGCACTTGCGGGGTCATATTGACCACAAATATTAAATGCTGCCCACTGTCTTTGGCATAGCGAATAAAACTAAAGATACTGGCATCACCATTATCACAATCCAGCCATTGAAAACCTGATGGCTGATGGTCCAGTTCATATAAGGCAGGGCTTTCACTGTATAAGCTATTGAGATCTCTAACCCAATCTTGCATGCCTTGGTGCGGCGCGTATTGCAGTAAATGCCAATCTAGGCTTTGGTTATGATTCCACTCATCACGTTGGGCAAACTCTGTGCCCATAAACAGCAGTTTTTTACCTGGATGGCCCCACATAAAGCCTAAAAAGCTTCTTAAGGTGGCAAACTTTTGCCAATCATCACCGGGAATTTTATGCAGTAACGAGCCTTTACCGTGCACCACTTCATCGTGACTTAAGGACAAAATAAATTGCTCGGTATAGGCATACACTAAGCTAAAGGTCATTTCATGGTGGTGATGTTTACGGTAAATGGGATCGCGACTAAGGTAACTCAAGCAGTCATTCATCCAGCCCATATTCCACTTAAAGCCAAAGCCTAAGCCACCATTTTCAGTGGTGTCTGTCACTCCGCCCCAAGCGGTTGATTCTTCTGCCACCATAGTGACACCTGGGTAGGCGGCATAGATTCGCTCATTGAGCAATTTCAAAAATTCAATGGCTTGAATGTTTTCGCGTCCGCCATACTCATTAGGCAGCCATTGACCAGATTCTCGACTGTAATCGAGATATAGCATGGAAGACACGGCATCGAGCCTTAGCCCATCGAAGTGAAACTCTTCAAGCCAATAACAGGCATTACTGAGTAAAAAGCTTTGTACTTCGCCGCGGCCGTAATTAAATATTAAAGTGTCCCAGTCAGGATGCTCCCCTTGACGTGGATCTTGATGTTCATACAAACAACTGCCGTCAAACTTAGCCAGTCCATGAGGATCTTTAGGGAAATGAGCCGGCACCCAGTCTAATAAAACCCCAATATCATGTTGATGACATTCATCTATAAAGGCTTTTAAGCCAACGGGATCACCAAAGCGGTAAGTTGCTGCATATAAACCAACAGGTTGATAACCCCAAGAGCCATCAAATGGGTATTCACTGATTGGCATCAGTTGCAGGTGGGTAAAGCCCATTTCTTTAAGATATGGAATCAATTCATCAGCTAAGTCTTGATAACTGAGGTAACTATCGCCCCACTCACCTTTACGCTTCCATGAAGCGAGATGAACTTCATAAACAGACATAGGCAATTGATGTAGTTGCTGTTTTGCGCGCTGCTTAAGCCATTTTTTGTCTTGCCATTTATAATCAGTTTTGTGTGGAACAACCGATGAATTACCCGGCGCTGCTTGCATTTGAATCGCATAAGGGTCGGCTTTTTCAGTTAAAGCGCCATCTTGTGTAGTGACACTAAATTTATAAAATTGGCCTGCATCAGCATTGGGAATAAATATTTCCCAAATGCCATTACTAGGATGAAAGCGCATGATATTGGCTCTGCCATCCCAATGATTAAAATCACCTACTACGGCAACTTTTTGAGCATTCGGCGCCCAGACACAAAAATGAACACCTTCTACACCTGCGATAGTCTTCCAGTTCGCACCTAGAAATTGGTAGCTTTTTTGCTGCTTTCCTTCAGCAAATAAGTAGATGTCATCATCATCCAGCAAGCTGCCAAACTGGTAGGGATCGATTATGGTTTCAATACTCATTGGATAAGTCACTTTTAAGCTATATAAAAATGGCTTAACCCGTCGTCCCATAGTGCCAGCAAATAAACCCTGCTCATCAACTTGGGTTAATGAAGCGACTTTTTTACCATCTTTTAGACTGATCACTTCAACTTCTATTGCACCTTTGACGAAGCATCTAACGATCAAAGATTTGCCATTGTCGGCTTTATGCATACCCAGTAATGAAAATACATCAGTAAAATTACCACTCAGTAATGCGGTATCGGTTCCATGATTAAAATAAGGGGCATTATTAGTCATTTTGCATTGCTCCATAAATGTTTGAATTAATGATTACGCTGTTCGTTATTCGCATTAGCCGTAAACAGCCCATTCAGGCTTGCCGCTGTCATCTATATATTTGCTACGTCTGGTTTTATTGATGGCATCGAGCCTGTTATTGACTGTTGAATCTGCTGAAATTTGTTCTAAAGTGCGACTTAAGCGTCGACACCAATTGGGGTATTGTTTCCAAGTACCGGGAATGTTTATCGGTTTGACTTCATCGATCAGATCGTCAATTTGAATGCTATATAGGGCTGAATTACCCGATGCCGATAACTGGAGCCAAGCAAGCATTAATTGCTCAAAATCAACTTCACCCATCACAATATTGGCTTTGATAAGATGATGCTGACTAAGTAAATCCAGTAGTTGTTGTTTCTCTATCAGCCTTAGCGATTTCGCCTCATCAAGTTGTTGCTCGTTGTCATACAGATTTAACTGATGCCGTAATTCAATATCTGCCGCAGTCCACCACGCCGTTAATGTCGGCACATCATGGTTTGCTAGCATCATCAAACTGTGAGACTTATAAAAGGCGGGGTTCATAAAGCCGTCATGATGTTTAGCAAAGTAAAATAGTTCGTTTGAAAATATTTTTGCTTTAGCTAGGTTGGCGACAATTTCTGGCGGCACTATGCCAAGGTCTTCGCCAATTAACACACATTGGGCTCGCTGACTTTCTAGGCACAAAATGGCTAATAAAGTATCCAATGGGTAATACACATATGCCCCATTGCCTAAACCTTCCTGCTTAGGCCACCACCATAAGCGTAATAAGCCCATGACATGATCGATTCGTAAACCGCCACAAGACACCATATTCGAGCGGATCAAATCAATGAAATGCTCAAATTTATGCTGGGCTAATTTGATAGGGTCAAAAGGCGTTAAACCCCAGTTTTGCCCTTGAGGGGCAAAAGGATCTGGCGGTGCACCAATATTGGCATTGGTACAAAAATTATCGATATTTGCACAGACTTCAGCCCCCGTAGGCGAGGCACCGACTGCCATATCACGAATTAGCCCTAAGGACATGCCTGCAGTTTTGGCTTTTGCCTGACACTGAAGTAATTGCTCATAAGCGATAAATTGTAAATAACACAGAAATTCTGCATCTGTAAAACACGAATTTCGCTGTTGCTGGTGGGTGACATATTGGCTTAAACCTTCACCCTGCTGTTGCTTAAAACAGGCAAAGTCTAGATAGCGTTTACTGTGGTTGTTTTTATGCTCTTTAATAAACGCGTTAAACAGCATTTGATAAATAGAAAATTTAGTTTCATGTATCTCGCAGTAATCAAGCAATCTAGACTGAGCTAATTGATATTGTTTATTTCGCCAAAGCTTAGAAGTTATAACCCCTTCAATGGCAGCGTATTCAGCCACTGACTCGATGTGAATGTATAACGGATTAAGTCGACGTCTATCTGATGGGCTATAAGGGCTGGCACTTTCTGGTAAATCCAGAGCGTGTAATGGGTTTAGTAAAATAAAATCTGCGCCTTTGGCAGCAGCTAACTCGATGAGCTTTTGTAAATCATTAAAGTCACCAATCCCCCACTGGCTTTGGCTAGTAAGGCTATAAAGTTGGGTGCTAAGCCCCCATTTGGCTGTTTTACTGTCAGCATGAACATAGGCGCTGCGCGGCGCAATCATTAATTGACCGGTATATGTTTCACTGGAGCTTGCAGATTCAACAGTGGCACTGATACCGTGGTAACCAAGGCCTAGCGGGGCATTAATGTCATCATTTAATTGATACTGATATTTAAGATAACTGATACCATCAATGCCATAATCACCCACAACCCGCATTTGGCCGAGGCTGATTGGAAAATGAAATTTATCACCATGTTCAATTTCAATCTCAACTTTTATGCTGCCAGTAAAATGCTCAGGTAAATGAAACTCAACAATAGGGTCATCCACATAGCTCCATTGAAACCCATGCAGAGGCAGTAACCATGGCGCGGCATCTAATTCAAAAATCCGTTGCTGAATAAATTCATCGCTTAAAGTCGAGCTAACAAAAGAACGATTAGCAGCAATATTATTTAGCGTGTCACTCGTTGATGCACCTTTAGTTGATGCATCATTAACACACATGGATTGTAAAATTCCATTTCTATCTAGAGGCTGGATCTGTACATTGTTGCCAAAGCAATCTATAAACTCAGCGCCTACGCCTTGCAAATACAGTAACTTCCCTAGTCCCATATTTGTCGCCCTCGCGAATGTCTTAACTGATTAATAACCCAGCAGTTACCATGCCAGCACAACATCACAGTTTAACGACAGTTTAATTTCAATCAGGTTACAGAATAAAAATATTAAATTTCAAGATCTTAAAACCAACTGATTGTAAATTAAATTTACAAACTTGTTTAAAACGAAATTAAAAGCGTAATTAAAAACAATCACTTTGGTGCATTAACGCACAGCAAACGTGCAAAAAAACCAAACCCAATTTTACTGCAGGGCCTATAAAGTAAAATAACAGCCATAAAACTTTGCTTATAAACAGCTTAAAACCGTCAAACTTACGGTTATTGTGCTAATTTAAAGGGAAGACTTGCGCCATTTTATTTTTATAAAACCAATATGATTATCTGGGACGTTTGATGAATACTACGCAGTTCAATATTCACTTTTCATTGCAAACATTAACAAACCATATTGTTTCCCCACCAAAAGAGCTTCGCTCTAGAAAAGCCGCGGTATTAGTGCCTTTACTCGAAGTAGATGGCGAGCTTCAACTGTTGCTAACCAAAAGAGCATTACATTTACGCGCCCACCCAGGTCAATTTAGTTTCCCTGGCGGTAAAGTAGATAAACAAGATAGCAGTATGATTTTTACTGCCCTTAGAGAGGCTGAAGAAGAGATTGCCTTATTACCTGAAAATGTTGATGTGATCGGTACATTTCCGCCCCATACAACCTTTACCGGATTTGAAATAACCCCAGTTATCGGCATTGTTAAACAACCTTTTGAGATAGCGCTAGATCCAGGAGAAGTCGCCGAGGCTTTTTGGGTGCCACTTAAACACTTTTTAAACCCTAAAAATCGACACAGTATTCAGTATCAACGTCATGGCAGCTTTTATGATGTCCATTATATGCCCTATCAAGGTAAATTCATTTGGGGAGTAACAGCGGCAATCATTAATTTACTCTGTTGTCATTTAAACAATTCAGCTAACGTTTTTAATGGTTAATAAAAGAAACTTAAGTTTAGTTTCCCTACAAACGAGATGATACCAACCATTCAAATAAGCTAGCGAATTACAAACCCGCTACCTGTGACATATTCAAGTGTTACAGTTAAAGCAGGCTCCCAGAATAATCGGTTCTCAATCCTTTTGAGCTCGCTATATTGGAACTAGCTATAATTTAAATCGCTATAACAGCGGCTTCTATTAGCATAAGTCTCACTAAAATCCCCAAACTGGTAAACGGCTAAGCGCCAGCCACTGATAGCAGCCTAAGTAAGACTTGTATTAGCCTTGGTCATCTACATATCACCGCTAGTTAAGTTTGGCAGGTTTTAAATACATCACTTTGTCATACGCTTATAACTGAATTTTCAGATAAAAAAGTAATATTGCCGCAATATTTTTAAGCAGATTCTGCTGGGTTTGTTAAAACTTGTGAAAATATCTGCCTGCAAGCGGCTTTTACCCTTGTGAAAAGCCCATTTCAAGGTAATATAAAGCCCCTATTTATATCATTGATTCATTGGAGAACTAAGCAACAATGAGCATTACATCTGTCGCTTCTGTATTTAAAGGTGACTTTGCGATCGGTTCGCAAGTTACGGTACGTGGTTGGGTTCGCTCACGCCGCGATTCTAAAGCTGGTATTTCATTTCTAGCCGTTTATGACGGTTCATGTTTTGATCCTATTCAAGGTGTTGTACCGAATAATTTAGAAAATTATACCAATGAAGTGCTAAAGCTTACTGCTGGTTGCTCTGTGATCATGACTGGTGAAGTTGTTGAATCTCCGGGTAAAGGCCAAGCATTTGAAATGCAAGTAACCAAGGTTGAAGTTGCAGGTTTAGTTGAAGACCCTGATACTTACCCTATGGCTGCTAAGCGTCACTCAATTGAGCATTTACGCGAATTAGCTCATCTTCGCCCACGCACTAACATTATTGGCGCAGTGGCCCGTGTTCGTAACTGTTTATCTCAAGCTATCCATCGCTTTTACAATGAACAAGGTTATATCTGGGTTTCTACACCACTTATCACTGCTTCTGATACTGAAGGCGCGGGTGAAATGTTCCGCGTTTCGACGTTAGATTTAGAAAATCTACCCCGTAACGATCAAGGCACGGTTGATTACAGCGAAGACTTTTTCGGTAAAGAATCATTCTTAACCGTATCAGGTCAGTTAAATGCTGAAACTTACGCTTGTGCATTATCAAAAGTGTATACCTTTGGCCCGACTTTCCGCGCTGAAAACTCAAATACTAGCCGTCATTTAGCTGAATTTTGGATGGTTGAACCTGAAGTGGCTTTTGCTGATTTAGATGATGCGGCCAAACTTGCTGAAGACATGCTGAAATTCTGTTTCAGAGCCGTTCTTGAAGAACGTCGTGATGATTTAGAATTCTTTGCTCAACGAGTAGAGAAAACTGCCATTGAGCGTTTAGAAGCATTCGTGACCAGTGACTTCGCCCAAATCGATTACACTGATGCCATTGAGATTCTTAAAGCTTGTGATAAGAAGTTTGAGTTTGATGTTGAATGGGGTATCGACTTACATTCAGAGCATGAACGCTACCTTGCTGAAGAGCATTTTAAAGCGCCTGTTGTTGTTAAAAACTACCCTAAAGACATCAAAGCATTCTACATGCGTCTTAATGATGACGGTAAAACTGTAGCAGCAATGGACGTATTAGCACCAGGTATTGGTGAAATTATTGGCGGCGCACAACGTGAAGAACGTTTAGACGTTCTTGATGCTCGTCTTGCTGAGATGAACTTAGACCAAGAAGATTACTGGTGGTACCGTGATCTACGTCGTTATGGCACTGTGCCACACGCAGGTTTTGGTTTAGGCTTTGAGCGTCTAGTATCTTATGTTACTGGCGTAAGCAATATCCGAGACGTGATCCCATTCCCACGTTCACCTAAGTCAGCCAACTTCTAAATCTAACTGGCTCACTCAATAAAAACGCGCTTAATTAGCGCGTTTTTTTATGGCTTAAATATGGCAAAATACCTTTGAATTTCATTCAATAAAAAAGGCTCTCAGCAAAGTAATTATCACTTTAAGCCATTACTTAATAGGTTTTTTAAGAACTGATATTTTAATCGTTAACTGTTAATAATGATTTTATCTCGCAATTGTTTTACTTCATCTCTTAAGGCTGCAGCTTGTTCAAATTCAAGGTCTCGCGCATGTTGATGCATCTGCTTTTCAAGTACATCAATCTGCTTGGCTAACTCTGCAACACTTAGCACCTTAGTGTTTTTATCGCCATATTCAGGCGATTTCTCTGCAACTTTACCGAAGGCGGTATATTGATGTTTACTGTTACCACGGTGAGGATCGCCTAAGTCCATCACATCGGTGATTTTCTTAACTACCCCTTTAGGTACTTGGCCTAATTTCAGGTTATGCTCATGTTGTTTGGTGCGGCGACGTTCGGTTTCTTCCATGGCTTTTGCCATAGAGTTGGTAATTTTGTCAGCATATAAGATCACTTTACCGTTAACATTACGTGCAGCGCGGCCAATGGTTTGGATTAAAGAGCGCTCAGAGCGCAAAAAGCCTTCTTTGTCAGCATCAAGAATACACACTAAAGACACCTCAGGCATGTCGAGTCCTTCACGAAGTAAGTTAATCCCCACCAATACATCGAAAACGCCAAGCCTTAAGTCACGAATAACTTCGACTCGCTCAACGGTATCGATGTCTGAATGTAAATAGCGTACTTTCACCCCATGTTCATCGAGGTATTCTGTAAGATCTTCTGACATCCGTTTGGTTAAGGTTGTGACTAAAACCCTTTCATTGGCCGCGACACGCTTTGGAATTTCAGATAACAAATCATCTACTTGTATCGCCACTGGGCGCACTTCTAATTCAGGGTCTAATAAACCTGTCGGCCTAACCACCTGCTCTGCAATTTCGCCATCACTTTGTTCAAACTCATAATCACTGGGCGTGGCAGAGACAAAAATGGTTTGAGGCATTAATTGCTCAAACTCTTCAAACTTAAGCGGCCGGTTATCTAACGCTGACGGTAGTCTAAAGCCATATTCCACTAGGGTTGTTTTACGACTTCTATCACCTTTATACATAGCGCCAATTTGTGGCACAGTAACGTGTGATTCATCGATAATCAGCAGGCCATTTGCTGGTAGATAATCTAATAAGGTAGGCGGCCCATCGCCTTCTGTACGACCTGATAGATAGCGTGAATAGTTTTCAATACCAGAGCAATAACCCAGTTCGACCATCATTTCAATATCGTATTGCACCCGTTCGGAGATCCGCTGCGCTTCTATTAGCTTATTGTTATCCAAAAGCTCCTGACGGCGTTCTCTTAACTCTTCCTTAATATGTTCCGTTGCTTCGATAATCGTTTCACGAGGAGTGACATAGTGACTTTTAGGATAGACTGTGGTTCTTGCTAAGCGCTTAGTAACCTGCCCTGTTAATGGATCAAATTCACTGAGCTGCTCAATTTCATCATCAAATAATTCAATTCGTATTGCATCACGCTCTGATTCAGCAGGAAAGACATCAATCACTTCACCGCGAACCCTGAAAGTACCACGCTGTAAATCAATATCATTGCGAGTGTATTGCAATTCACCTAAGCGGGTAATGATGTCTCTTTGTCCCATCAGATCACCCTGACGAAGATGCAATAGCATTTTCATATAAAGTTCGGGGTCACCTAAACCATAAATTGCCGACACTGAGGCTATCAGCACCACGTCTTTGCGTTCTAATAAGGCTTTGGTTGCAGAGAGCCGCATTTGTTCAATATGCGCATTGACCGAGGCATCTTTTTCAATAAAGGTATTTGACGCCGGAACATAGGCTTCTGGCTGATAATAATCATAATAAGAAACAAAATACTCTACGGCATTATTAGGAAAAAACTCTTTCATTTCGCCGTATAACTGCGCTGCAAGGGTTTTGTTTGGCGCCATGATAATCGTTGGACGTCCTAAGGTTTGAATAATATTGGCTACCGTAAAGGTTTTACCAGAGCCCGTAACCCCTAATAAGGTCTGCTTAGCCACGCCTGCATCTAAGCCATCAACTAATTGCTTGATTGCCGTGGGCTGATCACCAGCAGGTGTATAGTCTGATACAAGATTAAAAACCGATTCTGACACTAGGATATATCCTTCTTTGTTGAAGGTGCATTTTATACTGAAGCCATCCATCTTTGCGAATGAGATTTATAGAAAACAACACTTAGCAGTAATTTATTACATTTCAAGCTTAGAAATATGAAATATTGCTACAAACGGAGTTTTAGGCTGCATTAGGTGAACAAAGTGCCTAAATCCCTTCATGAATGCACCATTTAATACACAACATTAACTTAAGCTTGTTTACATTAAGGCTCGCTAAACAACATTCATCAGAATAAAAGCATTGCATTTCTTATCACTCTGAAAATAAACAGAATTTTATTTATGCTGAATATTGGTAGATTTTAAGTCACTACCAATGTTTATAAGGGCTTGAGGGCATATTTCAAGAGTAACACACAGGCTTATCCACAGATTTAGTGGATAAGTCACTCTAACCCAATACTGATGGGCTATTGCAATAGGTGCGGTTTAATAAAATCGTAAAAAAACTATCATGAAATAAAATTACATTTGAAAGTTAGACTTACGAACTAGAAAAAATTTACATAACAATTGCACTGTTTCGATTATTAGGTTTTAGCAAATTAAATAGCATGTGATTAACATCAAGCATTTAGCTTAAAATACCTGCTTGAGTCTATATCCTGACTTACTTTAATCAAGACGTTAGCTCAGTACACTCAAGCTGCATATCACCCATTACTACTAGTATACTTACTCCATTTTTAACTATTCTGCCAAGAGTGAAACAAACTGCTGCGCAACCTTTATTGGTATTCCCTATTCGGTGTTGTTAAGAATGGTGAATAAGCGCTGATACCTGCGTTGTGACATAAGCAAAGCTTCAATCAATTTTAAATCCAATTAACAGCGTTACGAATAGCGCTAGCTGATGGATCAATTTGATGGCAGTTATGACTAGAGATATCAAGCCAGCAAACGCTATAACTCAAGTCGCCCTATAAATGTACAGCGAGCATCTTATATTAGCCGCTTGACCAAGCAGTGGGATACGTCTTTATTTTACTCAGCTTGCTTGAACTTAGCTAATATAGAAGCGTTTAACTGTCCTTTAGTTGCGACAAGTGGTAATGACCATAAAGCTTAAATTGACCAGGCAGGCTTATTTGCAGATTCACTTGAGCACTAAAAAGTAATCTAAAAGTGACATTAGGCGTATTGAACATTTAAATCAGCTTGTTTTAGCGCCGATATGAAAATATAAGCTTTAGAAATACCAAGCATTTATTTCTAAAAGCTGTTTTAATCAAAAAATAAGTTAACTAAAAAACACCCATAACGGCCATTTATAAGCCTCAATGTGTATTAGGTGAGCAGTTAACATCAATTTTTCACTTTTTTTTATATCTCGAGTTGACGGATTGATCAGGGCGTTTTACTATGCGCTCCGTTCTCAGCAATACATTGCTAAAGACGATTCCCCTGTAGTTCAGTTGGTAGAACGGCGGACTGTTAATCCGTATGTCACTGGTTCGAGTCCAGTCCGGGGAG
>NZ_JAUOSH010000041.1:0-35532 GCF_030548765.1 Shewanella sp. 3_MG-2023 | reverse complement strand
AGGTTATCACCATCGATGTCGCTCGCATTCGCCAGCAGCTGCTCATCGGTAATGATGATAACGCCGTCTTCATTCATTGAGAAAGCTTGGTCTTCTACCTCGGCAGCATCATTTACCGCGGTCACATCGACATTAAAACTCATCGAGTCAGTAGTCGTATCTGTGGTAGGTAGATCATCAGCGTCTATCTGACCATCAGCATTGTTATCACTTGAAACATTTACCTCAAAAGTCTCACTGTTGGTCGCAGTGCTTGCATCTGTTGATGAGGCGCCATCAGATATTTCAGTTTCGCTATTTGCACTTGATGGTGTTGCTGCAGACGCAGTTGCTGACGAAGATGGCGCACCTGAACTAGTTGAAGCACCTTCAGCCCCACCGATACTTTGGGCGCCTGAAGATACAGCCTCTTCAGGGGCTGCATTAGCTGCCCCTTCGGCCGCAGAGCTACTAGCTGCTTCCGTATCAGCATCTGAGGTTGAGCTTTCAACAGCTGATGATTGAGAATCTGTTGAACTAGGGGCTGCAGAAGAAGCCTCGGCATTGGCGGCCTCTGCATCATCAGTTTGAGAGTCATCTGTTGATGATTCTGAGCCGCCTGAAGGAGCCAAGCTTTCTTCTGCCGTTTGTATGTCTACCGATGATGTCGCAGTCGCAACAGTATTGGTGACTGTTGATTGATTATTCTCAGCCTTAGATGATGAAACCGTCGAGTCTTCTGTGTTTACTTGTTCAACAGCATCATTAAGAGCATCATTTTCAGGATTATTAGACAGGTTATCATTTGACATAAAAAGGCCTATTTATAAAATAATTAATTGAGTTTAAAAGCACGGAATCCCCAAGAGAACTGGGCAGCTCTCTTGTTCATTTAATAAATTTTTTGAATCATTTCGGAAGGCCAATCAAACCCTAGTTTTTATTCACACCTATGTTAAAACTCAACATAACTATGCCTTTAGATTTAAACTAGCCTGTATAATTAACGGTAGTCTATAGTTTTGAGTTTGTGTATAAAAAACACACTTTTTTGATCTAGATCAATAAAACAACAAATCAACATGCCAAGTTGACAGGTTGACAGGTTGACAGAGGAAGAGTATTCGAGGGGGTTGCCCAAATAGCGGCTAAATAAATAACGTTACTAGATTAAATGAAGCTATAAGTAGATTTAATATCAACTCAAATTAAAAGTAATATCCAAGAATAATATAAAAAGGCTAAGCCCCTTTATTAGTATTTTTAAAACTATTCATATGACGAATTATTAATACTGATGTGTAGCGCTTCAACAATAAATAGCTCAAAGCTAGATTTAACTATTACACTTCAACCAATACTAACCCCGACAATAGTCTGCTAATGCCAAACAATAATGACTCAATCGTCAAGCCTTAAGTGAATGAGAGAAGTTTAAGAATGGAAGCGAAAAGGATTAAAATGGCAAATGATCAGCTGATATTCCTCCATTAACAGCTAAGAATTAAGTTTTTCTCAGTAATTACCATTGCAGCATAGTTATGTCGCGATTTAGTTAAAGCGACAGCCAAATAACAAAAAAGGACTCATTAGAGTCCTTTCAACAATCTTGCTCAGCTACATTTAACCAAGGAAGTTTAACCAAGCTAGCTTAACCAAGCTAGCTTAACAGCTAACTAAACCTAGCTACGTAGGCCGATGCCACGTGAAATAAGGTAGTATGCTACAAACCATAGCGAGGCACAAAAGCCTACCATAATGGCAATTGATAACGGCACACTGATATCAGCAAAGCCTAAAAAGCCGTAGCGGAACACGTTTATCATATATACCACAGGGTTTAGCGCTGACACGCCTTGCCAAAAATCAGGTAGTAATGACAGCGAGTAAAACACCCCACCAAGATAAGTCAGTGGCGTTAAAATGAAAGTGGGGATAATGCTAATGTCATCAAAGCTTTTGGCAAATACCGCGTTAATTAACCCGCCTAACGCAAATAACACCGAGGTTAAAAACACCGTCATAATCACTAAGCCAACATGATGCAGGCTTAAATCAACAAAGAACATTGCCACCAAGGTCACAATCAAGCCGACACTTAAGCCACGGGCGACGCCGCCGCCAACAAAACCGGCAATCATCACATAATGCGGCACAGGTGCCACCATTAACTCTTCAATACTGCCGTGCATTTTGGCACTAAAAAAGGACGAGGCCACATTAGAATAGGAGTTGGTGATAACCGACATCATGATTAAACCTGGTGCGATAAACTCCATGTACGATACGCCGCCCATTTCACCAATACGGTTGCCAATTAAGTTACCAAAAATCAAAAAGTACAAGGTCATGGTAATGGCTGGCGGCACTAAGGTTTGTACCCAAATACGGGTAAAACGATTGGTTTCTTTAATTAAAATACTTTTAAAGGCAATCCAATAAAGCTTGTTCATTATTTTGAGTCCTTAGTTTTTTTAACTAACTCGACAAATAGCTCTTCAAGGCGATTAGCTTTGTTGCGCATTGATAGCACTTCGATATCTGCATTGCTTAACTGGTTAAACAAGTCATTCAAATTATTGGCTTTAGCCACATCCACTTCCAATGTGTGACCATCCACTAAGCGACAACTCATGTTATTTAATACAGGGGCAGTGGTAATATTATCGCTTAAATCTAAAATGAAGGTTTCCACATCCAGCTTACTGAGTAGGCTTTTCATGCTAGTGCATTCAACCAATAAGCCTTTATCGATAATGCCGATATTGCGGCACAGCATTTCCGCTTCTTCAAGGTAATGGGTGGTCAAAATAATGGTCACGCCCTGACTATTAATTTGCTTTAAGAACTCCCACATCGAGCGGCGAAGTTCAATATCTACCCCTGCTGTTGGTTCATCAAGGATCAACAATTGTGGCTCATGCATTAACGCACGAGCAATCATTAAACGGCGCTTCATGCCGCCTGATAACGCTCGTGCTTGGCTATCACGCTTTTCCCATAAATCTAACTGGCTTAAATACTTTTGTGCACGCTGCAATGCCACTGCGCGGGTCACGCCATAGTAACCGGCTTGGTTAACTACAATTTGCAGCACGGTTTCAAACTGATTGAAGTTAAATTCTTGCGGCACTAAACCAATGCACATTTTGGCGCGCTCTAAGTTGTTGTCGATATCATAATCGAACACTTTAACGCTGCCTGATGTCTTTTGCACTAATGAGCTAATCACGCCAATAGTCGTCGATTTACCCGCACCATTGGGGCCTAATAGCGCAAAAAAATCGCCCTGCTCTACGGTTAAGCTAAGGCCTTTAACCGCTTGAACACCGCTCTTATAGGTTTTTTGCAGGTTTTCGATCACCAACGCTTTGGTGGGGTTGCTCATTGTGATACCTCTGGTTCATGAATTGCGAATGACGTGCTGTTAATTACACAATCTTAATTACATGATCTTAATGACCTAATGTAAATGATTAACACGCAAAATTTTCTGACGCCCAAAACAAAACTCCCGCCTATAGCGGGAGTTGGTCGACCACAGATTGGATTAATCTAATGGTACAACTTTAGCAATGTAAGGTAAGTTACGATATTGCTCTGCGTAGTCAATACCATAGCCGACGATGAACTCATCAGGAATGGTAAAACCAATAAAGTCGACTGGTACATTGACTTCACGGCGCTCTGGCTTATCCAGTAATGTACATAATGCTAAGCTTTTAGGCTCACGCAGTAGTAACATTTCACGTACTTTATTTAAGGTATTGCCTGAATCAATTAAATCTTCAACGATCAATACATCACGTCCGGCGATCTCTGAAGTCACATCTTTTAGTATCTTCACGTCACGTGTGCTTGTCATTGCATTGCCATAACTTGAAACTGACATGAAGTCGATTTCAACATGGCCCTTAATACGGCGACATAAGTCAGCCATAAAAACCACAGACCCTTTCAATAAGCCGACCATTAACAAACGTTCGCTGTCTGCGTAATGGGCATTAATCCTTTCAGCTAATATATCCAGTTTTTCGTTGATTTCTTCTGCAGAAATCATCACTTCGGTTGTGTGTTTCATATTACTCTCAGTTATCGATTTTTTCGGACTTGTCGTTGGCATATCCCCAACGATTTGTCAGCCCGTGCTCTATGCCCAAATGATCTAGAATTCGGGAAACCATGAAGTTTACCAGATCTTCTATCGATTTGGGATAATGATAAAAGCCTGGTGCAGCAGGCATGATGGTTGCACCATTGCGAGTAAGGCTTAACATATGCTCTAAGTGTATGGCGCTAAAGGGAGTTTCTCTAGGAACAAGGATTAATTGACCGCGCTCTTTTATTACTACATCTGCCGCTCTTTCTAACAAATTATTACTCATTCCGGTGGCAATTGCCGCTAACGTGCCGGTTGAGCAGGGGCAAACCACCATTTGCTTTGGCGCAGCGCTGCCAGATGCCGGTGGCGAGAACCATTCATCTTTGCCCAAAACCACCAGCTCACCGGCAGCATTTTCATCCATCTTAAAATGGGCTAATAACTGCTGACAGGCTTTTTCTGAGTTTGCGCTCAGTTGCAAACCCTCTTCAGTGGCAAGCACCA
This sequence comes from Shewanella sp. 3_MG-2023, assembly GCF_030548765.1. Classification (NCBI taxonomy): domain Bacteria; kingdom Pseudomonadati; phylum Pseudomonadota; class Gammaproteobacteria; order Alteromonadales; family Shewanellaceae; genus Shewanella; species Shewanella sp. 3_MG-2023. The sequence goes on along the minus strand of NZ_JAUOSH010000041.1, from coordinate 30,947 downwards.
CTCTGGCAGCACTTGAGATCATCAAAAACACTTGGTAATCGGCGGTCAGTAAGCACTGCAGTAACTTTAAACCGTAGGGCGCACCAGAAGCGCCAGTCCACGCGAGACTAATGGCCTTTTCTTTTTTAGCGTATGGGTGGTTCGAATTACTCATATGTTCTCTTTTAATCAAGCTTTACAGCTTATACGGCCAAAACCGACTTATTGATGACTATTAATCTAATCTAACCTAACCTAATGGGTTATTTTAACGCATTTATTAATTGTTGATGAATGCCATTAAAACCGCCATTACTCATAATGACTACGGTGTCGCCACTTTTAGCCTGCGCAGATACTTGAGCAACTATAGCGTCAATATCACTAAACACAGCAACAGGAATACTGGCGCTGGCCATATTGGCTTTTAAATCCCAGCCGACATTACCTGCTTGATACAAGAATGCGCAATCCGCTAATGCCATAGATGCCGCTAAGGTGTCTTTATGTACGCCGCTTTTCATGGTGTTTGAACGGGGCTCGAGCACCACGATTAATTTACCGCTAGCAGCATCGCCTTCGCCCACTTTGGCGCGCAGGCCTTGTAAAGTCGTTTCAATGGCCGTTGGGTGATGGGCAAAATCATCATAAACCGCAATACCATTAACGGTATCTAATAACTCTAACCGACGTTTTGGCGGCGAAAATTGGCTTAAAGCTTCAATGGCATGATTGGGCGCTACGCCAACATGCCTTGCGGCAGCGATGGCCATGATGGCATTTTCAATATTGTGCTGACCGATTAAGCCCCAGTTTAATATGCCTTGGGACTCGCCATTAAACATCACTTCAAACTCATGACCGTCTGCAGCAATGGTTTTACCATACCAGCCTGTGGCGCTATGCTCAGTTGCATAAAAATGCTCTTGCTCGCTCCAACAACCTAATTCAATCACTTGTTTTACCGCCTCTACTTCAGCAGGCCAAATGACTTTACCTTCACCAGGAACCGTGCGGATAACATGGTTAAATTGACGCTGAATAGCAGCAAGATCAGCAAAGATATCGGCATGATCAAACTCAAGATTATTGATCACTAAAGTGCGCGGGCGGTAATGCACAAACTTAGAGCGTTTATCGAAAAAGGCGCAGTCATATTCGTCGGCCTCAACCACAAAAAAAGGCGAGTTACCTAAACGGGCTGACACGCCAAAGTTTTGCGGTACGCCGCCAATTAAAAAGCCCGGCTCATAGCCACAATACTCTAATACCCACGCCAACATACTGGAGGTTGAGGTTTTACCATGGGTGCCTGATACCGCCAGTACCCAGCGTTCTGGCAAGATATACTCTGATAAAAATTGCGGCCCTGAAGTGTACTTAATACCACGATTTAATACAGCTTCAACACAAGGGTTTCCGCGGCTCATGGCATTACCAATGACCACTAAATCTGGCTGACTTTCACCTTCTTTACCTAGCTGCACAGGGTCGAAGCCTTGAATAAGCTCAATACCTTGCTGTTCTAGCTGGGTGCTCATAGGTGGATACACATTGGCATCACTACCGGTGACTTTGTGTCCCATACCGCGGGCTAATAACGCTAAACCGCCCATAAAAGTGCCACAAATTCCAAGAATATGTACGTGCATGCCGTTGCTCTACTTAAAAAATAATCAGGGGGCTATTCTAATGCAAATAGGGGGTTAATGTCAGTTATCGCTGCTAACAAAACAGGCAAGCATAAATGCTTGCCTGTTTTAAGGGGCTATCCATAAGCTTGGCTTAGATTACTGCTTAAGCCTTGGTTTTAGTTTTAAGTATTCGTTTTAGCTTGCAGCAGCGCGGTTAACTTATCTATCTTATCGTGCAGCTGCTGAATATCTTCCGTGGTTGCCGCTGTTTTTGGCTCAACGTTTTTATCATCGTTGGCTTCTTGCTCTTCACGCATTATTTTGGTTTCTTCGCCCATCACATCTAGCACTGCGCCCACCATCATGTTTAAAAACACAAAAGTCGTTAAGAAAATAAACGTCAAGTAATACAGCCAACTCAGCGGGTACACTTCCATGGTTTCGTACATGATCGAGGTCCATGACTCGAAAGTAGAAATACGGAACAATGTCAGCATTGCAATAGACACATCGCCCCATAAAAAGTCATTTACATGGGCAAAAAACATACTACCAACCGCGCCATAAATATAGAAAATCACGAACATTAATAACGCAATATAGCCCATGCGCGGAATGGCTTTGAGCAGCGCATTAATCAGCATTCTCAGCTCGGGCACCATAGACACCAGTCGTAGCACTCTGAAAATACGTAATAGTCGCGCCAATAATATGGTTGAGCCACCCAGTGGAACTAAGCTACCAATTACAATAATGGTGTCGAAAATATTCCAGCCCTTTGAGAAGAAGGACTTTATCCCATCGCTGGCCATATAGCGGATGATTAATTCAATCAAGAAAAATGCCGTAATGGCAATATCCAAGGCTAATAAGCTTTTTTCAAACCATTCTGGAAGGTGATAAGTATGCGCACCAATGGACAGTGCCGACACAATAATCACAAAAATAACAAATCCCTGGAAGGTTTTGCTTTGGTCAATTTTTTTAAGGTGAGTCAGAATACCTGAGGCTTGCATGATGAATTGTAGCTCCGAAAATAACCCCTCTATTTTGAGGACTGGTGAGCCTACTGAAGCAATATTAAAATAGTCTTAAAAATTGCGATAATTTGCTGAAAATAGCACCAATAATGATAAATAGCGTTTATATAAATAATGATTAATTTTCTAAAGGCTAATTTAAGCCTCCATTACTCTCAACCAATAAAATTTGAGAATAACTTGCTTCATATTATTGATTGATCAATACTTGACTAGTCAACCTTCTATCAATTAAATGCATCGAGTAATCACAACAGCAAACTAGGAATAATTATGTCAGATTCACTGTCTATCGCGTTTGAATTATCGTCCAGCTTTGGACAGTTCAATAAAAAAATTGATCGCGCCTTAAGCGTGCATGGCATTAGCTTTACCGAATTCATGGTCATGCATCAATTAGCGCAAGCACCGAATAAGGTCATTAGCCGCATTCAACTTGCTGATGCCATTAACCTCACGGCGTCGGGTGTCACCCGTTTATTGCTGCCCATGGAAAAGAATGGTCTGGTCGAAAAAGAGAAAAATAGCAGAGACGCGCGGGTCAGCTTGGTAAAGCTTACCGATATTGGCAGTACTTTATACCAAGACGCATTAGTCACCAGCCAAAATTGCAGTGATGGGCTAACCCAACATTTGAGCCCGAAGCAGCTTACTCAGTTAAGTGAGCTATTAGGTAAACTCGGTTAAAGCGGACAGTGGTAGATTATTGCGTTTGATAGATCTCTAATGGCAAGGCGTCGGGATCGCTAAAGAAAGTGAACTTCTTGCCAGTGTATTCATCGATTCGAATAGGCTCGACATCGACATGATGTGAGGTTAAATGCGCCACGACCGCATCAATATCGGTCACCTTAAAGGCTAAATGACGCAGACCTTGAGCCTCAGGATAACTGGGGCGTTTAGGTGAATTAGGGATGGAAAAAAGCTCAATTTGGCTGCCATCAGCCAGCTGTAAATCCAGCTTATAAGAATGGCGATCTTCACGGTAGTTTTCAGCCAAGATTGTAAAGCCTAAAACCTCGGTATAAAAGTGTTTTGATCGCGGGTAATCGTCACAAATGATCGCCACATGATGAATGCCATTAAACATAGCCTTTCCTATTCCGTGAGTGATTTAGCAACTGCTTTAAGTCAGCTTAACGGCCTTTTTTAGACTGCGCTAAGGCTTTTTGGCGGGCTTGTTGCTTAAGGGATCCCTTTTTCGTTTTACGGGTCACGGGGGCAACTTGGGTTAAATCGGGCTCAAACCCTTGCAGCCATTGCTGTGGTAAACGTCTATCTAAAAAGGCTTCCAGTTTTATTAATTGCGGCTCATCATCAACACTTAACAAAGTAATGGCTTGGCCTGCTTTGCCAGCGCGGCCTGTACGACCAATGCGGTGAATGTAGTCTTCGTTTTGAAACGGCAGCTCAATGTTCACCACATAGTTTAGCTCATTAATATCTAGCCCTCTGGCAGCAACATCGGTGGCCACCAGCGCTTTAATGTCACCCGATTTAAACTGCGCTAACACGCTCTCACGCATTGTTTGCGAAAGATCTGCATGAAATGCCACAGCATTAACCCCCGCTTGTTTCATTTGCGCAGCTGCTTTATCCGCCCCTTGCTTGGTGCGGCTAAAGATTAACGCTTGTTGCCAACTTTCTTTGTTAATCAAGTGACACAATGCGGGCATTTTTTTATTGGCATCAAGGTTATACACCCGCTCAACAATTTTGGCCGCTGTCGTATTGCGCTCGCTGGTTTCAATCACTTGAGGCGATTGCAGCAGTCGCTTACTGAACTTAAAAATACGCTCATCTAACGTTGCTGAAAACAATAAGGTTTGCCGCTCTTTTGGCAGGCGCTTTAATACCTCGATGATTTCATCTCTAAAGCCCATGTCTAACATGCGGTCGGCTTCATCAAATACCAACTGGCTGACGTTTGATAATGTCATCACTCGATTACGTAAGTGATCTAATAACCTGCCCGGCGTAGCAACAATAATATCTGCCCCCGCTTTAATGGCATCAGCCTGCGCTTTAATACTCACGCCGCCATACACCATTAGCGAGCTAATTTGAGTGTGCTCGGCATAGGTTTGAATGCTTTGGTTTACTTGTTGGGCCAACTCACGTGTTGGCACCAATATTAACGCGCGAGTGCGTTCTTGATGCTCACAAGGCGATGTATTAACGAGTTTTTGTATTATCGGCAATGCAAAGGCTGCGGTTTTACCCGTACCCGTTTGCGCCCCAGCTAATACGTCTTTTCCGGCAAGCACCACTGGAATTGCTTGTTGCTGGATCGGTGTAGGTTGCTCGTAACCTAAACGGGCTAAATGCTCAACTAACTCAGCTTGCAGCGATAACGAAGAAAAAGACATAAACACTCCTAAAAACAGATACCCCAAAGTTTACCATGCTGGTTATTTTCTCAATAGGAAGAGTTTTGTCATTACCATCAGTTTGATGATGTCCTTTGTAGGCTATTAATTAGTGCATACAACTGCCAAGACACAAAAGCGAAACATTTCGATCACAAAAGCATCAACTTTGCGTAAGACCTTGTTCATATAACCGCTCTATGCTTTTCAAGTTTCCAAGGGTTGAGCCACGAATTGCAGCCTACCCCACCCAACTCGTCAATAGGATAGACAACATAATGAATAAGACCTGGAAAGCATCATATGGTGTGCTTGCTTTAGTCATTTCAAGTGCCCTAAATGCTGAAGTGCTACCGACATACCAAACTGAAAATGCTTGGTTTACTGATGCACAAAGCGCAATCGATGCAAAACTGAATACCAATAATCAATTCAAAGCTAAAAACGTGATCATTTTTGTCGGTGATGGCATGGGCGTTTCTACCCTAACGGCATCACGCATTCTTCAAGGGCAATTGGCAGGAAACCCTGGTGAAGAAGGCTACTTAAGCTTTGAAACATTCCCCCACACTGCTTTAGTCAAAACCTACAACGTTGATGCGCAAACCCCAGATTCTGCAGGCACCATGACAGCAATGATGTCGGGTCTTAAAAGTGATGCTGGTGTATTAGGTGTTGATGAAGACATCGTGCGCGGCGACTGTTCAACCGTTGCTGGTAACGAAGTAGTCACAGCGCTTGAGCTTGCTGAAATTAAAGGTTTAGCAACGGGTATTGTCTCAACTGCGCGCATTACCCACGCGACACCCGCTGCAACCTATGCAAAATCTGCCGACCGCAACTGGGAAGATATCTCAGACATGCCAGAAGATGCGGTAACTGGCGGCTGTAAAGATATTGCCGATCAACTAGTGAATTTTGAAGCCAATGTCGAAGCCCGTTTTAAAGGTGTTGATATTGATGGTATCGACGTGGTTATGGGCGGCGGTCGTCGTCACTTTTTACCAAAGGATGCTAGCTTTAACAGCGCCGATGCCGTGAGTGAGATTGAAGGCGATCGCACTGATTCACGAGATTTAACCGCTGAGTGGCAAGCAAAATACAGCGAAGGTGTTTATGTAATGGATCAAGCAGGATTTGATGCCATTGATACCGAAAACACCAAGCAGCTGATGGGGTTATTTAACGAATCTCATATGCAGTATGAAGCTGACCGTGACAATGATGTAGCAGGTGAGCCATCAATTGCACAAATGACCAGCAAAGCTATCGATATTCTAGATAATAACGATAACGGTTTCTTCTTAATGGTGGAATCAGGCCGTATTGACCACGGTCATCACGCAGGTAGCGCTTATAACGCGTTAACCGATGCCATTGCATTGTCTGATGCCGTTAAAGAAGCGGTCGCAAAAACTGACCCAAGCGAAACACTGATTCTGGTTACCGCTGACCACGGTCACGTGTTCACCATTGCCGGTTACCCAAAACGCGGCAACCCTATCTTAGGTAAAGTTGTTGGTATCGGTAGCACTGAACCTTCAACAGCATCTGATGGCCTACCTTACACCACTTTAGGTTACACCAACGGTAATGGCTTCCACGATTTAGGTGATGAAACCGATGCTGACGCAGGTTACGGCGAAGACGTTAACGCCGGTCGTCAAGACTTAACCAATATTGATACAACGACTTCCGGTTTCCACCAGGAAGCCTTAATTCCAATGAGCTCAGAAACCCACTCAGGTGAAGACATCACTTTGCATGCACAAGGTCCAGGCGCACAACTGGTACAAGGCGTTGTTGAGCAAAGCGTGGTATTTCACCTTATTGAGCAATCTCTCGACTTAATTCAGCAATAAGCAGGAAAAGAACATGAAAAACTTAAATCTATCCCTAGTCGCCCTTGCTGTAATGGGTCTATCTGCTTGTTCAGACGGTGATGATGGTTCAAACGGTAACGATGGCTCGAATGGTTCAAACGGTTTAGTGAGCTTAGTTAAGCAAACTCCCTTAGCCATCGGCGATGCCAACTGCCCTAACAGCGGCGTGCAAATTGACTCAGGTATTGATACCGACAGCGATGGGGTATTGCAAAGCACTGAAGTCACAGCCACTGAATACGTCTGTGCTCCTGGTAATTCAACCGTTAGCAGCAGTGAACTACTGACCAGTGTCAATAACGACTGGTTTGTAGCAGGTCAGCAAGAAATCACCGCAGCACGCCAAAATTGGCTTGCTGCCACGACGCCAAGTATGGCTGCAACGAGCAGCGCTAAAACATCAGTGCAATCTGTTGCGGCAACGAATGCTAGCGCCTTAAACGAATTACGTGGCAGTGCAAAGAATGTGATTTTATTTGTCGGTGACGGCATGGGCATTTCAACGGTGACAGCAGCGCGTATTTTAGAAGGCCAAATGCAAGGTAAAAACGGTGAAGAGCATAACCTTTCATTCGATACCTTCCCATTTGCAGGCTTAGCTAAAACCTACAACGTTGATGCACAAACCCCTGATTCAGCAGGCACTATGACTGCGATGATGAGCGGCGTAAAATCTGACGCGGGTGTCTTAGGTGTTGATGAACATGTTGAGCGCGGCGACTGTTCAACAGTGGCTGGTACTGAGTTAATTACCGCATTAGAACTGGCTGAAATCGCGGGTAAATCTACAGGGGTTATCTCAACGGCACGTATTACTCATGCAACGCCAGCGGCGACCTACGCAAAGTCAGCTGATCGCAACTGGGAAGATATTTCCGACATGCCAGAAGATGCGGTATCCGGTGGTTGTAAAGATATTGCTGACCAATTAGTCAACTTCGAAGCCAACCTAGAAGCACGTATTAGCGGTATTGATGTTGATGGTATCGACGTGGTAATGGGCGGCGGTCGTCGTCACTTTTTACCTAAAGATGCCGCTTATAACTCAGCGGATGCCGTCAGTTCAGTTGAAGGTGACCGCACCGATGGTCGTGACTTAACCGCAGAATGGCAAGCCACTTATGCAGACGGTGTTTATGTGATGGATCAAGCAGGTTTTGATGCCATTGATGCAGCTAGCACGACTCGCGTAATGGGCTTATTTAACGAGTCTCATATGCAGTATGAAGCTGACCGCACTAATGATGTTGCGGGCGAGCCATCGGTTGCAGAAATGACCGCTAAAGCCATTGATATCCTTGATAACAATGATGAAGGTTTCTTCTTAACCGTTGAGTCTGGTCGTATCGACCACGGCCATCACGCAGGCAGTGCATACAACGCCCTAACGGACACAATTGCATTTTCTGATGCGATTGCCAAAGCCGTTGAAATGACCGATATGTCAGATACGTTAATCATTGTCACCGCCGATCATGGCCACGTATTTACCATTGCTGGTTACCCTAAACGCGGTAATCCAATCTTAGGTAAAGTGGTTGGCATTGGTAGCGAAGAACCATCAACTGCGGCAGATGGCATGCCATACACCACACTGGGTTACACCAATGGTCGCGGCTATAAAAACCTCGGCACTGAAACCGATGCCGATGCTGGATACGGTGAAGATATTACTGCAGGTCGTTTTGACCTAACCGATATCGACACTGCTTCAACAGGTTTTCACCAGGAGTCTTTAGTGCCGACTAACTCTGAAACCCATGCGGGTGAAGATGTCGGTGTTTATGCTTACGGCCCAGGGGCAATGTTAGTTAACGGCACCAATGAACAGAGTGTGATTTATCACATCATGGACTTTGCCGCCGACTTAACCAACAAAGCGAACGCAGCAATAGCGAACTAAACCGTTCGCTTACAAGCGAACGAGTCTAAAAGACAAGGCTGCAACCTAATTGCAGCCTTGGTTTAATTGATTATTTTAGCCTTAACCTTTTTATATCGACATGCATCACTATCAGCAATGTCATAGGAGTTCCCGTGAAGTTACCTCTGCCTTTATCAATCATGTTTTCAAGTCTGCTTATCACTTTATCCGGTGCAAGTTACGCCCAATGCGACTTATCCTCGTCAAGCTTACAGGCAAGTTATCAACTCACCTCCACTGATAGTCCAGTCAGCCAACACCAGAATAAAAGCAGCCTTAATTTATGGCGCCAAGGCAATACCGTGGCGCATCAATACCCGCAAACTGATATCACTGAATCATGGTTTTTGCTCAATAATAAGCAAATCAAACCCACCCGTTTTTTTGATGGCTATCAACGCGGTATTGAATACCAACCAGGCGAAATGGTTCACGGCAAGTCTGAACACGACTGGTCATATCGTTATCAATTTATCTCTGACAAGCTTATTTCACAGTTAACACTTAGCACCGAAACAGGCAAAGGCTGTGAGCGTCAGCAAGTGCTCACTCAAACCTCTGCAAACAGTAAAATTGAGCTAGTTTGGTTACCTGAACTACAACTTATCAGCCGCTTTAGTTGGACAAAAGGCCAAGGACAACATCAAACACATGAGCAATGGCAACTCACTGAACTCAGCCATGATGCAGATAAAGTCGCTGCTTTTTTCAAACAGCTTAATCATTACAAAATGACCGATTACGCCGATATTGGTGATGACCATAGCGATGAGTTTTTAACGAACATGGTAACTTTGGGGTTTGTTGAGCACGGCGCATCTGGGTTTTATGACACCGAAGGCAAAGCGCTTGCAGGTAATGGGCATGCTCATTAAGCATTGAGCATTGAGGGCAGTAGAAGTAATCCAATAAAAATGCCGACTTTCTGATTAAGCTACACAGTATTGGTTACTGTGTGCCTAGAGAATACTCGGCAACTTTCAGTTTATTCGCATTTGAACGAATTTATAACTTAATTTTAGCTGTTAAAAATAGCCGTTAAAATTAAACGTTAAAAATAGCCGTTAAAATTAAAAGCTACGCTCTGTGGTTTCACCATTAATCACAATAACCTCTTGCTCATCGGCATGGAGGAAAAAAGCCAGATCATCTTCAGGGGTATTTGGCAATTCTGGGTCATCATTTTGCGCAACACAGGTATAACCTAAGCTGTAGTTATTGGCGACCACAAAACCAAACTCATAGTCATAACTTACAACATCATCGTTTGCATCCAAAACAGGATTAACTCTGGCTGCAGCAATAGGCGCTACCATGATGAACTGACTTTCGCTATCACGAAAATCATCCATATTTTCAAGGGCTGTCGCTTCAGGGTATAAATACACTGCTGAGCTAAACTCAGAGCCACCAGCGGCCATTTCACATTGCTCCATCACCTCAGTAGAAACACTACCAGCAATGGCGCCAACCTCTGCACTATTTACCAATTGCACTGATGTTGGCTTTAAGGTCCAGTAGTCTTTATTACCTTTTGGCCCTTGTAAGCCTTTTTGTAAATTAAACTCAGCCACAAAACTATTGTTACCCGCTGCTATGGTGAATGCTTTATTAAAGAACAAGCGACCAGTATTGTCATCTTCAGCGCCAACCCCGCCACAACTGCCATTGCTGTTAGTGGTTAACCCTGCAATGGTTTCGTCCATCGTTTGTACATAGGAGCTTTCTTCATTGGCCACTTCACTGTTTTCCATGTAAATACACATTTGGTACTCACCGACAGTAACCTCTTGGCCGCTGACTAAGGTTTCAACGTCTGAGCCTTGAAATTCTAATAAATCGACTTGCTTTAATTCGCCGTCTTCTGACACGTCAAATGAGATACTGCCAGCATCATTTTTTAACACCACTTGCTTAAACGCTATGGTGACTTTTTTTGCATCAGCAGGATTATCTGACACCCCTAAATTAAAGGTTCCGGTTTCAATGACCGGAGTAGAGTTATCACTATCACTTCCGCCACAGGCCGTTAATAATCCAGCCGTTGCCACAAGCAATGCTATTTTTGAAAGTTTCATCGTTTATCCACCTTTATCATTACAACCTAAGGTTGAAGTGTAGCATAGCAAGTCACAGCACAGCTCGACGAAAGGGCTGTCGTATCAAAAATTACGCCCAAATAACACTTAGGTCATGACAATGTTAATGTCCTGCCGTGCTTGGTCCATAACCACCAAACTTGGTAGCAAAATAGCCAATAATCCAACCCGCGATTAATCCATCAGCAACAAACCAAAACGGTGATTGTAATGAACCGCCCAGACCGAATATGGCGAAGTGGTTCATAGTAAATCCGCAAGCAAGAGTGATATCGACTTCAGTTTATTCCTTACAAGCTCATCTGGCATGATGATAATGTGTCTAACCGCCTAACTTTATTTTAAACCGTGGATATTACCTAAATATTCATTTTCAATATTTGTAGATAACTCCCATACACTTGCTTATGAAGATTGAAATAAAACCAGTGCATTATTGGTTTCAAATGACTACCTTTAATAAGTACAAACATAAACGATGTTTGCCATCGATTGGAGACCGAAATGGATAAAGCACTGCAAACCATGATTGCTAATATGCCAGAAAAAACAGGCAAGTCATTACCAGAGTGGCTCGATATACTTGCAAAGCAGAACATTGAAAAGCATGGAATGGCAGTAAAATATTTGAAAGCTGAACATGATGTTAGCCATGGGTTTGCCAATACCATCGTCACCTTATCAAAACAAAAAGACGAATCAGCTGATGAGTTAGTCACTCAACAATATCAAGGCAAAGAAGCCCTGACGCCAATCTATGATGTGCTTATTGCTATTGTGAGCGGCTTTGGCCAAGACGTAGTGATAACCCCTAAAAAAGCGACAGTGAGTATCATTAGGAAAAAACAATTTGCCCTGATTAAACCTGCGACCAAAACCCGTATCGACCTAGGGTTAAAAATCAAAGACACACAACCTCAAGGTTGCCTTGAAGATTCTGGGCCTTTTGGTGCAATGTGTAGCCATCGCATACAATTAAAAGATATTGCGGATGTGAATGATGAAGTAAAGCAATGGTTGCTTTTAGCATACGATCAATCTGTTTAATAGCAGTGATACAGGTTAGCTGCTTAAACTGAATTCATGAGTTAAGAATTTCAGTTAGGCAGCCAAACCAACCCATTAAGCTCGATAAAAGCCTTTCATTACCTTCCCGCCGTACTTGGACCATAACCACCAAACTTGGTAGCAAAATAGCCAATAATCCAACCCGCGATTAATCCATCAGCAACAAACCAAAACGGTGATTGTAATGCACCGCCAAGACCAAATATAGCCACCATTAAGGCTTGGATTTGATCATAGGCCACAAAGGTAAACACCAGATTCATCCAGCCGCCCATTATGGTTGCGGTTAGCCACCAAGGCATGGCTATTTTTAACACCGGATGATAATCAAATACCCCAGCAAGCCCAATAATGGCGCCAAAAGTGATATACCACAGCAGTAATCCCCACAAAAACAATAAACTGGTTTCTGGGGCAAGCCAAGGCACTATCCAAAAGCACAATACCCCAAAGGCTAAACCGATAAGCTTGCCCACGGCGGTGCGGGTGACTAAAGAAGGGTTAGAAATCATAATGACCTCCATACTATTTGAATGAGTCAGGTAAATCACCTGACTGATTTAGCCACGGCGATTAAGGACTGCTATTAGCGGATCACAACAGCGTTTATTCACCGCCAAGGTTGTTGTAAAGACCTCCATATTAGCCCTATCTGTTAACCCTCAATGTGATCTTGGATAATCAATGCTTGGATTAATACTTAATTATTAGCCAAGGCGAAACAGCAATAAGGCTCGCTCATTGTCAGTGCTTTTATTAGTTTGACCATCATCAAGCTGAGCATCATGAATAAAGCCATTGCTGATAAGCACTTTAATAGAACCCAAATTATCTTGGGTCACTTCGGCAAATATTGGCCTTTGAGTTTGCTCCGCTAAAAAGACTCTTAAGGCATTAGTACCGATGCCCTGACCCCAATAGTCTCTCCCAAGCCAATATCCCAATAGCCATTGCTGCTCACTTTGCCATAAAACCACACTGCCAACGATATCGTTATCAACAATTATCGCTTTGGCTGTTATATCAGCATGACTCAAAATATTGCTCTGCCAATGTTCAAAAAAGGCATTACGGTCTCTCGCCGGAAAATCGGCCATCTCATTAGCCTGTGGATCGGCTTGAAACTGATATAAATGTTCTAAATCGGTGGCTAATACATTCCTAAGCTGTAAGTGCATGCTTCCCTCTCATCTTTCATTCCATTAATTGCATTTCGACGCGCTCTTTTATCAGTAAGCTTATGCAAAATTGCCAAAAATTGATAAACTGTCTGGCTTAAACCTAACCTTTCTTCAGATTAATATCTACTCACAGGAAAACCATAGTGACCGATTCATCAATGCGCCTTAATAAATACATCAGTGAAAGTGGCATATGTTCAAGACGTGATGCCGACCGTTTTATTGAGCAAGGCAACGTGTTTATTAACGGTAAGCGTGCACAGGTCGGCGACCAAGTTAGCTTTGGTGATAAAGTAAAAGTAAACGGTCAAGATATTGAGCCAAGAGATGCTGAAGATTTAGTCTTTATCGCCCTTAATAAACCCGTGGGCATTGTCAGTACCACCGAAGGCACCGAACGCGATAACATCGTCGATTTCGTCAATCACTCAACCCGCATATTCCCTATTGGTCGTTTAGATAAAGACTCCCAAGGTTTAATCTTTTTAACCAATAATGGTGACTTAGTTAATAAAATCCTCCGCGCGGGTAATAACCACGATAAAGAATACGTGGTCACGGTGAATAAACCCATTACCGATAGCTTTATCAAAGGCATGGGCGCTGGGGTACCGATATTAGGGGTAGTCACGAAAAAGTGTAAGGTTGAACAAGTATCACCGTACGCTTTTAAAATCGTATTAGTTCAAGGTCTTAACCGCCAAATTCGTAGAATGTGTGAACATTTTGGCTTTGAAGTCACCAAGCTTGAACGTCAGCAAATCATGAATGTCAGCCTCAAAGGTCTGCCAATCGGTGAATGGCGTGATTTAGATAAGCAAGAGCTAGATGTATTGTTTGAGATGATTAAAGACTCATCATCAGAAGACAAAAAAGCCCCAAAGAAAAAGTCTCAGCCTAAAGTTAAAACCGTAGCTCGTGAAAAAATTGAAGGCCCAGAGCACTTTATGCAGCACAACCGCAGCACCAAGCATAAAGGCCAAGCAAAAGGTGGCGGTAAAGGCCAAACTAAATCTCAAGCTAAAGCTAAAGGCGGCAAAGGTAAGCCAAGCGGCGGTCGTAAGCCAAATCGCGCGCGTTAATCCTGCATTAAAACAAAACGGGCGTCAGTAGCAATACTGGCGCCCGTTTTTGCTGATGCTCAGTGCTCAGTGCTCAGTGCTCAGTGATTAAGTGCAAACTCAATGTATTTAGCAATGAAAGCTCAAGAGAAGATTCAAAATACTGGTGCTCATAATATTAGTTCTTAATATGAGAACTAATTTAGAGGAAGATCAAACTAACGAATAATTTACTAATTAACAGCATCTTCAGTTTGTGTCTTCATCCGCTCAACATCTTCTTTGGTGAGTCCCATCGCTTCTGGCATATAACAGGTTTTCACCAACTGAAACATTTGCACTAAAGAACTCAATTGCCCTGCATGCATTTGCAAGTTTAATAACGCCATGGCGGCGCCTAGTTCATCGCCATCAGCAATCTCAGGCACGTTACTTAATGCTTTATTGGCTTGCGTAAGCTGGGTAATCATACCTTGGTATTCTGTGACTTTTTCAGGCAGATAACAGGTCGACGTTTCAGGGAGCTGCGCTAAAAAGTGTTCGAACTCAGCCACAAACAAGTTGGCTTCAATGAGAGTTTCATTCCCCAATAATTGCAGTTGCTGCACCTTACCACTGTTAAACACCGCGCTAGCACTCTTGCCCGCTTCTGCCATTTGATTAAAGTCATCCATTAACTTGACCTGCATGTCTGAAAGTAACTGACTTCTTTGTGCAATAGGCCTGACTTTGGCATCAAATTCGAGCATTGCTGCTCGGTTATCGGCATAAGCATTAATACTCAGCCCAGCCATGAGTATTGTTACAGCAACAGACTTAGCAAATGTCATTCGAATGGTTCCCTTAAAATATAATCACGTACTCAAAAACGAACCAAGCACTCTAAGAATAATGCCTCTTAAAGTCAAAAAATATTAAGACACCCTTGCGTGGGCTTTCATCATGTAACTGTGTCTTAATTTCAAACTGTACGCTTCTTGCTATTTTTTCAAAAATGGAAGTAACCAGCTGTGAATCGCATAACTGTATTTGGTGGGTATTTTATAGGCCAGTGACACTCCGCCTTGTCGAGTAATTAAATAAGTAATCTTAGCAAGGTTGACCACGCCAATGACATCAGACAATGGGTATTTCCTTACACCTATTAGGCTTGTTTTCACAATCAAATTACCATGGTCAATCTTCAAACGAGTCGATACGCTGCTATTAATACTAATATAGCTGAGACCGCTCACAAAGATGAATGCAATTAACTGCTGAGCTGCAAAAGGGATGTATGTAAACCCTTCCATCTCAGATAAGTACAACAAAAACACGCTGGTCATTACTGCCCAAGTGATAATACTGATAGCCACAATCCTCTGCCCAATAACCCCTCCTTTTGCAGCTGATATGGTTAACTGTTGAAACCCCGTTTCTTTAACCATTGAGTCATTTGGTAATGGCGTTTCCTGATGATTATTCATTAACCCTTTGGCGCTAAACTTATGCCTTTTATGCTGAACGACCAAGGCTAAATCAGTATCAAAATGCTGCTCAATAAATAACGCAATATCGAGCATAACTGAAAAGCCTCTCATCGTAAGATTCCACTCTGGGTAGCTGTAGAATTTAAGACAGTAATGATGACTGACTTGTTTTTGATTATCAAAAAACGCCTCTACTTCCCCGCTGGTGAAACCTGACATTTCCAGTAAAGATAAACTGCTATTTGTGACAACTTCTTGATTGGTGGTAATACCAAACCAAGACTTAGTTTTGGTTAATTCTTTATTTACAGCATCAATAACTAATCGATTGATTTTAAACATTGGGAAGAAAAAACAGCTCCCCAACAATAAAAACACAAAAGACATTACTATTTCACCTGTATCTTGGTAATTAAACCAGCTCAAATACATTACTCCAGCGCCAACCGACGCCATTACTATTCCAAAAATGAAATCGATGATGCCACCAGTATCTTGCAGCACAATACGCTCATCCGTCTGCTTAATAATTTTATAACTCATTAAATCCCTTTAGCATTCTTTAGCCATTTACAAATAAAGCCCTATTCTATTAATGAATAGGGCTTTCTATTACTTAATTATGGTTTTTGGGCAAGGTACCAGCGATTATCTTCAAACTGTTCAAAGCCGCACGAGCTTCTTCTTACCTTTTCCATTGCACCTGCTTTATATTTTATTCTTATGCGCTTTATATTATGGCCTTTGTACAATTTTTCAGTGAATTCATCTTCCATTTCGAAAACATCATATTCAGTTAATTTTTCACTACCAAACCGTTTTAAGTGTCCTTCGTACCATTTTTTTTCTAACCTTTCTTCTCGACTGGTTAATGACTTAGGCAATAGGTGAAAAAATAACTCAGGATCGTTTTTTAAAAAACTGTTCACCATATAGTCCTGACAAACGGCTTTTAAATTTTCATCAGAGCCATCTGCAAGCCCAGCGAAGCGCTCAAGCGCGTTTGCTGAGGAACTTAGCAACATTATGCTCAAAAACGCCATAGTAACGGCCATTATTCTCATTTTAATCTCCATATTTTATTTTCTATCCTTAAGTAATCTTGTTTTGCTTAACAAAACCACCTCTAACTGTTTATTCTTGGCCCACGGCGCTTAGGTTTAGGTAATGCGTTAACAAATTCTCGTAACTTACTAAAAAATTCATTTTGAGAATTAGCATCGCTAAATTGAAAGAAGTAGATATCCTTTTTTAATTGGCTATAAACATAATCATACAGCTCAGGGTATTTATCATTCGCCATCATAGATTCAAGCGTTAGTTCTGCATTACCGAATGTAAGAAAAGCAAATATACTGCTATCTAGTGAGACTGTTTGAAGGCCGTTTCCGACAATCGGTAAAGTAAATAGTCTGATGTACTCTTCATTTTTCTTAACTGATAAAATTAAAAAAGGATCACTTAGGCCTGGCAAGTTAACCTTAGTGATGCCAGAAGTATTAAACTCTGTGGTGTCGCCATTGGCATCATCATAATACAAGCGGTCATATTGACTAGACAGTGAACTTGGCACCGATAGCTGAACCGAAAATTCATTCTTAATGACTAAAGCCTGACTGTTGCCCTTTCCCCAGCCATTGTTTAGCCGAATATTGAATTCACTGATATTTTCAGGAATGACAAATTCAATTTTTTTACTGCTAGTAAACTGACTGGCTTTGACATTAATATCACCGAACCAAGCTGTTGTATTAGGGCTAAAGTTCCAGCCCTTAAGAGTTATCGCTTCACCTTTGGCATAACTTCTATTCTCAAAGTTCAAAATTATCGGGGTTTGAGGCACCAATAAATCAAACTGACTAGTGTTACTGTTGGTTCCATCTTCAGCGTACACAAACACACTACTGGACAACACACGGGTTTGAATCTCATTCAATTTAGGTATTGTTAATGTCAGCTTACCATTGTCATCGGTCATCACTTTTTCATTAAATAGCTCACCACTAATATGCAGTACCACTGTATATTGCGTATTTTTTGCAAAAGTACCCGATATTGAAATTAATTGACCTTGCATTGCTTGCTGCCTAAGTTGCGTCTGCTCACTTAGCATTGTATTCACGCCGTACACTTTTAAACTTCCAGAATGCGGTTCTGAATGTTCAAAATGAGTAACCCGATGATTGTCATAAACGTCAAAAACGCCATCAGCATCGTCATCTAAATCAATATAATCTGGCGTTCTATCTAGGTCTGTATCTAACGGTTTATTCACATTACTCGCTTCAACTTCATCAGTAATATTGTTCCCGTCACTGTCAATATCAACAAAATTACTTAAGCTGTCATTATCAAAATCACTATATAATTCAAGCTTATCAAGTAAACCGTCACCATCAGAGTCATCATCCAAATAGTTTGGTACCCCATCATTATCAACATCTGTATTGAGTTGACCATTTTGATAGACAAAGTACTCGTAACCGTCATAAATGCCATCACCGTCAGTATCAGCTCGGTTGTGGTTCATGCCTAAAGCTCGCTCTTTTATGTCGTCCATAAAGTCTACGTCGTTGTCGATAAACACTTCTACGGTATAAGAGGCATTACCTTTCTGCCTTAATGATGAAACGCTCAAATAAGCAATTTGATTACCCTTGGGGATGTAGGTAAATCGATACTTTAATCCATTGATGGGTTTAAGATTATCTTTCCTATAAGTGCTAAGTTGACGGCCATTTTTATCAAATAGATTAGCCGTAGGGTAAAAATGATTATGATTCGAAGTGATAATGAAACTGAGTCGATCATTTGGCGTTAACTGGCCTTTAGGAAATATCAATTTAAATACATCTGTATCGCCTGAACTCGGCAAGCTACCGGCGATACGAACAGAGAACGCTCCCTTTACATTATCAGCGGTCTCAACAAGATTGTTTTGTTCAGTTTCATTTAATAGCAAGAATGCATTTTTAGATGGGTCAAACGGATAGTCATCTTGCTCATCTGGCACGCCATCACGGTCTTCGTCTTTATTTTCCCAGCTACCAAACTGCTGGTTAGCCCCTTGTGCAGCTATAGCAAGTCGACACTCAGCCATACTAAGGCTTGCAATAAGTACTATTGCCAGCCGTAAAACTATTTGATTCATTGTTTATATCCTTATAAAACTAGGTGATTCCATCTTCTATACGTTATTTTAATAGCTAACAGTTAGTCTACAGATTAAGCTGCTTTAACTCTTCGCTTACATCATAAATTTTTACAGCTACGCTCATATTGCCTAAGTCGAACGTTGCCTCTATATCAGTCTCTATTCCATGTAAAATAAAATCGCGCAAAGCTTTGTAGCTGGCTAATTGAGGTAACACTTCCAAAGCACGTCTTACTTCGGTTTCATTTTTCCCTCTAATAAAACTCGTTAACGCCATGGCCTTAATCGTAGAATCTAAACTAAAAACAACTTGCGGGTCAGAAGGCAACATTATCGCTCGTAAAAAGCTTATGTGACTGCCATTTGAAACCAGCAAAGTATCAGGTTTAGCGCTATGAATTGGATATTTATACCCCTGAATATCACTTAAATTGGTAAACGTTTCTTTGACCATAGAAAGCCTGAAAGGACCTGTCATTTGATTAAATTGAACAGGAGCCTTAATCACAATATCTTGCACTTTGCCAATATTCAAAAATATTGACTCACTTATTCCATATTGGTTTTCAAGTGATACATGACCGCTAGTCACAGTTTGGGGAAGCGTAAATTGTGCAGATTTAGCACGCAGTTTTTTTAGCGAATAAACAGCATTATTTATAACCAATTTTGTACCTGGCGCAAGGTGCTGACCATGAATGGTAATAACTTCTCCTGCCTCAGCAGTCAATGGGGTTAATGAATGTAATTGAGGGGTCTTTGGGTCGAGTAATCGAGTGCGTATTTTCTCTGTACGCTTACTTCCAATAACAACAAAGATGTCAACATCTTCTCCACCAAAAGCAATATCACCATAATCAGGAGTAATAAACTCAATCTGTTTTTCGGACTTAGGGTTAACTTTTATATTTGTCGTTTTTCCACTATTGTCTAGCTTATTTAAAACAATAATAACTTCTGCTGCAGTATCAAAATTATTGCCATAAATAAAAGTAGGTTTATCAGCCATAATTTTATTGATTGCTGGGTACCCATTTATTTTTGATTGAACAGTCTTAATCCTAACGGCCTTATCTACACTCTTATCAATCATATTTATAGATAGTTTTGAATCACTGTCATTAATATCTAACAGTAAATCACCATCATCATCTAAATCTGCATAATCTGGAACTGAATCGTCATCTGAGTCTTGTGAATAACCCATTACATCATCAAAGTCTTCATTATCTGAGACAGTATTATTATCACTGTCCACATCCACAAAATTAGGGTAGTGGTCGGCATCAGCATTACTAGAGCCTTCTAACTTATCTAAAATACCGTCACCGTCTGAATCAGTATCAAGCCAATTAGGTATCCCATCACGATCAACATCTAAATCACGTGATGATTTATCTGCAAATACATTGAATTCATTCCCATCCAAAATACCATCACTATCAGTATCTTGAATGGTAGAATCTATCCCTAATGCTGGTTCTAACAGATCTGCTATGCCATCAATATCTCGATCAACAAATGCCTCTAGTGCATAAGTGAAATCTATACCGTTATTACCATTAAAGTCTGTAATACTTATATTGTAATTGCCTTGTGTGACAGGTTTAAAAGAAATCGCACTGCCAATTCTCCCCACATTCGCTATTGGCAAATGTGGAACCTGAAGCACATTGCCATCATCTTTTATGACCACCATGCTCGGGACAAACTTTTGATTATCCTTATATAAAATAAAAGTAAAGACGCTGTCAGCTAATATCTGCGCCTCTGAAACTGAAAACTTAAAATCATCTATGTCTCGCGATTCACTAATTGTTCCATGAACTCGAAATGGAACTGAGCCAACACGGTTAGCTTGACTAACATTATTATTAAACTCTTTTTCATATGCTGATTTATATGAAGACTGATTCGCATCAAACGGATAGTCATCTTGCTCATCAGGTATACCGTCACCATCTTCGTCTTTGTTTTCCCAGCTACCCATTTTAGGGGATGCTTCTTTAGCGGCGAAAGCACTATGACTCGTGACAACCCCAAGGCTTGCAATTAGCACTATTGCCAGCCGTAAAACTATTTGATTCATTGTTTATATCCCTATAAAACCGTAAATTAATCCATTATTCTGTCGATACTTATTTGCGAAAAAGCGAATAAGCTTTTACATAAAGCCTTGCTATAAATTGAACGGTGACACCAATAATACCATCAGACTTGTTAAGGCTAGATGTGCTAATACTGGAAAAATTAATACCACCACATGTAACTGATATTTCATGGTCCAACGTCGCTGAGTTAATGTCACTGGGTAATTAAAGTAAACTAATAAATAGAAAATATTCTTTAATGGATAATGAAACACATCCAAATTTAATACTTTACCCGAGACTAAGTTAATATTAACTTGATACACGGTACGAATAGAATTGCCGCTATTGGTTTGGACATTATAAATAACTTCCACTTGTTTTATATCACCTTTGGATAATTCTAATTGCCCATCAGGCTCATTAACCAAGCTGTTTATCGGTAATGACATTGTTGCAGCACTAATATGGCAACGTTGTGGAGTCTCTATTTTATATTGGCGCTTAATTAAATAATGACGTAATAGCAAACTACCTGGAACCAAACACACATTAATAATGGCAACGATTAATGGAATCTCCGGAAATTTTGGATACATCGATATAGCGCCAGGTGTAACAAAAGGCAGTAACCCCATCAGCAGTAAGCCAGCAGATAATACTAACTGTGTCCTCACTTTTAATGGATAAAAAAATGAGTTCATTTTGAGCGTGATATGACTCGCTGAGTTAAGTTGTTTTATGCCTTTAAAGTAAGTTGAACCAAACCAAGTTTCATCATCGACTGTAAGTTTTTCTTGCATATAGAACCCTAAAAAGCAGCACCAGTACTAGGTGCTGCTTTATCAATTTTGTGGTGATTATTATGAATAATGACTTATTTACAATAAAATAAAGCGATCTAGCTTCCAACTATCATGCTCAAAAATCCATTGAATTTCATAGCCTGCGTCTATATCAATTAGGCTAAAAAGCTTGTTGATCAACCTGGTCTCTTTGCCTTTTATTTCAGCGATTAGCGCATTGTAAGCCGCCTTGTCTTTATTTGTGCTGCCCATCGATGCATAACGCATAGCTTTACCGTATTTTTTAACAGCGGCTGCAATATAAGGCTCTAAACTGTCATCACGATTTTGTATTTTAGTGAGAAAATCTGCTCTAAATTGATCTGAAAACATGGCTAATTGTTCAGGGGTTTCTGCTGGAATGGTGTGCAGTAAACGAAACCAGTTAGCAGGAATAGTTTCAATCATGTCAGGGGTAGGTTGATTTAACTCTCCCTTAGAAAAAGTCACCATGGAAATCTTTTGATTTAAATCTATAGATTCTTCAAGAGCTGATTCAATTTCAGATACCAAATTAACTATCGATTGATCCGTCGAAGCTCTTAAAGGGTCTAGTAAAGTATTCACTTGACGACTTAAATCTTCAGCAGATTTAACACCTCTGGAGACTTTGAATAATTTAGAGAAAAAGCGATCTGATATTTGCTCAACTTTGCTTTGTAAAGCTTTATTACCCTTCTCAGGATAATTCGTAAATCTCGCTTTTAGCACATGACCGAAGGCTTTGTTAGGCAGAAGCACATTAAGCCACTGTTGAGTCATGTCGCGAGCACTTGGGCCTGTATTCTCAATAACACCAATGTTAGGTGGCACAATATAAGCTAACTCTTTCACATCTCGAACAATTGTCCTTACCTTGTCGCCAAATACAGCTCTCACATCAGCATAACGGTCATAATTTAAATAATCTGCTTGTTGCGCAATAAGTTCACCAAGTTCCTTATCCATGGCCTGTGCTTTGATGACTTCAATAACTGCACCATATTGAATTGACTTACATCCTACACAAGACCGATAAGCCAACGTATTAGCATGGCTAAACACAACTGCTTTTTGTTGCGGGAAATAGCGTGTTTCAAAGGCAAGCTGTTTTACCCCTTCAGCAACGTAATGAAGGGTTAAGTCGGCATGTCGCTGCTCTGGGCATTGAGTGAAATCAATTTCAACTTTTTGAAAAGGAGTTAACTTACCAATGTCATAGTTTTTTGAAATTAATTTATAATCATAAGTGAGCGTGTATTCAATATCGGGGTTTACATCACCTTGTACTTCAAATTCTATCTGGCATGTTGCACTAGCAGCACTTGGGAGTAATCCCAGTAACATGAATAAAGTCGTAGCCTTCATTTATCTCTCTTCCTTGAGTCGCTTTGGTAATACCTTTTGTAATACCTTTTTTATTATTAGTAGCTCGTTTTAGTTGTTATTTTGCTGCGCCTTTCTGCGTTCTACATCTGCTTTAGTCAGTCCCATAGCATCTGTCATATAACACATTTTCACCATCTGGAACATTTGTACTAACGAACTGATGCGGCCGGCATGCATTTGCACGTTTAACATTGCCATGGTTGCGCCCATTTCATCATCACCCACCGATGATGCTAATGTGCTTAAGGCTGAATTCGCCTCCGTAATTTCAGCTATCATGCGTTGATATTCGGTGACATTTTCAGGTACGTAACACGTCGATGTTTCGGGTAATTGACTTAAAAAAATCTGATATTCATCGACAAACTTATTCGCCTCAACCAAGGTTTGTTCACCGAGTTGTTGTAACTGTTGTACTTTGCCGCTTTTAAACATACCAATGGCGCTAGTCTGCGCCTCTGTCATTCGATTGAACTCTTCCATAAGCGCTAGCTGTTTATCGGTTATGACTTGGCTACGTTCGGTTATCGGCAATGTTTTGGCATCAAACGAGGCGATCGCGGCTTGGTTCCCTGCGAGTGATGCAAAACTGCTTGTTGTGAGTACAGCCAATAACACAGAGTGTTTTATAAGTTTCATTTAAAATCCTTTTTATTTATTAATCTTTTTTGCAGCATTAACGAAATGATAACACTAAGAATGGGTAACCTTGTTAGTCATATTGTTATTTTTCGCAATCACCAGTATTGCTTAACGTTTATTGCTACCTTGCGGATTCTCGTTATAAATAACTTGGATAACCATAGATGCCGAATAATGTAAGAAACCCTATGTATAGTAAAAATAGTACGCCTAAAAACTTCAATGGCATTGGATAGTAATATCGAATCTTAGGGGAGTGGTGGGCCACAATGTATTCAACCAACTCAGGCAGTGCGATACAATTAACCCGTGACAGATTGATTTTTTCACCTGTATTTAATATCAATCTAACATGCGTCATTATTTCAGCTTTCATTACTGACTTAACTATTGCATCTTTTTTTTTGTAGTGATGATGATAGAAAAAACGTTGTATATGAATTGCATCAACCCTACTCATTTGAAAATAGCTTGCTGATTTTGTCACCAACTCATCTGGCAATTCAATGGCATCTTTCGTTATCTTTACTTTTAGGCCCATTTTGAAGTGAGAAACTAAATGCTTAATCAGTATTAGTACTACTGCTGTAAGAGTTATTTCCCCAAAATACTCTGTTGTGTTGAAGTATATAAGCCCGCTGGGAATACCTATTAGACAAAAAAATATCAAAGCCCAGGTTTTATAAGATAAAGGCCACACGATTAAGTTAGCGGACATCTCTGCTTTAGACTTATCGCCTGATTGTACTAATAACGATTCACTTTTATTGTATTTTTGCAGTCGTTTGATTAACCAAGGCATGAGCTTTTCACTAGAAATAAATTAGAAACCAATTAGAAACCAATTAGAAATAAAAAGAATAGTAGAACATATTTGTAATCTACTATTCTTACTCTGCTAACCTCAAAAAAGCCTAAAAGCCATTTAACAGAAACCAGCTATTTGACTCTTTCTCACGACCAAATGAACAACTGAATTCACTAGGTGAACTCTCTCCAGAGAACTGAACATGAGTTAATACAGAGAGCTGCTCCACAATATTAAATCCAGCACCTTTACTATCACTTTTAGGGTTAGGCTCTGTTATAGTTTTAACTCCAACAATGCTTTCAACTGTTCTGTCTTTAACATATCTCTTAGTAAATTTTAATTTTCTTTTTTCTTGAAAATTAATAAACTTAGGATTTTTTTGAGTTTCTGGGTAAAAATAATCTACTACCGAGTTTACATCGCCACTTAACATGTAATTAACAATATTAACGCACCTTTTTTGCAAATCTTCTTCAAATTTAGCTGCTGCAACATTGGTGCTAAGTAATAGTGAAGCTGCAATTAAATATAATTTTTTCAACTCAATTTCCTTTTAATGTTAATCAATTACAGATTGATTAATGTTTCCAAAAACTTGCTGACTTGGTGTGATAGAAGATTGTATACAATTAGAGATAGTTTTACCTTCGCTAGCTGATACTCTTATATTCCACCTTGCCTGGTCACCCTGATTTGTTAGTAACGTTTTAGCAGTAACAGGGCTACCGTTAAGTATTTCTACATTATCAGAAAAACATACATAATATGTACCTCGTTCATCTGGTATATCATTCGCGGTCATGAGCACTTCATACTCACCAGGCGTTAGAGATTGGTATAATTCAATCCTTCGTTATCCAATTTAACATGCCGCCCATTTTTAAAGAGTCATACTTATGCAATCAAACGAAAATAAGCCATATACAGCCCATAGCCAATCACCCCTAAAAGGAACACGACAAGTGGGCCTAAAATATAATAACGCCAAGCCATTGGGGTTTTAGTAATTTGTGTCAGTGTGGCGTTATAACCCAGTTCACATAAAGCGATAACGAATTTTTTACTATCAAATGACTGCCCGGCTAATACCAAGCGACTTTCATTTTTAACATCGATATTCAGGTTAAACACATAAGGTTCGCTGTATCTCTCATTAAGTTCACCACCATTATTTTTATACCAGTTCCATTCAATATCAATTGATTGAATATCGGTTTTCTTTATCTGCTTAGCTTGCTTGTTTTCAAAATACACAGCTGGGATAGCTAAATACTCTTCACTGATAACAATGTCAGTAATTGGGGGGTAGCCAAATGTATAGTGTTTATCGCATATCAACTTTCGCCTCACTGCCGACACCCCGACGCCAAAAAGACCCACTACAATAGCAGCGATAACATTCTGACTAGAATAGACAATAAACAAAGCAAGTATGCTACTGATATAACTGGGGATCCAAACTCGATGAAAATACTGAGAAGGCAACGGCAGCATAAATAATATAACCGGAAATTGTCTCATTACTGGATTATTAAATAAGTTAATTCCAATAAAAGCCTTTACTGTGTCCTGGTCAAGCGACACAGAGCCAAAAGAAGGCCACTCTTTGCTGTTAGTACTACCAAATTGACCAATCACATTGAGCCCTTGGGATGCTAAATGGGTGCGCAGTTGTTGCACTACAGCAGATATTTTATTGGTTTTCACTTTAAGCGATATTGAAGCCTGCTTAGGAGGCGGAGTGTGCTCAGTGTCTTTGAGGTGCAATATCACTTGCTTGGCATGATGAACTTTTTTTAACTCGATATTTTTAATGTTTGTGTAATCAAACTCCTGCTGCGCAATCGTATAAATAGCCTTTATACCGAGCTTGAAACCATGAAACTGTGTCAGCACCTTGCGTGAAGCATCAAAGCACCATCGTCGCTGATAACTGAAGGCAATCAATATCAGCAATATGCTGATGATTAAACGCCCAACTGATTCAATTGAAAGCGTAAATAGAATCGTTCCCAGCACAAGGTGAATAAGATTTAAAAATAAAAACACCCACTTCATTTTTTCAAACGCTGAAATAATTGAAAATGATGACTCGGTTTTCAATAACGTCCCTGTTATCTTACTAAACATCTTATTCCTTTATCGCTTTAACGTGCTGCATCACTGCTTGTATCGATTCATTTTATAATACCGATTACGAATATCAATCAGTAAATACTTTATTGTAACTAGAGAAACCGTAAATGAATAAGTCATATCACTGATGAACTAATTAATGGTTTATCACAAAATAAAGACATCTGTTTTGCCATAGCATTCATTGAATGGATACTGCCAAATTGAAACCCAAAGGGTTTCGCCTCTTGACCTAACAGAATCATCAATTTATAACCTTTCCCCCCCCGCGAGTCTTTATCAACTCTAAAAGCAGTAATTTGATTTATATTGATACTCTGTTCTGTAATTGGATATATTGAGCTGACTGTAGTTATAATCTGCTGACTAACAAGGTCAATGCTCACTTGCCGCTGAGTAAATAGTAAGTGCCAGCTAAAGAGCGCACCACAAGCCCAAATAACAACAAAACCATACTCCTCATCTCCGATTGATAATGCTGTGGTGATGACAATAAGAAGAACAATCAAACCAAATACTTTTCGGCTAATAGCATCAAGCTTCCTATTTTTTATCACTGCCCGACTCGGCGTCATTTGTTTAAAAATCATCACAACCCTCCTGCTATAAGTTTAATAAGCAGACCTAAAATTAAGAAAAAGGGCAAGGGCAATAAAAATTTTGCCAAGGTAATAGGCTGCCATAACGGGGTTATACAAATGCCTTCTGTCGCAACGTTTGCGTCATTGAGCGGGTTGCTGACTTGAAGCTCCTGTGAGGGCTTTGATAAATGGCTATCTTCAAGCGGCAGAATTTGAGGAAAGTGACTCACTTGTTCGGTAGCGGCTAATTTAAAGGTATTCGAGATAAACATCACAGCCTGAATCGTTTCAGTTAACGTACCAACAGGATAACTTGAGCGATGTACTTTCATTTCAAACTGCTTATGGTCTGAACTGCTACGACGAAGAAGTAACTCTGTATTATGAATACTCGCTTGCTCGGTTTTTGTGAGGCTATGACCTAAAAAGCTTAATTCAATATAGCGAGTTTGTGTTGCCATATTTAACACTAAGCTCTGTCTCAACGACCAGAGTATAAAGTCTAAAACACTCAGTATAAGCACCACAAATATATAATAAGTTTGTTCACCATTTTCAAGTGTCATCGCCATAACTATTGCTGCACACAGTGGCACTAATAAAATGATAGACATACCACGAATTAAGTAGTGATTTTTAGCGGCTAATTTAAGTGTTAATGGAAGGCCATTTGACGATATATGCCACTGGGCTTTTCTAGATAATTCTGAATACTTCAATTGTCATCCTTAACACATAAAATGAGTAGCATACCGTTTCAAACAACACTCGAAGCAAACAATTAGAATGATTCGCCATGTTATTTCTGCATATTTATTGACACAATTTTTTAGGGTAATTTAAACAAAAACCAGCCATTAGAAGTTCTTAGGTACTTGCAATTAGCATAAGCAGTAAATGTGTCACCAACTATATATAGCTTAATCCTAGCCTCTTCGATTGCGCCAAAACGTTCTTTCTTAATATCACTAGGCTGATGATAAGTTACCTCCAAGACCTGTATAGGTTCAGTTTTTCCCCTTTCAAACCAGCGCTTATGTGAGCGATTCAGTATTTTCTGTAATTGCTTTTCCTGCCCAACATTATGTTCAGCTGGCATTTCGGCCATGTAGGCTTGTACATCTTGTTGCTCAATAAATTCAAAACTATTAAGACAACGCTGGATTAACTGGTTATCAAGATTTTCATCACTGTTTGCCAAAGCACTTTGGCTGCCAAGTAATAGGGCGAGAAGAAAAACAATCTTATTCCTTAAGAGCATGTAACATCCTTTTTATATTATAAAACCAAGCATCTAGCAGGAGTGGCCAAGTTATTATTGTTAAATACGGCAGCAAACCTTTGTGACTTTTATTCCTTGCTTATATCTTTCAACACTACAGGGTAATTAAACTTAATCAGTAAATACAATAAACTGGAATACGGGAATGCCCAACTGTTCAGTTCAAAGCATTGGCCATCATGTAATGCTATTTCAAACGAATAAATCTGGTTTTTCTTCATCGATCCACCATTATCTGAAGCATAAAACGAATACCATTTAACATCTATTCGTACAATTTTATCCTTAGATAAAAGCATTGTATTGGTACTTAACAATTTATTGGCGATTGATTTATCGACTCCTAATTGAGCGACAAAAGGAGGGAAAGTAATATGATTTGCTGCAATGTCTATTTGCTTATTAAGCTTAAGCTCGGCGGGTTTGACTCCCACACTCCGTAGTGATGTTTTTACTCTAAGTTGATAATAAATAACTAAGCACAATAACGTGATTAAGGGGACGCTGACACCATACAGTGCCTCAGTTTCCCTTTCTGTAAACACCTGAAAATCATTCACTAGCGCAGTCACTGTTAAATTCAATAATCCAAAGCAAACGAGTAACATGAACGCCAATAGCGAAGCTAGCTTAACTTCATTCTTAAATGGCAGACGCATAACTCCCCAGGTGATGGGTAAGATGACGACTTTATCTGGGCTAATATTGCGATATTTTCTGCTAATGCTGCTATAAAACCAACGATTATCAGTCAGTAAATGATGCAAGTTATTCAAAATAAAAGTTCCATTTCAATTTCATAATAATTTAATAAAATAAAAATATTATTACATATAAATCAAAAGTGAACCTTCATCATCAGAAAGCTCACTTGTTTGAGTTACACCTATAAAGGTGTGTCTCTAAAATACCATTTCGTTTTAATACGATTGAAACTACATAGTAATTACAAGACTTATATATAGCCACCCATTATTCTGAAATAATAACATAGTGCATTTCGTTTTGAGTTGCCAACACCAACATTCATTTACTGATGGGATATTCCCTACCAAAGGACTGAATGTTTCATCATTAGTCGCCAAAATTAACTAATAAACCAAATTCAACTAAGCAGGAAAGCTTGATATCGATCAAGTGGGGGAAATGCTTTTATTTGAAATTAAGAAATGATTTATTAAGCGCACAACCAGCGCTGACAGTTAGCTGCACCTTGTCGTCGTTTACGGTCTACATGCTCACAATAATCTGTTAATGCAGGTAAAGCCCCTACTGCACCTTTGAATAACGCGCCAAATTCTGTGGTGATTTTTAACCAGTTTTCAGCAGGAATGTTCAGTCTGTTCAGAATAGCTTGGCTACTCGAGCTAATGGCACCGCGTTTATCTTCTCGAATAATTCGCCCAGTATCTTCAACCAACACAATATAGTCTTTTACGCTATACATTAATCCCTTAGGCATATTCAAACGTTCATTACCTACAAAGGGAAGCAACGCTTTTGGTTGCTCACCGTTTATAGCAGAATTAATGCGACGTTGAATACTGGTGTAATCTGACGTTTCGGGTGTTGCTGCCATCTTGGCGCGAATTGGATTTAAGTCCACATAAGCCATACAGGCAAGTACGGCGGCATCGTCTAACAAGGCTTGAGATTTAAACCGCCCTTCCCAAAAACGACCTGTACACTTATCTTCTTTATTGGCCATTCTAGCAATGGGTTCACTCAAGGAACGCATAAACCAACTAATATCGGTTAATCGCTCTCGATATAGCGCAATACAATCATTAACTGTCTTTAATTCAAACTCATCGAGTTTTTCACCTTTAACAAGTTTATGAGTCAACAAGGTGCCTTTAAAGCCTTTATGCCATTGAGCTAACACATCAATATCAGACCATTCTGTTGCTTTATCCACATCGACTTTAAGCACCACATGTAAATGATTACTCATCACCGCATAAGCACAAATATCAATCGCAAATATTGTCGCCAATTCAATAATGCGTAAATCAACCCACTCACGACGATGTTCAAAGTTTTCCCCGGTCAACTTATCAAACCCACACAAAAAAGCCTTACGTACCACACGTGTACAACAGTGGTAGTAAGGCGTATCTTCTAAACTCACGAGTGTTTTTCTAGGTCTGGCCATCTTAAGTCACCAAGTTTTAAACAATAACTAAAGCCTAGTAGAGAGTTTGATATTTAGCCAGTTGGAATGGGTGGCCATATTATTCTTGATATTATTCTTAGCAAGTCATGGCATAATCATTGGCACAACTTAAATACGTTTTTCAATTATCCTCAGGATATTCGTAAGGCCATTTA
>NZ_JAUOSH010000040.1:0-35974 GCF_030548765.1 Shewanella sp. 3_MG-2023 | reverse complement strand
ATTAATCTAACTCACTGTTAAGTATAGGCTTCATTGATATTTGTCAATTTTTATGTCTCAAATTATTTCCAAGGGTGGCAATTAACTTGGCAAATAAACGATAGCGATAACTGTTAACGGTTTTCGGGCTTAAATTGAGCTTTTCAGAAATGTCGTTGACTTTTTCACCATTGGTGATCATCAACATAATTTGAAGCTCACGTTCTGACAGGCTGCTAAAAGGGTTTTCGTCTGTTTGACTAAACTGACTCAAGGCCATTTGCTGGGCAATCTCTGGAGATAAATAACGTTGCCCCCGAGATACCTGCTGAATGGCTCTTAATACCTCAGGCTGTGTTGCCCCTTTGGTTAAATAACCAGAGGCGCCAGCTTGCATGACTTTGGTAGGAAAAGGGTCTTCAGTTTGTACGGTTAATACGATGATTTTAGCTTCAGGTTGATAACGTAAAATTTTACGGGTCGCTTCTAAACCGCCCATACCGGGCATGTTCATATCCATCAAAATAACATCAGCTTCATTTTGACGTGACCACTGCACGGCGGTTTCGCCATCCGGCGCTTCGCCAACCACTTTTATACCACGCTCATCTTCCAATAAACGTCGAATACCGGTTCTCACTAGCTCATGATCATCAACTAAATATACTGAAATCAACTTCAACCCACCTTAAGCGTATTCTTCCTGAATTTTTATCATATCCTTACCGTTGTAATTTAGCCTATTGAACGAGTATCGCAAAGCAATATTAACCACAATAATGGCATAATTGTTCACTCCTTATGCAACCACTAACAACTAGCCCCTGTTGGCGGTTAATTATTAGACTGTTGCGATATACAAATATAACAACCAACAAAAAACCGTAGCAGTTGCCTACTACGGCTTTTAATTTTTTGTGCTTCAAGTCATTAGAAAAAATTAGTCTTCACTATTTTCCATGAAATCATCAGAAAAATCGGTTTCCCAATACTTATAACCTTGTACGGTTGCCTGAGCTGCGGCGCCCATTAAGTTAACTTGATAGGTTTTTACACCTGTTACATCAACTGATTGGTTAGCTGAAGCTTGATCGCCACTGTCTTCATATTTAGCGCTCGCTTCTGCTTGAGCTTGGCCTTCATAGCCTGACTCTTTAAAACGTGTCATAGCATTATTATTCATAAATGCTTGCACGAATGCCATTTGCTTCCAGCCAATGCCAGCACCGACGCCTCCGGTTGCAAAACGGTAATAGGAGTTTTGGCCTTTAGAGGTGAGTACGCAAACACCGCCACCGGTTGATAATGCAAATAAGTAACTATTGCTGCCAGTGCACACGACATATCCCACAGAGCTCGCTACCGCAGCTTTAGCTTCATTGTGCTCAGCATAAATTTCTTGCAATGCGGCTTGGGTTTCTTTGCGGGCATTGGCTTTTTTAGCCTCAGGTGTATCACCTGTAGCACAGCCGGTTAACAGTGCTGGAAGCATAACCGCAGCCAGCAGCATTTTTTTACTGAAAAGCGTATTAGACATTGATATTTCCTCTGTTGAACAAGTATTGCGATATGTATTTAGCCATAGCAATTATCGAGTGTATTTAATGACGGCATTTAACGGCACATCAAGAATATGAGCCGCTTATATTCGGATCATACTCGCTATTCATCGTTTAAAATCACAAATGGCTTATTTAGCCAATAACTGCTTGTGAATCCAACAATAACTGACGATAACAGCACCTAATTCATAGCAAAATTTTGACAAACACTCCCAACACCTCAACTTTTATTACATGCTTTTAAACTGCTACTATGTATCGCTTTCATTAAATTTAGCCTTTATTTCAAGAATTTGATCTAATTTTTCAACAAAAAGTGGCACAAGCTGCGGATCAAAGTGTGTTCCAGCTTCTTTTTTAAGTAATTCAAGCGCCTTTTCAACGGGCCAGGCTTCCTTATAAGGACGCTTACTGGTGAGTGCATCAAACACATCTGCCACTGCCACAATACGGCCATAAAGCGGTATATCCTCTCCGCTTAAACCATTGGGGTAGCCACTGCCGTCCCACTTTTCGTGATGGGTTAAGGCTATAGTTTGCGCAACATCCATTAATTCAGAGTCTTGCTCGCCTAAAATTTCAGCGCCGATTTCACAGTGCTTTTTCATTTGTTCAAATTCGTCAAAATCTAATTTGTCGGTTTTTTTTAAGATGGCATCCGATATGCCGATTTTACCCACATCATGCATGGGGGCGGCGTGCATTAATAGCTCGGCATCGTCTTCGCTTAACCCTGCTGCAAGGGCCAATATATGGGTGTAATAACTCATACGGATAACATGCATGCCGGTTTCGTTATCTTTATATTCAGCAGCGCGCCCAAGGCGGCGGATCACGTTCAATTGATTTTGGGCAATTTCAGCTGTTTTTTGCCTTACCTGTAAGGCCAACAAGCGGCTTTGACTGGTTAAGGCTAACTGGGTTTGCACTCGCCTTAATACTATCGGTGGATTAAAGGGTTTAGTGATGTAATCTGCTGCCCCTAACTCGAGCCCTTTTAATTCATCTGCCGCAGATATTTTTGC
Organism: Shewanella sp. 3_MG-2023; assembly: GCF_030548765.1. NCBI lineage: Bacteria > Pseudomonadati > Pseudomonadota > Gammaproteobacteria > Alteromonadales > Shewanellaceae > Shewanella > Shewanella sp. 3_MG-2023. The sequence goes on along the minus strand of NZ_JAUOSH010000040.1, from coordinate 33,408 downwards.
GGTAACAAATATAATCGGAATGTGCTGGGTGCGTTTATCTTGTTTCAATTGCCTGCAAACTTCAAAACCGTCAATACCGGGCATCATAATGTCGAGCAAAATGAGGTCTAATGTCATTGCCTTAGCAATTTTTAACGCGAGTTTGCCGTTCTTGGCAATTTTAATCTGATAGTCAGATTTTAATACACTGGCTAACACATCGATATTTTCAGCGGTATCATCGACCACTAAAATGGTTTGCCTTTCCATTTGAACTCCTATTAAACGCAAAAATTTTTAGTGAATAAGCCTCAATTACATGGCTGTTACTTTCTCAAGCATTTGGTTGGCAATTTCGAGACCACGATCCAACTCGTATTCCGACAATTGATAATCAAGCTGTTGATACTCATGTATTAATGGTTTTAAGTTTAAGCATTGTCCGTGGCTAATAAAATACTCTGTGGCTTCCATATCAAAATTCGATAGCATTGAAATGAGGACTTCTAAGGTTTCAATTGCTAATGACTTATTCAAAGTTTGATTTTCTAATGCAGTTTGGGCGAAATCAGCACCTATTGGTTGTAGCTTTGATAATTGCAATGGCTCTGATACTTGTAGTCGCTTAGGCAATAGCCGTTCAATGTCATGACATACTCCTTGTAACTCTATTGATAGTTTTGTAAAAACCCGCTCATAGTGTGCTTCAGATAGACTATCAAGCGTTTGTTCAAACTTTGCTGCCAATGTGGCAAGCATTTGTGCGCCAATGCTGCCAGCAACCCCTTTTAAGGTATGTACCAACCGCTGAGTCAGTTCGGTATCATTATCTATAACAGCTTGTTCAACATACTGCGGAAAAGCTTTTTGCCCTCGGATAAATCTTACTAATAATTTGTGATACAAGCTTATATCACCTTGAATTCGGCTCAAGCCTAGGGCTACGTCAATATGATCACAGGCAATTGAATTGAGGTTTAGGGCAAACTTAACGACATCGGCATCTGTCGTTTCTATTGCCGATTTCGCTGGCTTAGTCGTGTTAGTGGCAACCGTTGGGCTTATCCATTTGGCCATAGTGATAAACATCGACTCAACGTCAATAGGTTTAGAGATATGATCATTCATCCCAGCGGCTAACGCTTTTTCACGGTCACCAGCCATGGCATTCGCTGTCATGGCAATAATGGGCAAGTGTTGAAATTGTGGCTGCAGCCTGAGTAACGAGGTCGCAGTGTAGCCATCCATCACCGGCATCTGGCAGTCCATTAACACCCCATCAAAATCTTGCTGCGCTAAACACTCAATGGCTTGTTGACCATTCTCAGCCAAAACAGTATCAATTTGCTTATTAATTAATAACTCTTCAATTAACTCTTGGTTGAGATCATTATCTTCAACAACAAGCACCTTTGCTCCTACCAAAGAGGTGATCGCCTTATCGAATGGGCTTTGAACCTTAGTTCGAGGATCTGCTAAAGATTTCCCAGACACTAATGAAGATAGGCTTTGGGTTAATGTTGTTAACGTAATAGGTTTAGTTAAAATATGGTCGATGTGAACAGACATTACACTCATGAGTAGCTCTTCTCTACCAAAAGCGGTAATCATGATGAGTTTAGGTTTAAGCTCGGGCGCAAGCTCGCCAATAAACTTAGCTACATCAACACCGTCAACCCCTGGCATTTGCCAATCGATTAAAGCAAAATCTGGCTTATTACCTGCCGCAATATATTGTATAGCCTCACGGCCACTGGCAACGGCTACTACTTGTAAACCTATTGAGCCCAATAGGTTAGTCAGTATCGAGCGAGCGATATCATTATCATCAGCCAGCAACACTGATTGCCCATCAAAGCGACGTTTTTCCAAGGTATCGAGAGTCACTGACGTTGAACGACTTAACTCAAAAGGACAATACAAACTAAACGTACTTCCCTGCTCAAGCTCACTTGTTACCGTTATGCTGCCCTGCATTAATTCGGCTAAATTCTTACAAATGGCTAAACCTAAGCCTGTGCCGCCGTATTTTCGGGTAGTTGAAGCATCAGCTTGGGAAAAGGCTTTAAACAATCTTGATTGTTGTTCTTGACTCATTCCGATACCGGAATCTGTTACTGAAAAGCGAATGAAAGCCTGTTGGCTGGTTAACCTTTCGAGTTTGACTGCAATAATAATATTGCCACGTTCAGTAAACTTTACCGCGTTATTGGCGAGGTTAATGAGCACTTGCCCTAGGCGAAGTGGGTCTCCTAATAGGTTTTTAGGGATAGTATTATCAATATCAAATAGCAGCTCTAAACCTTTATCTGCGACCTTGATCCCAATGAGGTTATTAACATTGTTTAACACTGCTTCGATATCTAATTCGATATGTTCTAAAGCTAGCTTACCCGCTTCAATTTTAGAAAAGTCTAGAATGTCATTAATAATCCCTAATAAGGATTGTGCCGAGCGATGGGTTTTTTCAATATAATTGCGTTGCTGAGGGGTCAGCTGGGTGTCTAATGCTAAATGGGACATGCCAATTATGGCATTCATCGGTGTACGAATTTCATGACTCATATTGGCTAAGAAATCACTTTTTGCTTGATTTGCACTATCAGCGGCTGAAATAGCGGCGGCAAGTTTAGTTTGTAATGCTCGCGCTTCATTAATGTTGATATGAACCCCACTGATCCGATCGGGAACCCCATGCTTATCAAAAGAGTAAGGTTGTCCAACGCTTAAAATCCAATCGTAACTGCCGTCTTTTCTGCGCATTCTCAGTTCATGGCGAAGAATTTTATTGTCACTTGCAGCCAATGCTTGTTGCGGATTGGAGATCAAGTTTTGCTCATCGGGGTGGACTAAATCAATAAAGGTTTGCGCGCCATTGATTAATGGCGACCACTTGTCATCCTCTTGACATAAATCAGTTGGTTCATAACCTAGCATCTTTGAATACATGCGGTTAACCACGACTTGTTGCTCATTAGGATAAAAGTCCCACATTCCCATTTGCGCACTTTCTGAGGCCACTTCTAACTTTTCTTCTGATGCGAGTAACCGATTGGCAGCAATTTTTTGTTCGGTAATATCAAACACAATGCCATCAAAAAAACCTGACATGTTATTGCCATTACCGTCAAACTGAGCATTCATTTGTAAATAGCGTAGCTCACCTGAGCGATTAATAATTCTAAACTCCGCGACAATTTTATCTTGCGCTTTGATGGTTTGTTCAACCATGACTTTTAAATGCTCTATATCATTTTCAAAAGCAATATCAGCAAGTCTTCTAACTGGATGTTCACCGATAAAGTCTGCCATTTTATAGCCAGTTATTGGTTCTATGTTGGGGCTAATGTACTGTAAATGGTAATGGTTTATGTCAAAATCAGTGACTTTATATCTAAATACTGCGCCTTGAATATTCTCAACCAATGTTTGATATTGATGTTGATTTTGTAGCATCTCAGCACGGACAGTTTCTTGCTCATTAATATCTAATAGAGATAAACGGATTTCACTAAATTCACCCGCAACATCGGTTTCAACACGGGTCGATAATGAAACAATTAAGGTATGACCTGAATGATTAACAAGCTCTACACGTGCATCAGACGTATCAATGCCTTGCAACGCTTGGCTAAAGATTTGTTCGCCTTTAGCGTGCTTAGTGGCGAGTACGTCATGCCAAGTTAACGACGAGAAGTCTTTGCGGTCATAACCAGTAATCTGTGCAAATTGTTTGTTGTGTTTAGTGAAGCGGCCTTGAAGATCTAATGTGGCATAAGCTACAGCAGAGTTTTCATATAAATCCCATAAACGCTCTTCACGCTCTTGTAAATCTTGGGTTCGTATTGAAATAGTTTTTTCTAACCTTTCATTGTCAGCTTTAAAGCGCCGATGTACATGACGACTTAGCCACCAACCACCAAATGTCAGAAGCAAGCAAGAAATGGCAATAATACCAATCAGCATCACGACAATATTTCGAAAAAATAAATAGTTTCGGCTGGCTTCTTCAAGGGTCATTTCCGTCACAATACCAAAACCGTAGCGCTCATCCCATTTCCAGACACCGATAACATATTGCCCCAAGTAATTACGATAAGGCTGATAACTATAACCATCGTGTTTAAGGCTAATTTCTTTTGCTGCTAGGGTTAACGCTCCCTTGCCCCGACGGCCGTTAGCAGGTTGCTTTTCTGATAATAATCTCTGCGGATTAGTCACAGTCAAATTAAGTACTGATACCTGACCTGCTTTTAATAAACCCAGTGACACCAAGTCATTTTCATAGCGACTGTGAGACAGCATTCTTCCTTGGGCATCGACAAAGTATGATTCACCAGTGTCACCCACCGCGCCACTTTGAGTCAGCTTGGCAAATTCAATGTAAGGGTCAATACGAAGTGACAAAATGCCACTGATACTGCCATCATCTTGAGTAATGGGGCTTAAGGCAAACATGGTGAGTGTTTCAGCTTGCTTCAACCCAAATGGGTTTGATAACGCCACTTCTGATGGCATAGGTGGAGTAATGACAATATTACCGGCCAAGACTTGATTAAATAGCATCGGATACTGTTGTTTAACGATATTGATTTGACCTAAATTGCTGTCACGACTTGAAGATATATTGACTCCATCAACTGAGATAACAAAAAATCCTAAGGTGCCAAAGGCCTGACTATAACGCCCGTAAGCTTCGCGAGACCAAAGCACATGTTGATTTCCGACAAGTGGCGCTTTTTTCGAGTCTAACTTAGCTAACATTGTAGTGCGCTTAAGTAATAAAGGATTTGTAGCCACTGCACTCACTCGGTTTTGCCAGCCCAAAAACCAAGATGCCAAGGCTGCATCAGTGGTTTTAGACACCGACTCCAAGGCTAAGCCACTTTTTTGCAAGTCATGCTTATAAGCAACATTCAAACTAATTGCAGCGATAGATGAGATGAGCAGTAAGAAAGAAACAATGATGAGGCTAAAGTAAATCCTATTTTTATCGCCTTCAAAATAGCGGGCAATATCATGATTAACTTGCGCCTTTAGACGCCAAAAACACCAACCTAGTAATAGCAATAACCCAACAATGACGAGGCTTAATAATAGATTCATGTTTATTGTTCCCCATACTGTTGTGCGAGACGGTTGACCTTGAATATCACGTCGCAATGAGTGCTTTTTGAGTAATAGTTAGTTGCGTAATCTCTCAGCTTTATTGCAGTTATCGCTATAAATATTGCGTACAGTTGATGATAAGTCACTCCAGGTTATTTCGGTTCGTGGTTGGACATTTTGGCTCCAACTAAACTGGCAACAATGATCGCCATATAAAACTGACCTGTAATCGCTTCAGAAAAAGCGAAAAAACGCGCCATTGGCACTGCTGGTGATATTTCACCATAACCGACTGTAGTCAAAGTGATGTAACTGTAATAAATCACAGTCGTTAAATTATCGGTCCAATTTTGGGCTTCAATACCATTGAAAGCCACACCAAAAATCTCAATCAGCAATAGATAAATAAATGCCCAAATAAGCCCTAGTAACAGAAATATACAAATAGATCCGATAATTTGATTAGTTGAAATAACCCCGCTAAACAAGACCTGCTTAGCGGCGCGCCAGGTGGCCAAAATAAAAAAAGTTAAAATGGTAAATAGCGCAATAATATCAAGGTTCAACAATTCAAAAACTGAGCCGATACTGGCTACCACTAAGATAGTAAACATCACCCCGAAACTTGAGCGAAACCAGTGTTTATTCGCGCCTAATCCAATCACTGAAATAGACAAACTCATCACAGTTGTCGAAACAACAATGAGCTGGCCCTGTTCAAAAAACTGTTCCACAAAAGCTGAACTTAACAGCACTAACACCAACGACCCCAGTAGGTAGCTGAAGTTATCTTCTTCAGACATAGGTTTAACCATTGCAACAACTACCCTTGTGAGTTCTCTGAGTTCGGTAACACTTCATCACCATCAACTTCAGCCGTTTCAACCACTAGCCATGCTGAAAATAATTTATAACTTAAAGCTAAAATCACCGCGCCAACAAACAAGCCAACAATACCCGAGAGGATCATCCCACCGATAGCACCTAACAAAATCACCAACATAGGTATATCAACGCCACGGCCCATCAACATCGGTTTTAAAAATGCATCACTGGCACTCACTAAAATGCTCCAAATCATAAAAATAATCGCGGTGGTTGATGATTCAACAGAAAAGACATACGCAATAATAGGACCTAAAACCAAAATCGGTGGCAATTGAATAATCGCGAGTATTAGCACCAGTAACATCCAAATCCCGGTTCCTGGCACCCCGGCTAAAGCAAGCCCAACACCTGCTAATATTGATTGAATAAAGGCTACCCCAATCACCCCCTGAACCACACTTCTGACGGTTGCAACGGCCAATTCAGAAAACTCTTCACCATGTTTGCCAGCTAGCCTGACTGAGACTTTATGGAACATTTGGCTTGAGCCAGATGCTTTACCCATAAACACCCCTGCGATAATGATTGAAATTAAAAATTGCAAAATTGTCATACCAAAACTACCAAAAGCACTGGCAGCCTTAGTCGAAAAGCTTTTTATTTCATCGGCATAGGTTTTTACCACATGCTCGAGATCTGCAGAGACGTCTGACCAGAATTCATATAGTTTCTCACCAACAATCGGGAGTTCAGCTACAGAGCTTTTCGGCGCGGGGATAACTAAAGTGCCGTCATGTATTTCTGCGACAAAGTCCTGCGTGCTTGAAACTATCGCACCTGAAAATAAGTAGGTAGGTACCAATAATATGGCTAAGGCCAGCAAGGTAATTAACAGGCTAGATTTACTCACCGACAATCGCAGCTTGCTACTGATAAATAACACCACTGGATACAGCGCAATGGCGATAATACCGCCCCATAAAATGGGCATAATGAAAGGCTGAATAATCTTAAAACACCATATGACCATGATAAAAATCAGGGCTATTTTAATCGCGGCATCCACTGCCGCATGAGTAAACTCTTTCGAGCTTGATATTGGTTTATCACTCATAACTTATCTATCCCTAATTAAATGCTGTTGCGTTTTAAAATTAAACCTTAGTTAATGTATTGACACCTTTATGAACATCGAACTTATTGCAGTGAAAAGCCATCACAACAATAGGTGATTTTTCAGTAAACCTAGTATTGATAAACGAAAAATTTGATTTCCGCCATTAAATCAACACTTAGCGTTCAATAAAATATAGCCTAGCGGCTACAATAAAACCGCCTAATCATGATTAGTTTGTAAGAACTTCCAATTTCTGGTTTCTAAAAAAAATGAAGCCACAACCATATAAACACCGACAATAAATAGCTGCGCAATACGAATATAGAAGTTGGTTGCGACATCGGCATCTGTTGACGAAGCCGTCGAGCCGACAACCACTAGCAAGGCTGAAAATATCCCCGCAAAAATAGGCGCTTTAGCAGGATCATCATAAATTTTTTGTGCAAAAAATAACGCGGCTATCATAGTGAGCCCGATATAAAACGCTAACTCAGGCACGACAACTAACATGTTATAAAAAATAATCGCCAGCACACCACCTATGCCATTAGTGAGTAATAAAAACAAACTCACTTTAACGCTCTTAGTGCCGGCCGTTTGCAAAGATAAAATTGCAATAAATATCATGGTCAGTAATGCGCCGGTCACCTCAAATAAAAAGAAAAAGGAGATCACCGGAAATGAAATAATTAATGCCCTAACTGACTCGTAAAGCCGCTCGTCATTAGATAATTCTGACTCAGAATGAGTTTCTTTTTCTGGTGCTAAATCAGGCAACAAAATATGCAATAAAGTAAAAATGATGACCGCCACCACGCCTGAAAAGCTTAAGCCGACACCAAAAAAAATCGCCGCACCTGGATGTAAAATCCCTAAATAGGGTAATACTAATGTCGAGACAATTAATATAGTGGCGAAAAAATTCCACTTGGGATCAGAAAACAGGTAATAGGCCCATAGCATCATTAATGCGAGTAATGGCAACAGTACAAATGGATATTGAACCGGCCCCAAACTCACCATCCAAGCAATGGCAATAGTGACCACCATTGAAATAAGCAATTCGTAAATGGTTTGCACTGTCGGCACCACTCTATCAACTAAAAACTTAGCGACAAACACCGGTAGTATAAAAGCTAATTGCCAATCAAACACCGCAGCTATGGCCACTGCAATGCCTATCCCCAAAGTGAAGCGTAATACTCGACGGGTAAATATCGCCTCAGCAAATTGAGCATTAATGGCTTTAAAGGCTAGCTCGCTATCTGACATAGGAGAACCAGCTAACGACTCGGATCCAAAACTTACCAAATAAGTTCATCAGTGAACTTTCTTCGGTATACACCATGACATCCGCTTGACCGCCGACACGTCGCAACCCTTTAGCCTCTTCGTCATCAAAATGAATGGTTACAGGAAATCGCTGAGATTGTCTTAACCAACCTGTTTGGCCTGTTGTTTGAGCCAGCTTTCCCGTTTGTTCACTTTGTCCCCAATCAACACCATAATCGATATAGGCTACTTTCCCAGTAAAAACCTCACCCGGAGCATAATCCAGTGCAAACTCGACTTTATCGCCCGCTTGCATATTGCCTAAGCTATTTTCTCTAAAGTTCGCTTCAATCCACACATCTTCAGATGAAATAAAGGTCATTACCGGTTGACCAGCATTAGCATAAAAGCCTTCTTTTAAACGAAAGTTTGATGCCACGCCATCTGTGGGCGCTTTAATTTCGCTGCGTGCTAGGTTAAGTTCAGCTTGCTCCAAGGCCAATAACGCTGATTTTACCGCGGTATTGTTTTCACCTTCTGAGCCCAACCTTTCTTCTGCTTTGGCTAAATCTGCTTTAGCACTAGCGACACCCGCTTCTGCGCTAGCAAGTTCCGCTCTAGCATTGTCGGCATCAGCCTCTGACATCACCTGCTGCTCAACCATGGTAAAAATACGCTTAGATTGTACTTTTGCATTAGTAAAGTTTGCCTCCGCATTAACAACCTTTGCTTTTGCAGCGGTGACATTAGCGGTTAAAGCTCCCATATTTTGCCCAGCCTGCGTCACATTTTGCTCAGCGGTAAATAATGCAATCTCATAATCTCTTGGGTTAATTCTCGCAAGCACCTGCCCTTTACGGATCAAGGTATTTGGCGTGGTTAAAATTTCAATTACCTCCCCTGAGACTTGCGGGGTAATGGGGACCACAAAACCGCGAACTCGACCTAAATCAGTTGAAGGAATATAACGATCAGCAATAAGATGGAATACAAACAAAAAAGCGACCACTATCAGTATGATATTGGTCGCTTTTCTTATTTTCTGATTTTTGGACTTATCCGCTGCGCCATTAGCAACATGAATGTCATCTGTAGGCGTTGATAAAACGGCTTGCTCCGGTGTATTTGCCGGTAATTCAGTGGATGAAATATCGTTATGCTTATCTGCCATACCCTTCCCTTGCATTGAAATCAATTGCATTACTTTTTAAATTAACGGCTTGCATGAGCCAATAATGTTAATAAATAGTAGAGTTGTTACATTAACGTCAGTATAGGATTATTTTTGCTCAAAACTCAACACTCTAGCTCAATGAACAAGCAAGAAAGCTGTGTTTAAGCCCTTTACTTAAGTTATTGATTTAACATTTTGATTTTAACTAATGATTTGAACGGCCGTTTGAGAAGGCCCTTGCTGGGGAATTGCATTAAATTGCGATGTATATTGTTACTATTACTACTTAAGAATCTATTTTAAATTAAGTGTATTCTTTAAAAGCTGCTTGGTTTTAATTGCCTAATATTAAAAAAGCAAAGCAAGTATAAAGATCAACTCAAAAGCATTCCTACAGAATGAAAAATCCTAATTAGACAAATCAAGACCTTAATTTCACCACTAAAAATCTAACATCTGCAGCTGGTAATAATCTGCCCATTTTCACGCCAGATAAAGGTTTAGAGCTTATAGATTAAGCCCTAGCCAGATTTTTAACTTTTTTGTATATCGCTCTTAATGGCTTAATTTTTGAAAATTGCATTCTAATCGTCTCAGCAAGGTATTTTTTATTTTTAAACCGCTTAAGACCATTAGGCGCAATCATTTGGTTTGTATCAACACAATAAACAAACTTGTTAGACCGATTAGCAATTTCAATTGCTTGCTGATAATCACTTTCGATAAATAACACATTTGGGCTACGCTTAAAGTAGTCTGCCTTATGGGAAAAATAATCTACTTGGGCCCGTCTTGCGGCTTTTGAAGGCAAATCTAACATTTCTAGTTTGTTATAATTAACGCCATGTTTTGCCAGCCATTGCTCAGTATGTGGTCGAAATTTTTCTAACCTATTAGTTATCAGCACATCAACTTTCATGGTTGGGATAAATCGAGGAGTCGCATCAGCGAGAAACTGAATATATTTCTCCCCATCATCATTTTGTTCCTCAGTTGGATCCTGGCACAGGACACCATCAATATCGACACAAGCCTCAGTCACGATAGGATGATGAAATAAGTTCCATTCAAAAACCCGTGGAAAGTCCACATGCTCAAAAAAGATATCAACTTTGTCACTGACAAGCGCAGTGGTGTAAATCGCAGCTGTGGTCACCTTGCCTTGGAAGCTGCTAGGTATTTTGGCTAGCGCATCTATCATCGAACCACCAGTTAGAATGCTGTCATCGACAATTAAAATGTTGCTTGCTTCATGGGGGAAGTTTAAGGCTTTTTTGGCATCACGAGTAATGCCTTTACCTAACTTATCATTGCGAATAAAAGCAGGTAAATCGATACAGTTAGCATTGAGCAATAACGCCACCATATATGCAGGTACCATTCCACTTCTTGGAATACCTACAATTAAATCAAAGTCTTGTTGATTGATTTTGTGAATATTATTTTTAATATCATCACTCAAATCACAAAAGGACTTATAATTCATAGCAAACTCCAATGTTCATAGATTACAGCCTGATGCTTCAAAGCAGACGCTGTTAAGCTTAAATTCTACTAAATACTCATAGAGTATTGGTCCGTAGCCGCAACTACTATGCCGCCCAATACATACCGAATCATTAACCTATGTTGTTTGAGTAAAGTTCAGATTCGATCCCTCAAGACTCGACTCTAACTAATGCAATTTATTGAATTTAGCCATAACAGCATGCTTTATCAATTGTAGCTTGGTCTAATAAAATACAAATAACCCTTTAACAGCCTAAATTAAAAATACGCCATAAAAATGACAGTTTTAAGTCTAAATCAGATTAGTAAATTATCAAATCTACAAATATCAACAAACAGGATAAACATCAACCTTGCCTGTAGCACTACACAGTTTCAGCCAATGAACAATTAAGCGGATAAAAAAAATGCCACAGATAAAAACAGATATTATCTCATATAATCAATAAGTAAGTGACTCATTCAAAAATAGACACACTATATATATTTTATTAAAGCAAAATAACGACTCAAGATGATAATTATTTCAACCATAAGTCGTAGCTAAGAGTTGAGTTCAATTCACTTCAATATGAGTAAATCGCGACAAGCTTCGAAATTACCAATTAAAGCTGATCTTAATCATAAAATTAATTAATTTCAGTTTTAAAATCTAACCTCTAGAACTTCTTATTTTTTATTGTCTATCTTGAGTTTTATTACCCTGTGGAACTTCAAATTGACTATCATGATTTTGTTTTTCAGAAACTGAAATTACTTCATATATATAACGTGCTAATGCCTCTTTTTCCACTCAATTACTATGTCATCGACCATACGAATTAAAACTGAAATACGCCAGCTAAGTATTCTTTATAGCGTTAACCCTGCATGAGTAGCTCATCACGATACTTCATGGCATCAGCCGAAGTAATATCGTTAACGCAAATAGCTTAGGTATCTTTTTGATGATCGATTTCCTATTTTGGGCAGCAACTCAACGAAGTGACGGGGTCTTTGCGCAAGCTGGTTAATAGATGCAGGTTAATAAGTAGTGGACTAAAACCTGATTTCTCTTTTGAGGTAACAAATGCTGCCAATGCATTATTCAAGCTCATAACTGGCAGTGGTTTGGCTACTGAGTAAGTTTCACTGTGTTGTGGCAGCTTAGTGTCTCTGATGGGGATACTAAAACTTGCTGGCTTTGTACTGATGGCCGACTTGTTTTTCTCAAACTCACTGCGAAGACTGTTAATCACTTCATCAACATAACGAATAAAGTCATTAATACAGATTTGATGATCTATGGCATTGATGATTTTTTTGAGTGTACTTGCTACATCGATATAGCGCCTATATTGCTAATATGGCTTCAGCAAAGCCTAGGGTTAACAAAGATACTTTTACATCAAAAGGAAAGCCTTTATCACGTAAATATGTGGCTAAACAGATACGTGTGAGGTACACGTTAATAGGAGCTCTGCTGATGCGAAAAGCAGGGATATTGACTGAGTCAATCCTCTCAAGGAAGATAAGTGACTATAAAACAGGCACTTCAAACACTAGACAATAAAGTAGTTTTGAATTGATAGTATTAATCTTCAATATTTTTAGTAAGTTAAACGAAAAAAGGCTCATCATTTCTGATGAGCCTTTCGTCTTGAATATGGCGGAGAGATAGGGATTTGAACGCAAGGCTTCCTATTATATATAAAATGATGTGTTCAGCCGTGCCTGCTGTGGAGAACTTAGCTCAACCTGCTACGCCGGAAGCAATGGACGCTGTTAAAAAGTTCCAATTGAAATTTTATGTTGTTGACAGTATTCAATATTAGTTCACCTCAATTACATTGCAGTTGAAAGCTGTGAAAAAGCACAGTCTTTCTTCCTTAAAAAGAAACTTGTGATCTATTACTCATACCTAATTTGAGTTAATCACTATATTAAATATCCATTCAATCAAAAAAATTTAATGATATTGAAAAAGTGGTTACTCTCCCCCACTTTTGCCCTAACAAGTTCTCAGTAACATTATGCAAACCATAAATAGTAATCTTAAAATACTCTATCACTAACCCCACAAGATTAAAGAGAAAAAAACAAGTTATGAGTAACTTAGACATAAAAAAAAACAATATATTTAATGAAGTTCTTGCAGCCATTAGTTTTCTAACACGCTTTCCTTTTACAAATCACATGATGTTTCATGAAAAGACTGTGGCGGCTGCTAGTCGTTGGTTTTCATTGGTTGGTCTTTTTATAGGTTTTTTTGGCGCAGCTGTATACTTTGCACTTAGCTTAGTAGTTCCTCATTCCCTTGCGTGCGTTGTGACTTTGGTAATACTCATCCTTGCAACCGGTGCCTTTCATGAAGATGGCTTGGCCGATCTCGCTGATGGCTTTGGTGGAGGTTGGGATAAAAGCAGAAAGTTAGCAATAATGAAAGATAGCCAGATTGGCACCTATGGGGTACTTGCATTAATATCAACCTTTGCAATAAAACTGAGTAGCCTGCAGCTACTCAGTATGCAGCAAGTCATGCTCGCATTAATAACTGCACATGGTGCTAGCAGAGCTATCTCTGGCATGGTGCCATTCTTTCTTGAATATGCACGTATAGGGGAAAACAAAACACCACAAAAATCAAATACTATCAACTACAACACATTATTGATACTAACTGCATGTGGTTTCCCTGGATTGCTTTTACTGCCAAGCAGCTTAACTTTATTATTACTAGCAACTTGGTTGATAGCTTTTGTTTTATTACTCAAGTTAATGAAAAAACAAATAAATGGATATACAGGTGACACCCTTGGCGCAACGCAGCAAGTAATAGAGTTATTAACTTATATTTGCTTTGTTATTTGGACATATTAGTATATTAATACTTATTGAAACTAGTGATTACAAATCAAAACCAGACAGGATTAGTGCACTTAACATGTTAAAGTAAAAAATATTAAGGTGATGGAAAACCCTTTAGTTTAAAAGTGATAAAACTTAATAATTTTATTTCAGCCAGTTGCTGATTAATTCATAGAGAGTCTTTATTAAAAAAATAAAAACACGTTCCTCAGCAGCTAACTTTCCTATCTAGTTTAAAAGTCTCACTGCTAACATTTGCATTCTAGCAATCACACTTAAGCGTAAACAACCTATAATTTATAAAATTACACATAGGTTCCGTGATGAAAATTTAGCCTCAAAAAAAATGAGGTTAGATGCCTCTAACCTCATAATGCAGGGTTACCAAGTAAGAGTGATGAAGTTATTACTCAGTTTTACCATATACTTTGGGTGGAAGTATATATTAAAAAATATCAAAAAAGCCACAATATAAAAATATGACTTCAAATAACATTTAACTTGCAGAAAAAACGATATCAAAATAAGAATAAACCAAACAATTATGGTTACATTCAAATGTTGTGAATATTGTTTTAAACATCTCTATTACGATATGCGTAAAACAACTCTCACAACAAATAATAGCAATGCTTATTAATTTTTAATATGTTACTTTTAACAGTAATTTAAACATATTATAAAATTAATTTTCAACCTAAATCTTATTACAAGTAAAAATAGCTCATATTTAAAGCAAGAAAAACCGCCCCATAAAGTCTCACCACAAAAGTACTGTTAAAAGTCACACACTTTAGTCCATATAAATAAACCTGTGACCATTTTCACATTCCAACTACCAATAATTGATTATATTCCACCACATCATCGATGGGTAAAGTAACAGTTCACAACAATGAGTTGTGCGAACAAGCTTTATCACTATCAATACAATTAGGGTGTTATTTTTGGGAATGTGGTGAGACCCCACAGCTGTACCTGCAACTGTAAACAGAGCGAAATACTTTTTACCACTGACTTTATATCGGGAAGGTGTATTTCTAGATGCTGTGAGCCAGGAGACCGACCTAATTGTTCGATGTACTCAAGCGGGTTTCTTGAGACATAGAAAGATTGGATTTTTTCTATTCGCTACTAGTTACTCAATTATTAACAAGCAGCGCATCTCCCGCTATTTTAAACTCAGCATAACAAGGCAACAATAATGAGTTTTAAACTGCGTTTATCAGCTATCACATTAGCTATTTTTCAAACTTACAGTGTAAATGCTGCAGCACCTGCAGTCCCAGTGCATGAAACAATCGTGGTCACTGGAACACGTTTTGAGAGCACACCAGACTCACAACTTACGGTAATTAATACCATTGAACGTGAAGAAATTGATGTGCTTAATCCCAAATCAGTAGTTGATGTTCTAGAAGCATTACCAGGTTTAAGTGTGACTCGAAATGGTGGGGCTGGACAAACGGCTTCAGTGAGTATACGAGGCACCAGCTCTGGGCATTCATTGGTGCTTATTGATGGTTTAAGGGTTGGATCTGCCCC
Organism: Shewanella sp. 3_MG-2023; assembly: GCF_030548765.1. Classification (NCBI taxonomy): domain Bacteria; kingdom Pseudomonadati; phylum Pseudomonadota; class Gammaproteobacteria; order Alteromonadales; family Shewanellaceae; genus Shewanella; species Shewanella sp. 3_MG-2023. The sequence continues at coordinate 18,028 of NZ_JAUOSH010000040.1, read as the reverse complement.
CCTAAACGCTGTCAATTTTGGCTCCCTTTCTCCACAAAATATTGAGCGGATAGAAGTCATAAAAGGCCCTAGAGCTTCTATTTGGGGCAGTGATGCTATTGGCGGCGTAATACAAATATTTACTCGCCAACTTAATGGTGGTGAATGGTTTGCCAGTACCGAGTTAGGTAGTAATAACTATCTACGAGGCACTGTAGGTGCGGGAGTGGCACATGGTGATGGTCAAAGTACTATCACAGTAAACAGTGAACGTTCAGATGGATATAATATCCATAATGGCGCTCCAGAAGAAGCTGATGATGATGGCTATGACCGCATAGGATTAACTGTAGCGGGTTTGCAAAATATCTCTGACCAATGGGATATTAGCTGGAGTCTACAATATGACACTGGTAATAGCGAACACGATGATATTTACGCCAGTGGCGGCACTGACCAAGCTGATTTTGACAATTATTTGTGGAATGTTGGCACCCAATATCAGGGCGAGCAACTCACGAGTAAATTAAATATTGGTCAATCTCAAGATTCAAATGTCAATTTTCGCGGTGATAACCCGGATGTCGCGAGACAAAAATACGAAACAACTCGCGATCAAATAAATTGGACAAACCAATTTAAAGCATCTAATGAACTGACGGTTATCGGCGGAGTGGATTGGTATAACGAGTCCGTAAATGGGGATTATGCTATCAATGAACGAGAAGTTTGGGGAATTTATGCGCTGGCTCAATACCAATGGCATAACGTTCTATTTGAAGGGGCTGTTCGATATGATGACGTTGAAAATATCGACAATGAAACTTCTTATAATTTAAGTGCAGCCTATAACTTTTCTGATCAATGGCGCTTAACGGCAAGCACAGGCACAGGCTTTAAAGCACCTACTTTTAATGACTTATACTGGCCTGGAACAGGAAACCCAGATTTATCCTCCGAAACCTCTGAAAGCTATGAATTAACCCTTAATTATAGGGGCTCTGCTATTCAAGGTTATATCAGTTTATTCCAAAACGATATTAATAACCTCATTGCTTGGGCACCAATTGATGAAGATGGTTACATATGGAAACCTGCCAACATCAATGAAGCCAAGATAAAAGGCTTAGAGCTATCGTTAAATACCACGCTGTGGCAATTAGACCACCGGATTTCGTACACCTATTTAGATGCCAAAGACACTAAAAATGATGAAGAACTTGTTGGCCGTAGTGAGCACGAGTTTGATTATAGTGTGGGCTATCAATGGGAACACTTTGACCTACTCGTAAGCTATCACTATCAAGGCAAACGCTATTCAGGTTACGGCCAACACCTTGATGCTTACCATAGGGTCGATGTCAGCATGGGATATTGGTTTAACGACAAATGGCAACTACGTGTGAAAACCAACAACATACTTGATGATGACTATATGACCGTCAGCAACTACAACAATCCAGGGATGGAATATTTTGTGAGCTTGAGTTACCAAGCTTTCTAATTATGTCCTAACTAAGACTTAGGCGTTAGCGCTATTGATGCCTAAGTGGAATACTAATGACAGTAAATAACCACACAATAGAACACCTATCAGTTAATAACTTAAGTTGGAGTTGCGCTGATAAAAATGTATTGCAACAACTGAACTTCAAGGTAAATAAAGGAGAGACTATTGGTATTTTAGGCCCTAATGGTGTTGGTAAATCCACATTACTGCGCTGTATTTATAAATACCTAAAGCCATCAACTGGCGAAATCTATCTTGACGGGGTCAATATTAATGACATCTCTCGTCGTCAATTTTCAGCAAAAGTTGCTGTCGTGCTGCAACACCCTCCATCAGGGTTTTCTGTCACCTGCCGCCAATTACTGGCAACGGGCTTAGTTAGCCAGCATAAATGGTGGCAAGCTATTGACTATAAAAAAGAGCAACGGATCATTGATGAAGTGCTTGAGCAAGTTAACTTGTCAGATAAAGGCGAGCATATTTTCGAGCACTTATCTGGTGGAGAAAAACAACGCTTACTGATTGGCAGAGCCCTATTACAAAAGCCAGAAATTTTATTGCTTGATGAGCCTACCAATCACCTTGATATCCGTTACCAACTCGAAGTACTCACATTAATTAAATCGTTAAATATTACTGTTATCGCCACAATTCATGACCTTAATTTAGCCAGCGCCTTTTGCGATCAAATGCTATTTCTCAAAGAAGGTCGTTTAGTCAAAAATGGCCCGCCTTCAGCAGTGATGTCTGAAGATAATATTCGCCATATCTATGGCGTAAATGCCCATATTGATCGTCATCCAACTAATGAGAACCCTCGGATCACATACCATTATTCTGAGGCTTTATATGCGGCTGTTTAATGCAAAAAAATTGCTATTTATTCTTACTCCGTTAGTGCTCATTAGTCCAGTATTTGCCATTGTTATTGGTACCGCAAATATTGAGTTTAATGATGTTATAGGCGCGATTCTTCGGGCCGCTGACATATCAGAGGCTGCAACAGGTTCTTTAGCTATTTCTGACCGTATTATTATTGAGTTACGTATGCCAAGGGCAATTATGGCGATGCTCTGCGGCGCAGGACTAGCCATATCAGGCTCGGTATTACAATGTGTCACTCGTAATCCACTTGCCGACCCATACCTGTTTGGTATTAGTTCAGGGGCAGCATTAGGCGCTATTTTGGCGTTAACTGGCGGAATAATGTTTCTACCATTGCCTGTTTGCGCCTTTTTAGGTTCATTAATTGCAGTAGCAGTCGTCATGGTCATGTCCCGTGATGGGCAAGTTGAAACCCTTGTATTGTCTGGGGTTGCAATCTCATTTTTGCTCTCATCTATCGCCAACCTCATTCTTTATTTTAGCGATCAACAAGCCATACAAGCTGTTTTGTTTTGGTCTTTAGGCAGCTTTGCTAATGCTACTTGGTCCACCTTATTGTACCCCAGTATCATTGTAGTGCTTGGTAGCATTATTGTTTTCCAATTTCAGCGACCTTTGCATGCATTAATGGCAGGCAATGAAAGCGCCCACACCCAAGGGGTGGCAGTACTGCCATTACGGTTAGGCATGCTAATGCTAACCGCATTAATTACCTCATCTTTGGTGGCAACTTGTGGAGGAATAGGCTTTGTTGGCTTGATGGTGCCTCACATTTCAAGAATGTTAGTCGGTGCAGCTCACCCAGCTAGCCTCATTATTACCGCCATGATGGGCGCCATTTTAATGGTCTCTGTCGATATTCTTTCGCGGGTAATTTTACCTAGCCAAGAGCTCCCTGTTGGCGTTATGACCGCCATGATGGGGAGTGCTTTCTTTATTTTTCTTCTTATTAAACGCCAAAAAGGTCGTACTAGATGAAGCAGTTAATTATTGGTGGAGCCCGTTCTGGCAAAAGTAAAATGGCGCAAAACTATGCCTCCCAATGGCAAAGCAATACGCAAGGTGAAGTCATTGTTATTGTTACAGCGCAAAATAAGGATGGTGCGATGGCAAAGCGCATCGCTCATCATCAGGCTAACCGTCCGCCCCATTGGCAAACGGTTGAATCCCATTTAGCACTAGCTAGCACCCTACAGCGCCACAGCCAAGCGGACAACCTCATAATGGTTGATTGCTTAACCCTATGGTTATCTAATGTTTTACTACACGATGCTGAGCAATCTACGAATCAATACCCTGTCATGAAGCGTCAACTCATCGATACCATAAAAGCGCTTTCTGGAGAAATAGTACTTATTGGTAATGAAGTTGGTCAAGGTGTTGTCCCTATGGGGGCATTGTGTCGAGAATTTGTCGACCAATCAGGTTGGTTACACCAATCAATCGCTGAGTGTGTCGATAAGGTCACAGTATCAATTGCAGGCCTACCTATGGTTATTAAGGAAAGGGCTTAATTATGTCTATTTTCGTTAAACCCATAAGCTTAATTGTCGCGGGATTTCTTGTCTGCTTGACTACTTCATATGCCCACAGCGCACAGCAAAGATTCGTTGTGCTATCACCCCATGCGGTAGAAATGATGTTCAGTATTGACGCAGGCGATAGAATTATTGGCACAGTGGAATATGCCGACTACCCTGCTGCTGCAAATGATATAAAACGTATTGGTCGCTACGACTTTGTTAATTACGAAGCCCTAATGATGCTTAATCCCGACGCCATCATAGTCAACAGTGAAAGCACGTCATCGGGAATGCTTAGCCGCATTAAAAGCCTCGGGTTTACTGTTATTGATACCAGTGTCACAGAGCTTGCTGATATACCGAAAAGGTTAATTGAATTAGGTCAACTAACCGGACAACAACAGCTTGCCCAGCAACAAGCTGCGCAATTCAGTCAGCAGCTAAACGAGATTCGTCAACAATATCAGCATCAAGATCCCATCAGCATTTTTTATCAGGTGTGGCCTCACCCTTTAACGACAACCTCCAGTTCATGGATGGATGAGATTTTTGCAGGATGCGGAGGGGTAAACATATTTGAAAATGCCCACTCAGATTACCCTCAGGTCAACATGGAACAAGTCGTTTCATTAATGCCTGAAATGATCTTTAAACCTATTTATCACGGCAACAGTAATCAAGAGTTAATCCGCTGGGAAACTTGGAGTGAGCTACCCGCAGTAAAGCATGGACAAGTGATCGCCTTAGAAGGTGATCTCATTCACCGTACAGGCCCCCGTGTACTTCAAGGAATGATAAACATTTGCCAGAAAATCGACTTAGCACGTCATCAAAGAGCGGCAACATTATGATTAGTTTTTATTTAGGTGGTGCTCGCAGTGGCAAGTCGTCCCTTGCAGAGTTAGAAGTCAGCCAAACTCGATTACCCGTGCTCTATATCGCTACCTCTCGCCCGAGTGCATCTATGCAAGAGCGGATCCGCTTACATAAACAACAGCGCCCTGACAGTTGGCAAACTCTCGAAGTGCCAGTAGATTTAGTCACTAGCTTAATTAAACACGACAAGCCAGAGCAAACCATCATAATTGATTGTTTAACCCTGTGGTTAACCAACCAACTGTTGGCACAACATTGCCTAAAACAAGCTATCGAGGAGCTTGCGAAAACACTGGCCAATATGCAATCGCATTGCGTTCTGGTTAGCACTGAATGTGGCCAAAGCTTGATTCCAGAAGATAAAATGAGCCAACTGTTCGTTAATGCCAGTGGCGAAATGCACCAAATCATCGCCGAAATCGCTGACAAGGTGACTTTCTGCCAAAGCAAAATTGCTAACACGTTAAAAATGCCAAAAGAACTCAGTTATGAATAACACTAAGTTCACTTTATTACGCCATGGTCAGCCGCAACTCAGCGACTGCTTACTGGGTCGCACCAATCCACCATTAACCGCCCTTGGCTGGCAACAACTACGTCAAAGTAGTATAGGTTTAGGCTTTGATAGAATTATTAGTTCACCATTAGAGCGCTGTAGCGCATTTGCCCAGCAACTCGCTCACGAAAGCGCCGTACCAATAACTATCTGTGCTGACTGGCAAGAAATGGACTTCGGTTTATGGGACGGTCTGCCGCTTAAACAGCTGTGGGCGGCTACTGATATTGACTACCCTAAATTTTGGCAAAACCCCTTTTTAAGCCAGCCTCCTCAAGGTGAATCAAGCATTCAATTAATGCAACGAGTAGTAAAGCAAATTCAGTTACTCAGTCGACAATATCAAGGCCAACACTTATTAATTGTGACTCATTCAGGGGTTATACGCATCATTATGCATTGGCTATTATGTCATTCAAATTCGATAGACAAGTTCTCTGAAGCGTTTCTATCCTCTCATAGCCACAGCCATCAATATTGCAATGCCCACCTTAGCAATCTTATGGTTTCCTACGCAGCTCGACTACAAATCAATACCTTTATTGATGATGACAAGGTGCTATGGCCGCAATTGACAGGACTGCATAACTACCACGCTGACACTCAGCCAAAGGAAGCCTAAAATGAAAACTATCTGTTTTAACATTTTGAACTGCGCAGCAACTCAATTGCCGAGCTTACATCAACTTTCTGATGCTGGGGCAGGTTCCGATTTAATGCATTTCACCCCAACCAGAGACAGTGAAATTATCGCCAATGGGCAAGCCAACACGGTATTACCTCTGAAAAAGTTGCAGTCCAAAGAGGCTGATAAATATGATGGGCTGTTAAGTAATGGTGGTATTAGTCCGGCAGTATTATCTCGAGGGCTACTAAAGTTATTAGCCAGCAATGGTTATAACATTGAATTTCATAGCTATAACTTTAATGTCAGTCAGCCGCACACCATGCAAGAAGATTGGCTAGTACAATCACACCATGGTGGCAGAAATATTGATAGCACTGAGTTAATTGAAACGACATTAATTCCCTCGTTAGTGGATCAAGCCCAAAGAGGCTGCATCAGTATTTTGTCTGAGTGCGGAGTTGGCGGCACCACCTTTTCTACCCTGTGGTTACGCTTACTTACTGGTATGGATTTGTCTCCCGCGGGAAGCACTATCGACCCTAAAAAATTAGCTATAAAGCAGCAACTACTCAATGAGCTTGAATGCCAATATCGTGTTGATGGCGAAAATTTTGATGAAACGCGCTTATTAGCTAACCCACGGTTTCACGATCCAATTCAACTGGCCGTCAGCCAACTAATTAAACAGTGGCCAACACAGCTACCAATGCCAACTTTTGCTGGTGGCATGATGTTCGTAGCGCCGCTATTGGCGGCAAGAAAAACCAACTCTCTAGCCATCCCTGTGCTAATCCACACCACTCGGTGGGTACTTAATGGCGATGGCAAACAAGTATTATCCCATCTTGGGGACAAAGATGTCATCACCACCCACACAACCAATTTTTCACGCTCTGATATGAGCTGCCTTCAGTGCTATGAGCAAGGGCTAGTAGTAGAGGGCTGCGGCTTAGGTGGCCTGCTGGTTTTAGCTGAGACATTAGGGATAAACGAACCTGCGATAATTAAGGCGCTTGAACTGGCCGTAAATGAATACCAGCGACCATTTCTTGAAAACGAATCGGTGGCCTAATGTGGGAAATAGGATTTGAGTCATAACTTGTGATAACAGGCTAGCAAACGCTATCAATATACCAGAATAAAGTATCAGGAATAATAATGAGCTATAACCCTAAAAAACAAGCACAACACAAAGAGCATGTTGACCAGGCCATCGAAAAAGCCCAAGAAGAGCGTGGTCAAGTATTAGTGATAACAGGTAATGGTAAAGGTAAAACCACTGGTGGATTTGGCACCTTATTTAGAGCCCTAGGCCACCAACAAAAAGTCGCGGCAGTGCAGTTTGTTAAAGGCGATCTTGAATGCGGTGAGCGTAACTTACTTGAACAACTCAATGTACCAGTTCATACCATGAATACAGGATTTAGCTGGAATAGTGAAGATAAAGAAGTTGATAAGCAAGCAGCACAAATTGCATGGCAAGCAGCAAAATCATTCATTACCGATCCTAGCTTAGATTTGGTGCTATTAGACGAACTCACTTACATGATCACTTGGGGCTTTATTGAACTGGACGACATCATTACCACACTGAAACAAAGACCAACTGAAATGTCAGTGGTTATCACTGGTCGAGCAGCCCATCGTGAGCTCAAAGAGTACGCTGATACGATCAGTGAAGTAAGACCTGAAAAACATGCGTTCCATCAAGGCTTAAAAGCGCGTCAAGGGCTGGACTGGTAATTAAAAGGTACGCAAATTGCGGGCGACTTTAATAGCGATATTTCCCGAAGTGCTCAGCTTATTTATCAATTCAATTTTTGACGCTTAAAAACAAGCCCAAAATAATTTTTTAATGGAACAACTCCCATGAGCGGATTCAAATTAATGGTGCAAGGCACTACCAGCGACGCTGGTAAAAGCTTGATGGTTGCAGGGCTTTGTCGAGTTCTGGCACGTAAAGGAATTAAAGTCGCCCCTTTCAAACCACAAAATATGGCACTTAACAGCGCAGTCACGCCAGACGGCGGCGAAATAGGTCGCGCACAAGCTGTGCAGGCACAAGCGTGTAACCTTCCGTTAAGCGTACACATGAATCCAGTACTGCTAAAACCCAATACCGATACAGGTGCACAGGTGATCATTCGCGGTAAAGCAATTGAAGATATGAATGCCGTCAATTACCACAACTTTAAACCGCAGCTGCTAGAGATAGTGCTGGAAAGTTTTGAAACCCTGGGACAAGGTATGCAGGCTAGACTGGTTGAAGGCGCTGGCAGTCCTGCTGAAGTGAATCTGCGTGAGCAAGACATAGCCAATATGGGCTTTGCCGTTGCGGCCCAAACCCCTGTTGTTATTGTGGCAGATATTGATCGAGGCGGCGTCTTTGCTCATTTATATGGGACTTTTGATCTGCTTTCTGCTGAAGAGAAATTACTGGTTAAGGGTTTTATTATCAATCGCTTCAGAGGCGATATCACCTTATTAGAAAGTGGGCTTACTTGGTTGACGGAGAAAACTGGCGTGCCGGTAATCGGTGTTGTCCCATATTTACACGGACTCTACCTTGAAGCGGAAGATGCTATCAACCAACAGCAACTCGATGACGATAGCCATTTTAAAGTTGTCGTGCCGGGTTTGCCACGCATAAGTAATCATACGGATTTTGATGCCCTCAGGCTTCACCCGGGTGTCGACCTTTGCTTTGTTAAACCTGGCGATAAACTACCAAATGCCGACTTAATTATCTTGCCCGGTTCTAAGAGCGTGCGCGGTGATTTGAAAGCATTGCGAGATCGTGGTTGGGACAAGCAAATCGCCCGTCATTTACGATTTGGCGGCAAGTTAATTGGCATTTGCGGCGGCTATCAAATGCTCGGCCACAGCATTGATGACCCCCATGGTATCGAAGGTCAAGCTGGCAGCAGCGAAGGACTTGGATACCTTAACATCACTACCACCCTTGAGAAAACGAAAACCCTTAAACAGATCCATGGCGAACTCCAGCTTAATGGCAACACTCATCCAGTGAAAGGCTATGAGATCCATGCAGGAGTCAGTAATGTACAGGAGACTCAACCCTTCACATTAGGCACTGAGGATAATCGCTATCCTGATGGTGCAGTCTGTCCACAAAATCAAGTATTAGGCACTTATCTTCATGGCGTATTCGATGAGCCACAAGCCTGTAATGCGCTACTGAACTGGGCAGGCTACCAACAACAAAAAGCCCAAGATATGTCAGCATTGCGTGAGGAAAACCTCAATCGACTCGCCGATAGCCTTGAAGAGTCGCTCGATCTCGATTCACTATTTAACGGTATTGAGGGGTGGAGCTAATGAATAAGATGCAAGCTCATTGCCCTGCTTTGTTTGTTACAGCTCCAAGTAGTGATAGTGGTAAAACTACATTGGTTGCTGCTATGGCCAGATATTGGAGTAATCAAGGAAACAAAGTCAGAGTGTTTAAAACTGGGCCTGACTTTATCGACCCTATTTTTCATGAATTCGCCAGTGGTCATCCTGCTCACCACCTCGATCTTGGCATATCGCCTTTTCCTCGGGAAATTGAGGACGTCATAAACGTTATCGTCACGCAACGCTATGACATCTTCACGGACAACTTGAATAACCTCCCCTCTGAATATAACGGAGGTTTCTGGCTATTTGGCAGATCAATATGTGACAAACCTACATCACCTCATCTTATGTAGAACATGAGTTTTCGACACATAACAGCAAGGAGCAATAATGAAGCAACTGACGAACCTCACAGTGACCCCAAACCCAGGTCACCTGCTAGATAACTGGCAACAAGCTGAAGATTGGTTAAGCCAAATGAACCTTGATGGTTTCGAAATATATCCGCATGGCACTGTCTCTGCGGATGCTATTCCAGCTCATTTAAGTGGCGGCTTTCATCTGCAATCTTTTCCCATTCTGACTCCGTTACTTTATAACGACAGCAAACGGTTAATGGACATCTTTGGTGATTGGGACACTGTCGCACAATTCTATGGTGGTACTGATGCCGACTACCTCATCAACACCCTCACTCAACAACTGGACTTGGCGCACGCATTAGGCGCACCCTATGCGGTATTTCACCCTATGGATTGTGATATCGACAACCTCATCTCACAACACTTTCCTTGGACTTATGAAGATACAGTTAAAGCCTGCAGCCTGTTATTGAATCAAGTACTAGCCAAGAGTAAATTTAAGGGGAAATTATTATTCGAAAACATGTGGTGGCAGCAAAGCTTTCGCCTCGATAACCGCTGTGAGTATGATCTATTACGACACAGTGTTGATTATCAAAACTGCGGCATTTGCTTCGATACGGGCCATATGATGGCCACCCAAACACAGTTTAGCCATGAGCAGCAGGCTCTGGATTTTATTGAGCAACGCTTGCTGCAGCTGGATTTACACCATGAGATTTGTACCCTTCATTTAAACAGCAATATACTCCCAGCTCACAAGCCTCAGTGGCGAGCTCCACTGTCAGTAAAGAGTCCATTCTGGCAACAGTTTGATTTATCTTTACAACACATCAATAAACTAGACCCACACCAAGCCTTTAGTCAGTGTGACTTATCCAATCTTATTGAGCGTATAAAGCCTGATTTCCTTGTCCATGAAATTAACCAAAAAAGCCTACCACAGTGGCAAACTGATATTTCGACCCAGATGACATTATTAAACCGATGTTTACGTGTAGCATAACGAGTATTGGTTCTATGAAAACATAATAAAGTCAGTATCTAAGCTGTTTACATATAAGCAGCTAAAATATCTTTATAAGAGTGTGACGGTAAGGGCTTTACGGTGTTACAGCTAGTCACAAACCAAGGTTTCCCCGAAATATAATAGATTACGACGACAGTCACAGAGGCGTACTTAAAGCGCTGTTAGTTTACTGTTAGCCGCTATAAAAAGTTGCTATTACCCTCAAAAACAGACTGGTAATAGCAACTAAGACTATTTAGCTAGTATTTTAAAACCAACTAAAAATGATACCTAAAGGTCGCCATCACGAGATGAGCGGTGTAATCATGATTCAATTCCCCTAAGGTTTTAATACCAGTAGGGCCAGTTCCTGGATAGTAATTAACAGGTAATTGCGTATCGTCACTGTCTTTGTAACGTTCAATTTCATAACGTAAGCCGACCGTCATGGCTTTAGACAATGCATAATCTACAAAAACCGAAGCATAATGACTGGTTGATTCAAAATCGCCAAATACATCATTATTGTCAATATCGCTGTCGCTGAAAGACAGTGCATAGCTATAATTACCACCGATACTTATGCCATAGTCAGCTAAACCTGTGTAATCAAATCCAACACCAATAAAGCCAAACTGCTCGTTGGTATTAGCTTGCCAATAATTAGAATAATCATTACGTGCACCAGCCTGATTATTATCAATCCATTGATAACCGCCATTACCATTTAGGTTCAAGGTTTCAGTCACTTGCCAGTTTACACTTAAGTCATAACCGTAGTTTTCTGATTCAATGAGGCCAATATCAGTATTAGTATAATCATCTAGCGAGTAATAGCCGTTGAAGCTAACTGAGACATTATCCAATGGGGTATGAGTGACAAATACCTCAGCTTTTGAGCTTTTCTTATCTGCAAGATAATACTTACGCATTAACTCACTCTCGTCACCTGATACTGCATCGTCATATAAGAACGATGAACCACCTTTGTCCGAGTAACTGCCTTTTAAGCGTAAATCCCACTTTTCAAAATTACTTGCACGCCATTGCGCCCAAAAAATATTGTCATCCGTTTTTTCTCGATCTTGATTTGAACGTTCAGTATCTGTACGGTCAAAACCTGCCTCAATACGCTGACCCGTTGCAAGATTATAACTAGCACTCACTTTGTAAGTCGTTCGAGTCGTGTCATAGATACGATTCTCAACCAATTCTCCGGTCATCGAATTGTAATTATACTGTTCGTACTCGTGGATGTCGGTGGTGTTGTCTCTATCAGAGTAATCCACAGAAGCATTCAAACGTAGCCCTTTAGCAATTAGGCTAGACACTTTAAAGTTAGCATCAAGAATATCAACTTCGACATTACCTTGATTCCCACTGTTTGGGATACCTGTTAAGGTAATAAAGTTACTGTCTTGCTTCATATTTCCGCTAACAAGGCGGCCACTGAGATAGGTTTTATCAAAACGGTAATTACCTAACGCACTCACAAAATGTGCTTGGTTATCTGCCGCCTGTGACACACTAGGATAAGCATCATTGTCAATTGACAAAGCATGGTTATTATTATCAAACCAACTACCTTTGTAGTTAACTTCAGAGAACCAATTATTGCCATTAAAGTTCACTCCCGCAGATAAATTTTGCGTGCGCATATCTACAGGTGCAGCTAAGTTAGTCGCAATGATGCCACCATTACTCATACTGCTAAGCAGCTTACCCGTTTTATCTTCCGTCGCGTATTTAACATAGGTCGCGTAGCGGTCGCGAGTATAGTTTGCTTCTAATTGATACTTTTTGCGCTGTAAAGATAATGACTGAGTCACGAGGTCATCATTTTCTACAAAATGGCCATTATTACTAGTCCAAACGCTTTGTGCATTATCTGCTGTGTATTGATTTTTTTCATCAAAACTTGCCTTGATACCCCAACTACCGAGGCGGCCAGTTTTGATGCTACCGTTACCTTGCTGACTACCTAAATTATCAGCCTTGATTTCGGTACGATAACCTCGACTATTAATCACCAGATCAGAGTTCACTCCAGCGGCTAAACCGTCTGTGTATTTCAGTTTATTCGCGGCGTAGTCATCGTCACTATCTAATGCCCCTAAATCAACTCCAACCTGACCAATAACACTGCTGTTAGAAACGCAGTTCTTACATTTCCAGCTATCAGCACGATTGTTAACATCATTTGCCGCTGTTACACCAAAATCAAATGCCATCGCTCCAGTACTAACACTGGCAAGCGCTATGGCAACTAAATTTAATCTAAATTTCATAAGATAATCCCCTTAAAACTGTAGCGCCTTGCCAGACGTATGATTTGAACCATGTATTTGGCTATGACAATTTAAACATCCCTGGCCTGCTGTTTGGACGCTTTGATTATCACCAGGCATAGTGGAAGCATGGATATCTCCTGCATGACATTGCTTACACAACATAGGCACACGTGATTTAAGAAGATCATTGTTAACGCTGCCATGAGCGTTGTGACAGTTGGCACAGTTCTCCATTACCGGAGCGTGCTCCCAAAGGAAAGGACCACGTTTTTCGGCATGGCACTCAAAACAGGTTTGATTAACATTAAAGGCTTTAAGATCACTCTCGCCCATTGACCCATGCGGGTTATGACAATCAGTACAGACCATTGAGCCATTATTAATTGGATGATGGCTACGTTTATGGGTATCTGCATTTACTTTGATATGACAGTTCGCACACACTTCAGCTTGTGTGTTTTTTACCATAATAGGATCTTTGGCAGCATGCACCTGATGACAGCTGACACAAGCAACGTCTTGATCTGCATGAGCAGAGGTATGCCATGCACTTCGAGCATTGTCATTATGACAAGCAGTACACACAGAGTTTTGCATATCAGCAGTCAAAACTGAGTCTGTACCAAAATCTATCATTGGTTCATTTTTGCCCCTATGCTTACCTTGAGGTCCATGACATGCCTCACATTGCAAACCCGCCATTGGGCTATTGCTTGACATCGCTTGACCGTGAACGCCATCAAAGATGGCCATGACTTTTTCAGAGCGCTTATGGCACATCAAGCAACCATCAGCCCCCTTTTTCGAATAAGCCCCACTTTCAAATTTATCCATCAAAATATCGATTGGCTCAGCATTAATGCTACTGGCAATAAAGCCAGATAGCATAATTAGCAATGCACTCATACGTTTCAATTTTTTCATATCATCTGCCATAATTTATATTAGATTTTTAGTTTTGCTACTCAATATGTTCAATTTACATATCGATTAGAAACAGAGACTAACCACAAAAAATAGAAATTTCTCTGGGGTTTTTAACAGTAAACTTAAAACTGTTAGCTATAACCGAAGATATTTTGGCAGGCTGATAACAAGGTGGGCATAAGAGGGCTTCCCCTCTGGATCACATACTGCAGATAAAAGTGAAACTAAGGTAAAAAACAGTTTAATTGATGTGAAATTACCTTAGCGTGTATAGATAATCTACTGGCAAATAGGTGTATTGAACCTCCCAATGGATTGCAGCGCTAAGATGGAGGTAATTACATTTCCTTTATAGGTAGCTACTATTATTAGTAGCTACCTCGTTATCATTGAATCAATCCCAGCGGAAACTGCGACTAGCTAGCGCTAAACATATCAAAATCGTTGCCACAAGATATAGCAGATGATTGCCAATATCGAATAATCCAGCGCCGTCGATAATAACCGCCCTATTAGCATCATTCATGTGAGTTAACGGTAAGCAATCAGCCAAAAAACGAACCCAGGGTTTACTGCCTTCTAAAGAAAACCAAATCCCCGATAAAAACATCATTGGCCATGAGAGAATATTAAGCAGTCCATTACACAACTCGTCTGAGCGGGTACGACTTGCCACCAGCAAACCGATACTGATCATGGCTGCGCTACCGAGTAATGTATTGAGCACCAAAAGCAGTACATTACCTTGAGAGCGAATATCGAACATCAGCGCGATAACCAAAAAGACTAAGATAGCAGAAACCACTGTCGCTCCAAGTCTTGAAATGAGTTGGGATGCCAAAAACTGCCACGCCGCTAACGGGGTTACTTGCAACCGCTTTAACACCCCGGTTCTGCGATACCGCACCACCACATAACCCACGCCATAAAGCGCAGAAAACATCATGTTCATTCCGATAATACCTGGCAGTAGCCACTCAACATGACGCACGGCATTGCCAACAATTGTTTGCTTTTCTAACTCAGGGGATTTGCTAAAAATAACCTGCTCTAATATATAACCTTTAGCACTGTCTGGGTTGACCCAATAACTATCGCCACTGATCAAACCATCAATTAAATGTCGAGAGACTTTATGCTTTGCTTGCTCTAAGTCATTGTAATAAATAACATCCACATGTTTTAACTCCGACAATGCCTCAAGCTGCGGACTATCACCATAGGCACCAAGCTGATAAAGCGTCGGGTTATCATCATCGAACACCAGTACGAGAACCAGAATAATGATAATTGGAAATAGTAGTGACCAGCCTAGCGCAGACTTGTCACGCACAAACTCAAGGTTTCGGGCGTTGATCAGTGCAAATAATGCATTCATATACGAAGCTCATTACCAGTTAACTTTAGAAAAAGGTCTTCAAGGTGCGGCTTACGCACAGACATGCCGTTAGTAGAGTGACCTGAAGCGAGTGCTGGCAGTAGATCATTAAAGCTATGACACTCTACCCTTGTTTGACCAGAACAATGACTAACTCTTACTGGTAAACCGTCAAAATCCTGAGCGCAATAAACGCCATCGAGTTCTACAATTTGCGGAAAAAAATTATCTTTAAGTAGCGCTTCAGGTGAACCTTCTGCGATAAACTGTCCTTTATCCATGATGGCAATTTGATCGCAAAGCTGCTCTGCTTCATCCATATAATGTGTAGTGAGAATAACTGTTTTCCCTTGTTTTATTATCTCCCTAACCAACTGCCAAAAATGTAACCTAGCCTGGGGGTCTAGCCCGGTGGTGGGCTCATCTAAAAAAAGCAAAGCGGGATCATTAACTAAACTCAACGCCAGCAATAGCCGCTGCTTTTGTCCCCCAGAAAGCGTAAAATGAAGCTGATTAGCAACTTCCTGTAGTTGACATAACTCGATCAAATGGGAAATAGGTGCATGGCTTTGGTAAAAACTTGCGAAAAGTTTCAAGCAATCTTTAACAGTTAAATAATCCGGTAGCGTAGTCGACTGAAATTGAATTCCAATTTCTTGTTTGAAATTCTTTTTGATTGGCAAGCCTCGATAGCGTATGTCACCCTGAGTTGGCTTCAAGACACCTTCAAGGATTTCAAGCGTTGTTGACTTACCGGCGCCATTAGGACCCAGTAAACCAAAACACTGACCAGCCTCAATATCTAAGTTAATGTTATTAACCGCAGTGAAATCACCGTATCGATGAGTTAAGCCGCGAACACTTAATAATACTGACAATACAACCTCAAGAAAAATTATTAGACATATATTATCTGTAGTGCAATGGAAAAAAACACTGGGGGTTTTAACAGTCTTTGATTTAGCAAATCATAATTGTGTACTTGCACACAAAGCTGTTTTAACGTGCTTGTTTTTAGCGAAAATCACCCCATCATGCCTGAACATCATTGATATTGAGATTTAACATGCGCGCGATAAAAATACTATTTGGGCTAGTCCTTTTTTTAGCTATACAGCCAGTTTTTAGCCAAGAGGAACAATCCCTCAGAATTGTGTCTTTGGCCCCCAATTGGAGCCATACTGTTGCTGAAATTGGGGCAATTGATAACCTAGTAGGTGTGACTCGTTACGCTCGATTTCCTGCCGAAGTCCCCTTAAGAGTTGAACAAAGTCGTATCGACATTGTTGGTGGATTTACTGATATCACTATCGACAATATCACTCGCTTGAATCCAGATCTCGTGCTCACAGCTACTGGACTGCAACTGACGTTAAAAGCACAGCTAAAAGCACTGGGAATACCCGTTATTCATATGGAGGAATCCAGCTTAGAAGAGGTATACACCAAAATAATTTTGCTTGGGGAGACAATAAATCATCAAAAACAAGCCATTACCTTGGTCGAATCAATTCAGGGTCAGCTACGAAAGATCGCATCCCAATACAGTAACCATCCATCTCCAAAGGTCTATTACGAAATTAACTATTTATATAAATGCGTGCCCGGAAAGCATTCATACATGACTGAACTAATTGAATTGGTTGGAGCTAAAGCCATTTTGTCAGATCGTGATGGTATCGCGCCCATGGTGACCTGGCCAGAAGTTGTGCAAGAAAACCCCGATGTTATTTTGCTGCCGATGTGGCCAGATGCAACAGGCCCAATCTTCGAAGGACCACAAGCGGGTAGCGGCACCACCACCATCAGTGAGGTCAAGTCCCGTGAAGAGGCTAATCGCGTGAACGCAGTAAATAAAAATGCTGTCAGATTTATTGACTCGGCAGTGACCAAACAGGCTGGGCCGAATATCCCCCAAGCAGCAAGGCTACTCGCGGAAGCTATTTATGGTAATTAAAACACAAATTTTAATGACCGCTAAATGAATAGTGAGGCCTTGTTAAAAGCGCAATAGCCAATTACAAAAAAACGATAAATAAACCAAACAGCAATTTAATCTTTAGTGCAATAAGTTATCGAATATTTGCAACAAAGCGAAAATGTAGCTAATAGCTTTGGTCATTAGCGTGCGTTAAGCACGCTGATTAAGCAACTCATTTATAAGCATTAAATTATTAAGGTATCCATCTTAAATAGCTACAACTAAGGTGGTTTAGTTAATCAAATGTAAGACACTCTGCAACCTTTAATGAATTAATGCAAAGATGACTTTTCTAAGCCTGCTTTGGAAAATAAAACGGTACTTGAATGCTGAGGCATTCATCACACACGGCGTACAACCAAAGCAATCAATACGATCCAAATCACAGTAAAGGGAAAGCCCAATACCTCCCTAAAATGTATTAGTTTCAACTTGGGTTGCATTAAATTGAACACCTCAAACCTCTTAAACTATTTGAAACGCACACCTTGAATATTTACATACCTTAACAACCTAAATAAAGCTAAATAAAGCTAAAACAGCTCAACTTTAACCTAACCACTATACCCATCAATTAAAATGAATGCTTTTTAGACCGTAAAATGACCATGATAAAGAGTTGAGGTTCCACGCTTTACTACAATATAAAACTGCTTTCCCACAAGCTTAAAATCAGATTTTGCCCACAGCTATGACAAACCTTTGTCAGCTTAGCTCAGGACGGAACATACTCAAAAATAAAAAGGCCACTTGAAATCAAGTG
>NZ_JAUOSH010000004.1:0-186981 GCF_030548765.1 Shewanella sp. 3_MG-2023 | reverse complement strand
TTGTCATCTTGTATCATACGGCCTGTCACGATGCGGCCATTCATGACGGTGCGATTGAGCTGGTACTGACCTGATAATGCCACCTGATGGGCTTGGTTATCTGGGGCTGCTGAGTACACATCATTGGCATAAGGCAGGCTTAAGTGGTCGATATTATTTTCATAATAACTGCCAAAGTAGCTCAACTCAGTGAGCCAGTTTTCACCAGATAAGTTCACTCCAGCATCTAACTGCTTAGTGCGAGAATCGGTGGGTAAGCCAAAGTTAATCGGGCTTGGCGATACCAGGCTGGCTGATTTATGGCCGGTTTTATCTTCTTGGCTGTATTTCACAAAGGCGCCATAGAAGTCTTGACCGTACTCCATGCCGAGGGCCACTTTTTCGCGGCGCTGGGCTAAGTCAAAACTGTTGATGGCATCAGATGGGGTTAACATGCCATCGTTGTGCCACAGACTGCTTTCTACATCACCGGCTTTATAGGTTTTAATTGCATCATAATCGAGGCTAAATTTATACAAGCCTGCTTTACCGCCAGAGATATGAGCAAAGCCATTATCCATGCCTAGCTGATGGGCTTGAATACGGGCTTGATAACCAGACTCACTGTTAAAGCGCACATCACCACTGACAGCTGCAATACCGCCCTCTTTGGCAGTGCCTAAGGCATTGCCAGCGTGAATGTCACTGATGTCGTTATAGCCTGCAGCAACACTCACTTCACCGCGATAACCCGCAACATTGGTACAGCGTTTACATTCATATTTATGGGTATTAACCGCGGCGGTATTGGCGTTGCCAACCCCGAAGTTAGCTGCCATGCCAGAGGTGGATACCGCCAGCAGTGACAGGGTAATAAGATTCAATTTAAATGACATAATCTTGCTCTCCATTAGCGTTGCAGCAGACTGCCAGCTGGGTGATTAGAACCATGAATTTGGTTGTGACAGTTAAGGCAGCTTTTTCCACCACCAAAGGCATCCATTCCCGGCTCTGGTACCACGCGAGAGGCGTGACCATCGGGTGCATGACATTGCTGACATAACTGCGGTGCGCGGTTATCAAGCATATTGTCGTTGACGCTGCCGTGGGGGTTATGACATGAGACACAGCTTTCGGTGACTGGCGCGTGTTCCCATAGGAAGGGACCACGTTTTTCAGCGTGACAGCTATAACAGGTGTCATTAACGGTTGGTTTAACTAAGGCGTTTTCACTCATTGAACCGTGGGGAGCATGACAATCAATACAGGTCATTTGGTCCCATTTCATTGGGTGTGATGAGCGCTTGTTCATGTCGGCTTTTTCTTGGGTGTGACATGAAGTACAAGTGTCATTAACCGACAGTTTATCTAATGCAGGATCTGTGGCTGCGTGAATGGTGTGACAATCACTACAGGCAATTTCTTCGAGATTATGGGTGCTGGTATGCCACGCCATTTGCTCTGGGTCGTTATGGCAACCTTGGCAAACGGTGTTTTGGGTTGGGGCAGACAATTTACTGTCGCTGCCAAAAGCAATCATCGGCTCTTTACCGCCACGGTTATGGTTACCTTGAGGGCCATGACAAGCTTCGCACTGTAGGCCTGCCATAGGTGAGTCGCTGCTGGCAATGTTACCGTGCACGCCATCAAATATGTCCATGACGGTTTCATTTTTACGGTGACAGGTTAGGCAGTTGTCGGCGCCTTTAGGGGAGTAGTTGCCTTCAGCGAACTTTTCAACTAACTGTTGTTCTAATTGTGTTGAACTGAGGTCATCCCATGGGGTGGCATTAGCTGTTAAAACGCTGCCACCAAATAACAACAAGGTCAATAATCTGGAATAACATTTACTATGTTTCATCGTGGCACCTTAATAATTTTAACCAATCTACACATACCAGTAACTAAATATATTTTACTTTTTACCTGTGTATATTTCGCCTTTTATCGTTTTCTAAAAAAAACATTGTTTGAACTCGGTCACAAACAATTTAAATGTAAAGGCAAAAAATAATGGTTGTTTTATAGTATTCACAGGAGGTGTCTATGATTAAATTTTTAGTAAGACCAGCTTTAACAGCTAAAGCAATTTTAAATTATTGCCAAGATAATAATGTTATATTGCCAGAAGAGTTTGATGTAATAAGAAGTTTGTCTGATGATGATTTAATCAGTAGCAGTGCTCCCATTAAAATGTTGGAATGTATTGAGCAACAAACAAATAACGCAGAGTTTTTTAGCGAACTAATGAAAGTATGCACAGACACTTGGCTGCAAGCATTTTATCGAATGGTACCCCCGAGAAATGATGCCGATATGGCTTCTCAGCTGGTTGATTTTTATGAAAATATTCATGGGATGAGAATTAATCACAATTGGAGTTTATTGGAAACGAATGAGACAGTTAGTTTAGTCTCTAAGTCTGCTTTACATGGGAAATTTAATGACTTATTACTTTATAGTTTTTTAATTAAAATGATGAGTCAGCCAAATATTTCTGCCACAGGAACGATAACAGCAGAGTTCAGTTTAAAGAGTGAAGAGTATTTAAAGTATTTAGATTTTCCTGTTGATACAAAATTCGGCACGAATGATACAAATGTGGGTAAGTTTGTGTTTTCTGTTTCTAAGTTGTGTGATAGTAAAGTTTATAATCCGATGTTTCTAAGTAAAAGAATTACTGATTATGATTTGCTTATAGCGGCAAGTAATATGATCCCAATTAATAAGCTTAATATTTCTTCTTTGGCATTTATATTAGGTATTTCACCACGTTCATTAACAAAAGTGGTTGAAGAAATGGGAATATCACTTAAGACATTAATTAATAATGTTAAATATAAAAAAGCGCGCAGATTATTAGAAATGAATAATGGCAATATTAAGCTGACCGCGTGTGATTGTGGTTTTACCGATCAGGGCAGATTAACTAAAATCTTTAATCAAACTATGGGCATTTCCCCAAGTGAATTCTTGCTTACTAAATAATACCTTAGCTGCCGATGAGTGACTGGTGAATCCGTTAGTTATTCACCAGTGGAGCCGCATTTGCTACAGTCCTAATTACTTCAGCTGCTATCACTTCAACTAGTATTGATTCAGCTAGTATCACTTCAACTACTATCGTTTCAACTACTATCGTTTCAACTACTATCGCAGTTAACATTTACCCATATTATATTGCTGTTTACGCTGTTGCTTGCGCTCAGATTCTAAACGCGCCATGGCGGTTAACACTCGTTGGCTGTTGTCTTGTAGGTTTGAGTTGGCGTATTGCGCATCATCTCTAATGGTTTGTGCATAATGCACCGCCAACGACATAATTAACTGCTCAGGTTGTGTCAGCAGTTTATGTTCCAGCTCCTTAATAAACATCAATAAAAAGCACTGAAACAAGGTATCAAAAACCTGCTCCATATCCATGCTGTAATGTTCATTTTTAGGCTTGGGCGGTAATTCGATCATCGCGGCGATGAGGCTGCACACTGTCGAGCAAGGCGTTGCGCCGACAAATAACTCACCAATGGCCTTATCTTGGGCAAAGTACAATTGTAATTGCTGGGCAAAGTCTGCTTTGTTCCACTGCTGGGCGACGGATCGAATGACACTCATAAGCTTTTCCTACTAGCGAAATAAACGCATTGGCATTGGGATGATATTTAATGTCTTAGCTAATACGTTTTCAAAATCGCTTGCTAGTAGGGCGATACCCTTATAGAAATCGGTTTCAGCATGTTTTATAGCGAGTTCGTGACAGCGACCTGACCATGGCAACATGTGTTGTTGCAATAACACCATAAGCGCTTCTTTAGCTGGCTTATTGTCTGGCTCATCAATTAATTGCTGCAGTAATTGATCGATAACCGCATAGAACAAAGCGATATGGTCTACGGGTTGGTTAAATTTCAACTCGAAGCTAATGCCTAATTGCTTGTAAAAGTTCATTAGGCTAATGGTCGAGTCGTCATTGAGGATTTGTTGCTCGCCTAGGTAAGTTGAGCCCCAAGGCATAGCATTAGGCTCACCGGGACCAAAATAGAGCTGGCCGTAATCAAGCTTAATGTCGTTGATTTGTTCTGGGTGCCATTGTGAGAAGAATTGGCCTAATAATGACTTACCTTGCTTATTGGCCTCAGAGTCTTGTAGTGCAGGCCAAGTCAGGTTTAATTGATTGCTGACAAAATACTGGATTGAATCCTCGGTTGGATAGTCCAATAAAACGTTATGCAGTAAACGTGCAATAGCTTGTAGCTCTAAGTAAGCATCATGAGTAGTCGCGTCTGTCATTATTTCATTCCTGTTAAAAGGCGCCCCGAAGGGCGCCATTATTTAGTTATACTTCTGCAAAATTGAGAATGTCACCTTGTTGGCCGCCATTTCTATTCGCTTTTATTATTAAATTAGGTGAAGTAATACCTTCTGGTGGTAGGGGTGCGATATGGGCATCACCATTACCATATTTAGCTTTAATGTTTTCAACGGTATCAAAGTCCATTGCGCGCATTGGACAAGAGTCAACACACATAGGCTTACGGCCTTCTGCTAGTCGGTCGTAACAGCCATCACACTTGGTCATCACTTTACGTTCTTGGTCTAATTGCGGTGCATCATATGGACAAGCTCTGGCGCAGCTACTGCAGCCAATGCATAAGTCAGTTGCCACATGGACTAAGCCGTCTTCACGACGTTTATGCATCGCCCCCGTAGGACACGCCTTAACACAAACAGGCTCACTACAATGGTTACAGCCAATTGACACATAGTAGCTAAACACATTTTGCTCAAAAGAGCCTGTGCTTGGGTCTACATTCCAGCTGCCACCGCCGTATTCATAAACACGACGCCAATTAACGCCATTTAATGCAGGTACACCGCCTTCTGTTGGCTTATCGCCTTCGCGAATAATGCCACTTTGACGGTCTTTACAAGAAATATGGCAGGCTTTACAACCTGTACATTTAGTCGTATCAAGGTAGAAACTGTATTGAGTTGATTCGGTCATGGTAGCCTCCATTAAATAGCTTTACGAATTTGAACACGGTTTGTGTGCTGTGGGTTGCCTTTTGCAACTGGGCTTGGTGCATATTTAGTCAGCGAGTTAATCGCGCCGCCAATATCAATCACTTTACCAGTTGAACCTGTACGACCATTTGGATCGGGAGAGAACCAAGCGCCTTGACCTAAAGCCACAATGCCAGGAGCAACACGTGGAGTGATACGTACTACCACTTCAATTGAGCCGCGTTCGTTATACATTTCGATTTTGTCACCAGAAGCCACACCGTATTCTTGGGCATCAATGGCATTAATCCATACCGCATCTTCTACCGCTTCACGTAACCAAGGTACGTTGTGATAGCTTGAGTGAGTACGACCTTTAGTGTGATAACCCGCTAATTGCAGTGGGTAATCTTCTTTAGTGTCTTCATCTTCATAACCATCCCAAGTCACTGTGTACTGTGGTAGTGGTGTGATGATGTCGCCTTTGTACTTGTCTTGTTCCCAGTTCGCTGCGCGCCAAGCAAGTTCAGCTGAATAGATTTCAATTTTGCCTGATGGCGTTGATAGTGCTTCGCCGCCATTGACGAAGCTTTCTAGTGCCACGTGACGATTATGAGTGTTGTTACGGAATAAACCGATGTCCTGTGCTTCTTTGTACGTTGCTGGGAAGGCTGGTTTGATATCTGCGTTACCGGCATTTGCTTTCGTTTGCTGATAAAGCTCTTCTAACCAATCATCTTCAGTTTTGCCTTCGGTAAATTCGGCGCCAACACCCATAGCATCAGCAATCATTGCTGATACTTGGTACATTGACTTACAGTCCCAAATTGGGTCTACAGCTGCTTTCATTGCAGTAATATAGTCAAGCGAACCAGATGCATATGAGTCATTAACTAAGTCATTTGATTCTAACCAAGAGGTATCAGGAATGATGATGTCGGCAAATTTAGCACCAGGCGTCATCCAACAGTCACAAGAGACAATTAATTCAACGCCGCTTTCATCTTTTAAGATTTCAGCCGTACCATTAATGTCTGCGTGTTGGTTCAGTAGTGAACTGTCAGATGCAGAGATGATCACTTTGATGTTGTTTCCAAGTGGGGTATCTAAACCGTCAGTACCGGTAACACCATGAGTACGAGCCGTCATGGTTTCACCATTGTGAATCGCTTCAGACCAGCAGAAGAATGAAATCTGTTCTTTAACTGGGTTAGCGCCAGTTGGGATCCCTGCACGGTATGCGCTTGTCATGTTTGGTAGCTCACCGTTTGATGAGCCCTCAACACCTAACTTACCAGCTAATACGCTAAGCATATAAATGGCGCGGACTGATTGCTCACCATTTGCCTGACGGTTAACGCCAGCGCCTGCAACTATGTAGGGTTTTTGGGCTGCCATTAAATCGTCAGCAAGCTGTTTTATTTTAGCTGCTGGAATCCCAGTAATGCTTTCTGCCCATTCAGGTGTGCGCGGGGCGCGATCGCTGTAGATACCTTGTGCCATGATGTAATCATAGTAGTTATCTTCAGAGTTCATATGCTGGGCATATTCAATTTTAGTGGCATCGCCGCTGGTTTCAAACGCTAGCTTTTGAGCAAGAATCGACGCTGCATCATAACCAACAGTATGGTTATTAATGAAGTCGATACTATTGCGCTCAACCCAACCTGAGCTGATCATGATGTATGCCATTGCTTCAGCAAGCGCAGCATCTGTTCCTGGACGGATCGGCAACCAAGTGCTTTCTTTACCTAACATTGAGTCGGTATAACGCGGGTCAATTAAGGTTACTTTTAGGCCGTTGTTACGTTGCAGTGCATTAAGATAATCATAACCTTCACCTGAACCTGATTGACGGATTTCACTTGGGTTATAAGCAAAACCTAATAAGAAGTCACTTTGATCTAAGGTTACTGTTGAAGAACCAGCAGTACTGCTAGTACCAAAGGTATGCTTAGCCGCTTCAATTTGCTGCGCCCAAGAGTAGTTACCGTAGTAGCTTAAGCAGCCGCCAACTAAGTTGAATAGACGGTTAAAGCAGGCGTTTGATGCAAAACCGTAATAAGCACCTGAACCGTAACTTCTAAAGATAGACTTGTTACCATGCTCAGCAATGGTTTTGTTTAGCTGGGTAGCAATAGTTGATGCTGCTTCTTCCCAAGTAATAGGAATAAATTTGCCTTCACCACGCTCGCCAATACGCTTCATTGGGGTTTTTAAGCGGTCAGTTGCATAGGTACGTTGACGTAATGAACGACCACGGGCACAGGCGCGGATTTGATGTAGGCCGTATTCATCTTCTACTTCATGATCCGCTTCAACGCGAGTAATGATGCCGTCTTGACTAAATACTTTTACTGGGCAGTTTGAACCACAGTTTACTAAGCATGCTGACCAAGTTAAGGTCTCATCAACAGGTACTTCTGGTGGTAGTGGCTCGGCATCTTTTGAGCTGGTGTTACAGCCGGTTACTGTTGCAGCGCAACCTAAAGCCGCACTCATTTTCAAGAAACTTCTGCGTTCCATTATTAAATCCTCTTACTAAAATTTTTTCAGCGCGTTGGTAACGACTACAGCAGATAGCTGAAATTCAGCATGATCTGATGGGCGTTATAATTGTGATTAAGCTCGCCTAGCGTCACCATTCCAGGGACTTCATTTGGCGATATTTGAGCATCATCGGTGTCGTAATAGCGTTCGTAGCGGTACGTCAGCTTTAAGGCCATGTCGTCACTTAAGGCGTAGTTGGCATATAAGCTGGCGCTATGGTTATAAGAATAATAATCACCGTATGGCGTGGTGCCATCACTGGTAACGTAGGTATCACTGCTTGAGTTACTGAATAGGTAATCAGCCCCTAAAGTCAGTTGATCCTGCATTAATCCGCCGTAGCTCACGCCGGCGCCCATATTGATAAATTTGTCTTCAATATCGGCGTACCAATCAGGGTCGCTATAATTTTGGCTGCCAGCTTGAGCTGAATTAATCCACTGTTGTCCGGCAAAACCATAAGCTGATAATTGCTTGCTAAGTTGTAGGTTTACATTGATGTCGTAACCGTAATCTTCTGATTCCGTTAAGCCGATAACAGTATCGTCATAGTCATCTATGGCGTAGCGTCCAGTGAAGTCGATGCTTAACCAATCAAGTGGGCTGTGATTAACGCGCAGCTCGATATCGTTACGGGTTCTATCAGCAAGATAGTACTTACGCATTAGGCTGTTATCTTCAGATGACGTTAGCTCATTGGTTAAATACTCAGAGCCGCCGCGATTGCTGTGGCTGGCTTTAACATTGATATTGACGTTATCAATGGCGCGAATACTGAACTTGGCCCATAGGTTGTCTTCGTTAGTTTGTTCGCGGTCGCTGTAAGTACGTTCAACATCTTTGCGATCGTAACCTGCTTGTAAGCGGTAACCACTGCTGATGCGGTAGCTGGCATTCACTTTATAGCTTGAGCGTTCGATATCAGTGGCAACGTTTTCTTTGAAGCTGCCACTTAAGCTATTAAAGTCGTATTGCTGGAATTCAAATACCGAGCTGTTGTTTTCACGGTTGCTGTAGTCATAACTGGCACCCAGACGTAAACGGTTGCTCAACATTGAGGTGATATTGAAGCTGGCATCAGTGGTGTCGACTTCACCATCCCAGTTTTGGATTGGGTTACCAGCCACTTGAATTAAGTCATCATCTTGAATCATGCGGCCAACAATAAAGCGCCCTGACATCACAGTGCGATCTAATTGATATTGGCCCGACAGTGATACTTGATGAGCTTCATTGTCAGGGGTTGCTGCATACAAGTCGTATGAATACGGTAAGCTTAAATCGTTGACATTATTTTTGTACTGACTACCAAAATAGCTCAGTTCAGTTAACCAGTTGTCGCCAGTAAGGGCGGCGCCTGCGGTAAATGAATCAGTGGTCGAGTCGACAACTAAACCAATATTTACCGGGCTTGGGGTAACAATGCTACTGCTCTTGTAACCGCTTTTATCTTCGGTTTCATAACGCAGGTAGCCTTGATAAAAATCTTGCTTAACTTTGGCACCAAAGCCCATTTTTTCACGTTGCTGTGATAGCTCAAAGGTGTATGGCTCATCACTTGGCAGCATCATGCCGTCGTCATAATAAAGCTGACTTTGAGCATCACCTGACTGATAGGTGGTCAGTAATTGGTAATCGGCATCAACTGAGAACAATCCAGCTTTACCGACGCTGACATTCGCTGAACTGTTTTCAAAACCCAGTTGGTTAGCTTGAATGCTCGCTTGATAGCCGCTATCGCCTTGGTAGTTCACATCACCGCTAACGGCAGTAACAAAACCGTCTTGGTCAGTGCCAAAGGCATTAGCAGCATGAACATCATCACTGCTAATGTAACCCGCTTCAACACTGACACTGCCGTTATAGCCAGTGTTTGCTTCACAGCGCTGACATTGATATTTTTGCTGATCAACATTAGCGGTATTGGCTTTACCTACCGCAAAGTCAGCCGCCATAGCGGGGGCTGAGGCAATCACTAATGAGGCGGTAATAATATTGAGTTTAAAGTTCATTGTTGTTGCCCTCATTTAGCGTTGCAGCAAGCTGCCAGCAGGGTGGTTAGAACCATGAATTTGGCTGTGGCAATTTAAACAACTTTTGCCGCCGCCAAAGGCATCCATTCCTGGTTGTGGTACTACGCGGCTGGCATGGCCATCATCGGCATGGCATTGCTGACAAAGCTGCGGAGCACGGTTGTTGAGCATAGATTCGTTAACGCTGCCGTGTGGGTTATGACAAGTGACGCAGTTTTCAGTCACTGGAGCATGTTCCCATAACACTGGGCCGCGCATTTCTGCATGACAGCTATAA
Source organism: Shewanella sp. 3_MG-2023 (assembly GCF_030548765.1). Classification (NCBI taxonomy): domain Bacteria; kingdom Pseudomonadati; phylum Pseudomonadota; class Gammaproteobacteria; order Alteromonadales; family Shewanellaceae; genus Shewanella; species Shewanella sp. 3_MG-2023. Next base: position 177,141 of record NZ_JAUOSH010000004.1, on the reverse strand, counting down.
CAAGTGTCATTAATAGAAGGTTTATTTAACGCGCTTTCAGTCATAGAACCATGGGGAGAATGACAGTCAACACAGGTCATTTGATCCCATTTTAGTGGATGAGATGAGCGCTTATTCATGTCAGCTTTTTCTTGGCTATGACAACTAGTGCAGGTATCGTTAACGGTTAGTTTGTCTAGGGCAGGATCTTTAGCTGCGTGGATGTTATGGCAATCAGCACAGGCAACTTCTTCAAGATTATGGGTGCTGTTATGCCATGCCATTTGTTTTGGATCGTTATGACAGCCCTGACAAACGGTATTTTGTGCTTGGGTTGATAACTTGCTGTCTTGGCCAAATTGGATCATTGGCTCTTTGCCGCCACGGTTATGGTTACCTTGTGGTCCATGACAAGCTTCGCACTGCAGCCCCGCCATTGGCGAGTCACTATTAGTTAAGTTGCCATGGGCGCCTTTGAAGATATCCATGACTTTGTCATTTTTGCGGTGACACATTAAGCAGTTGTCTGCCCCTTTAGGGGAATACTTACCAGCAGCGAACTTTTCAACTAATTGTTGCTCTAATTGGTCTGCTGGCATGTCATCCCATGGCGCAGAGATAGCACTAAATGAGCATAAACAGAGCGTTATGCTGATATAGGTTATGAATTTACGATACCAGTTCATCAAGTTACCTGACCTTATTAAATCAAACGTTAAAAAGTGTACTAATTAAGAGGGGGTATTCTAGGGATGTGTAGAAATCTAATCGATACAATTGAATTATCAGAAAACGACATATGTGATCCGTGTCAGCATCTTGAGTAGCAAAAACAAATAAAATAACCGCCCAATAAATGTGGATATTATTTAGATGTTTTCAGATGATAAAATATAAGTGCCGGCCAGCTGTTCACACCAAGATTGTGTGTGAATATTGCGAGTTAATTAATTTTCCATTACCTGATGAATATAACCACTTTAAATATCTTGCAGATACAGATTTGATTGGTTTTAATACCATTACTAACTTATTACGTTATATAGAAAATAATTGTGACAATAAGTATTTCTTTATTGATTTAATGCAATATTTTATTCAGCGGATCATCAAGTTTACAGATATCGACTTGTCAGCAGAGGTAAGTGATGCACAAAAGCTGCTGGCATTTACCCAATTTTATAACCAGGTTTCAGATCTTAATTGGCGCAATATTGAAACGCAGCACAGTTTAGCTTTAGTGGCTAAACGTGCTCCTCAAGCGATTGCATCTAAATATGATGACTTGTTTATTTATGCCTGTCTCACGCATATTTTAGGTTGCTTAATCACTAAAAAGTCTATCATAATTATTGAGTTACCATTCGAGCGGTCATTCTATGGTGTTGATGTAGACTTGTTTGATAATGTGACCTTTAACTGTCAGTCAATGTCAGTGATAGTGGCAAAAGATGAACGAGATGTTAACCCGGTAATGGCTGAAAATAAGCTAACACTTTCTAGTAGTGACCGGGTAAAAGCTGCCGCGAATAGCATTCCACCGTCAGCATTAAGTTTACCCAATCTTGCCAATTCAATTGGGGTTTCAGAAAGGGGTTTACAGCGTGAACTTAGAACTGAAAACTGCTGTGTAAAAGACATGATTCAAAATACCAGAATGAATTCTATTATAACTATTTTGAAAAATAATAAAGGTAATATAAAAAAGTCAGCATATGAAAGTGGCTTTAAAGATCTACCAAGTTTTAGCCGATATTTTTCTAAATCAACAGGCTGCACGCCAACTCAATATGTGCGCAATAATATTTGCAACAATCTGTAACCAGCATTTAATATAATAAGTTTAATGAGAATGGTTATTAATTAAATTAATCATAAGTAATATTATTAATTAAATTTCGCAGTTTTAGCGGCTGATTTAGCGGTTATTTAACAGTGTGTGGCTTTGCTAACGGCTAAAGTTAGCTTAGATAAATAGCACAAAATCATCGATTGTTCATAAACGTTTGCGGTTGATTATGCTATCTTTGACCTCATTTGTTATTCAAAGCCAAATAGACCTTTTATGCCAAGTATTGCTCAAATAATCGCTCAAGAACTGAATGTTCGTGAGCAACAAGTCTCAGCGACGATTAACTTACTCGATGATGGTTCTACCGTTCCTTTTGTTGCCCGCTACCGTAAAGAAGCCACTGGTGGTTTAGATGATGCGCAACTGCGAACCCTAAATAGTCGCTTAAGCTATTTACGTGAATTAGCCGAGCGCAGACAAGTTATTCTTTCTAGCATTGATACCCAAGGCAAATTAACCCCAGCATTGCAGCAAGCCATTAATGCCGCTGACAGCAAAACCCGCCTAGAAGATTTATACCTTCCTTTTAAACCGAAGCGCCGCACTAAAGGTCAAATTGCTATTGAAGCTGGTTTGTTGCCTTTAGCTGACTTTTTACTGGCTAATCGTAGTATTAATCTTGAAGCAAAAGCGGCTGAATTTATCAATGCCGACGCCGGCTTTGGCGATGCGAAAGCGGTTTTAGACGGCGCGCGTTTTATCTTAATGGAACGTTTTGCTGAAGATGCAGATTTACTGCAAAAAGTGCGTAAGCATTTAAGCCAACAGGCAGTGCTTGAAAGCCGCCTAGTTAAAGGTAAAGAAAAAGAAGGCGCAAAATTTCGCGATTACTTTGAGCATACTGAAGCTATTACCAAAGTGCCTTCCCATCGGGCCCTGGCCATGCTGCGCGGCCGCAATGAAGGTGCGCTCAATTTATCGATGAATGCAGACCCTAAAGCTGAAGTGGCGCAAAGCAGTTATTGCGTGGTGATTATTGCCGATCATTTCAAACTAAAGTTTTCAGACTCGAGTGTCGATCAGTGGCTTAAAACTGTGGTTACCGCCACTTGGCGCATCAAGATTGCGCTGCAAATGGAAACCGAGTTTATTAGCCAAATGCGTGAGCGCGCTGAAGCTGAAGCCATTAATGTGTTTGCCCGTAATTTAGGTGATTTATTAATGGCAGCGCCTGCTGGCGCTAAAGCAACCATGGGCTTAGATCCTGGGCTGCGCACCGGCGTTAAAGTGGCGATTGTCGATAACACCGGTAAGTTTGTGGCCCATACCACTATCTTCCCTCATGCGCCGCAAAACGTGTGGGACAAGTCAATCCGCACTTTAGCGAACCTGATAAAAATGCATAAAGTGGAGATCATCGCCATTGGCAATGGTACCGCCTCACGTGAAACGGATAAATTAGCCGCTGAAGTGATGAGCTTTATGAAAGAGACGCATCCAAGCTTGACCAAGGTGATGGTCAGTGAAGCGGGCGCATCAGTGTACTCAGCATCAGAGCTGGCTTCTGAGGAGTTCCCTAACTTAGATGTATCGATCCGCGGCGCAGTATCGATTGCCCGTCGACTACAAGATCCATTAGCTGAACTCGTTAAAATTGAGCCAAAATCCATTGGCGTAGGCCAATATCAGCATGATGTGAGCCAAAGCCAACTATCAAGCTCGCTTGAAGCGGTCGTAGAAGATTGTGTAAATGGCGTGGGCGTTGATTTAAATATGGCATCAGCACCATTATTGGCGCAGGTGGCCGGTTTAAATAAAACCTTAGCTAAAAACGTGGTTAACTACCGCGATGAAAACGGTAAATTTGAAAGCCGTAAACAATTGCTTAAAGTGGCGCGTTTAGGGCCAAAGGCCTTTGAGCAAGCAGCCGGTTTCTTACGTATTAGCGATGCTAAAAATCCATTAGATGGTTCATCTGTTCACCCTGAAGCCTACAAATTGGTTGAAGCAATTGCCAGTGCCAAGCAGCAAACTGTGGCCAGCTTAATGGGTAATAGCGAATTGTTATCCCAGCTAAATGCTGCCGAGTTTGTTACTGATGAATTTGGTTTACCCACCATCAGCGATATCTTGAAAGAGCTAGACAAGCCTGGGCGTGACCCTCGTGGTGAGTTCAAAACCGCCAGCTTTAAAGAAGGTGTTGAAGAGCTTAAAGACCTGAAGCTAGAGATGATCCTAGAAGGCGTGGTCACCAATGTGACTAACTTTGGCGCTTTTGTCGATGTAGGCGTACATCAAGATGGTTTAGTGCATATTTCGTCACTCACTGACAAGTTTGTTAGCGATCCTCACACCATAGTTAAAGCGGGTGATGTGGTTAAAGTTAAAGTGATGGAAGTGGATGTAGAGCGTCGCCGTATCGCATTAAGTATGCGCCTTGATGAAGCACTACCCACAGCGAAAACCGCTAATCAATCTAAATCAGCCAACAGCAAGCCTACACATAAAGCTAGCGGGAATAAATCAGGGCAAAAGTCAGCCCATAAACCGCAAAAGGCCCCAGCTAATGCCGCTATGGGTAATGCCTTTGCTGACGCCTTTGCTAAGCTGAAAAAGTAACACCGCTAATGTGTTTGGCTTAGGGTTAAACCAAAAAAGGCCTTAACATCGTGAGAATACTCGTGACTGTTAAGGCCTTTTTATTTTGTAAAATTTATAGTGCGACCAATTAAGCGATATGAGTCATTTCGTTTAAAATGAACTGCTCAACAGCACCTTCGGTTGCCACCATATACTCGGCTAAATGTGCGTTACCCATGTGTGCTTGCCATAATTCACGGCTTTCCCAGTTTTCATAAAACATGAAATGTGCAGGGTTTTCGTTGTCTTGATGTAAGTCGTAATTGATGCAACCGGCTTCAGCGCGAGTTATATCCATAAGTTTTAGTAGTTCCGCTTTAACCAGCTCTACTTTGTCAGTTTTGGTAATGATGTTTGCTACGATAGTTAAGCTAGCCATGATGATAGTTCCTATAATGTATCAAGTTGAATTTGGTTCAGCCCTGTTGCTGATGAAGCTATATTAGCCATTACTTACTGGTGAATAAATAGGCTGTCATTTGAGTTATTATCAAAAATTAATAGATAATCTTTTGAAGTGAATGTGTGATTGATGCTTATGGCCTAAATAACGACTATTACCTAATACAATGATTAGCGGGTAATAATGATTAGTTAGTAATCGTTCGGCCATAATAAGTGAAGACATCAAGCCCGTTAATTAAAGTGAGAGCAGGGTTAGACTAATATCAGCAGATGAGCGAGTGGCGAAGGGGTGGTGCATTGCTGGTAACATGTGGCTATGTGCTGGCCAAATTGTTTATAAAACTCATCAGAATGCTGCTTTATCTGTTGTTTAACTTCGGTTTTTTTATTGTTTTCGCTGTTAATTGCAGTCGACTTAGTGGGCGTTTTGGGCTGAATGTCACGACGGCTAACAGTGGGATTATTTCTGGCTGCTACTCGCAGCAGTTGTGGCAATAAGCCGGTTAACGGTGCGCTTTGAGGTGCTTGCTGTTGTAAAGCTGATTGTTGGGATAGATGCTGCTGATTCTGTTGATCTGAGGATTGTCGCTGCTGGCGATGCTTTTCCTCTATGGTATTTAAACGGAATAATGATTCGTTTTTTTGATTTAGCGCCCGTTCATGGTGGGGCTTAGTTAACGCTTGTGGCGGTAATATTGGCTTTGCCTGCTGATTATCCGCCCGAGCAAGATCCGTTGCAACATTCGTTGTTGCAAGCGGTACTTGGGGATAATTAGTGACAATTAGCATAACACTCACTTAAAAAACAAACAGTTAATGTTTAAATTATAACCAAATGCTAGCAGGTTTTATAGCCTATATTTGATGTTTTTTTATCCATGGCAATAAGCCATCTATAAAGGCCTGTGGGTGTGAAATAAACGGCGCATGGGAGGCTTTATTGTGGACAATGTCAGTAATATTACTGGCTTGGGGTAACTGGCGGATGATGGTTCTGGGTACTAAGGCATCGCATTTGCCCCAAATACGTAACCATGGCTGGCTAATATCCGTAAGCTGGGGCCGCAAATCAACCTCTTTGAGCATATCTAAGCCTTGATCGAGTACTGCTTGGGTCGGTAAAGGTTTAGCCAACACTAATTTTTTTATCGCTACAATATCTTGTTTGGCCGAGTCACTGCCCATGGCTTGAATCGCTAAAAATCGCTCGACCGTTTTGGCTAGATTGACATTTAATTGCTGGTGAAATTGCGTGAGCACTTCAGGGGCGATCCCCGGCCACTGATTTTGCTCTTGGGCCATAAAGCAAGGCGAAGAGGCTACAGTGATCAGCGCTTTTACCGACTGAGGATGATTTAGGGCAATTTGAGTGGCAACTAAGCCCCCCAATGACCAACCAAGCCAGATGGCATTTTCTGGTAGAGCTTTAGCTAACGCCGCTGCCCATGCTTCAATATTATCGCTATTTGCTTGGCTATCACCAAAGCCCGGCAAGTCGACATAATGCACTCTATACTCTGATAATGCGGTTTGTAGCGGCTGAAAAACCGCAGAGTTCACCCCCCAGCCATGTAGCAATACGATATCAATAACGTCGGTGCTATTTTCATGAGTCATATCTGTATGAGAAATAGCTTTAGGCGTAATAGTAGTAATGTGCAGCGCTGGTGGATTCAAAGGCTAACCTCAAAAAGTGGCGATTAATAAATGATCGCTGGTTAAAACAACTGTCATACAGGATAAGGATATTCTATGGCTTGGCAACTCTCAAAACTCCTCAAGCTCAATTTGCACAATAATACAGCGCGGTTAGTTTCATTGATGGCTGCAGTGGCAGCTAACCTGCCTAACCGCTGCTTGTTATGTCAACAAGATATCATTCAGTACTCTGCAGCTAAACCGCATACGGGGGTGTGTCAGACCTGCCTTGTGGCGGGGCTTTATCAGCAGGAAGTCTGTTTAGGTTGTGGTAAATCGATGCCGTTATTGCAAGTGTATTGCGGCCACTGCCAGCATATTGAACCCATGTTAGTCATTGCCCCTTGCAGTTATCATCAAGGCTTAGGGGAGTTAATAGCTGGGATTAAATATCAGCAGCAATGCGCGCCATTAGCGGCCTTGGTGCAAGTATTAGCCGTAAGGGTGATGGATTTGGCGGCCAGAGGTTTAATTCAACTTCCCCAAGTGCTCATTCCGGTGCCGCTACATCGCAATCGCTTAAAGCAGCGCGGTTTTAATCAAGCTTGGCTGATTGCTAAAGAGCTCAGTGCGCAAATTGGTATTCCGATGGACGATAGTTTATTGGTGCGCTGCGTTGATACCAAGGCCCAAGCGGGACTTAATGGTAAGCAGCGTCGCTTAAATTGCGCCGATGCATTTACGTTGCAGCGAGATAACCCCTACCAGCGGGTGGCGCTTATCGATGATGTGGTGACCACAGGCACCACGGTGAATGAAATTAGCCGCTTATTTGCGGCGCACTATACCCATGTGCAAACTTGGTGCTTAGCAAGGGCTGAAGCACCGGGATTATTATGAAAGGCAGACTGTAAATTAGTCAGTTATTTTTGGATAAAATACAGCGCATTGGCGTAGACTTTTTCAGAGCCTAACCATATATTTCTAAACAAAAAATTATCTGTTAATGCCACAACATGCCCTTTGCCTTTGGGCTCAACAATCATTGCTGGGGTGTTGGCAAAAGCGCGCTGATATTCCTTAGCAAGGTAACCGCTCATCAGTGGCTCATTGGTATAGTCCGCCGCCACAATAAATGGCGTGGAAGTGAGGTTAAAGCTTATCTCACGGTTTTTCATCACTTGCAGCGGGTTAGGTAAACCAAAGTTGATTGGATGGGTTTCATCCAGTGTTAACGCCACAATGGCGCCGCCGATGGATTGTCTGGCATTTAATTTAGACTTATCCGCATAACTCATCCCTGAAGTGCTAAATAATTTATTCAGCTCTAGTCTGGTTTTAGGCTGAGACTTAAGAATATTGCGCTTATTGAGCCATACCAGCGCCCGCTTTTGCGCCACGATAGTGCCGCCATCCATTACAAATTTGCCCAGCTTTCTTGCGCTGGCATCACTGATTAAATGATAAGGCCCATCAGCCATAAAAATGTGGCTATAGCCTGATAAATCAATGCCTGCTAGTCGATTGCTGTCCACCATAGTGACAGGCGCGGCAAGCGTTTGATCAAGGTAATACCACATTTGCCCGGTTTCTGAGGCGTTAGTATCTATGCCTGTGAGCAGTAACGGCTTAATGGGGTTGATCACGCTAAATTCATCACTGCCAAGATCCATTCCCGCTAAGGTATGTGAGCTGCTTGCTGCAGTGACATCTACTTGGTATTGCGTGGCAAGCTGGCTAACAAGTAAGGCGATATTGCCTTTGTAGTTGGGCTGGCGTAAGGGAATTTGCAGGCTACCCGCTGTGAAGTCTATTGCTGCTGACTTTTTGGCGTTAGAGCTGCGATCAGGCAGGCTAAAGGGCTTTTTAGCGTATTTAACCTGTACCCCTTGGCTAAGTAATTGCTGCAACATGGGCGCCGCGGCCGCTTGTTGCCAGTCAATAATAAAGGCCACATTGCTGGCGTTATCTAGCTGCTCAGTCGCCGCGACATATGGCGTGTTATTGGTGAGATATTTGGGGTTGGGTTTAGCATTTTCACTGATACTTAAGCCCAGAGCTGATTCAAAATTCCAAGTGGAAATATCATAAAAGGTTTCATCTTTAAACTCAGTGCGCTTATCAAACAATGCTTGCAATAAGTCATGCTGTGGCTGACTTTGAGGAATGAACAGGCTGTTTGACGGCTTAAAGAGTATGTCATCGTTTTCCAGTTCACGGTTTAGATATTTGAAGCTGATTTGGTGTTGCTGCAATATCGTTGCAAGCTCAGTGATATGGGCATTACCGCCATGGGCTTTGATAAGGCGGCCAGTTTGTTTACCGTCACGGGTGCGCTTACTGTTGCGAGCAAAAAAATCACTTTGGTATGTCATCAATTTTTTACGTAGCGCATGGGCGCCTTGCAGGCTTGATAGTGAAGTAGAAAATTGATTATCAATACTATTTTGCAAGGTGACCACACCATTGGGGGACTCTTGGGCTTGACCACGGGAGCTAGCTTGCTCAAACAAAATACCCACAGCGCCATTGATATCTGGGTAGGTTGAGCCTTTACCATAGAAAAAGTCATCAAACATCTGCCCGCTAAAATATGGCTGCTTAACCTCATCCAGCGCTTTACGATGATAGGCCGCTAGCTCATTGGATAACATTTGATTGGCAGGATTGGTCAGCGGATTGACTCTATCAGCGACACCAGGTTGAAAGAAGTAGGTTTGGTCTTGCCACATCTCGTGGAAATCCCCTACATAATGGGGCTGCCATTTATGGAAAAACGCCACTCTGCCTTGAGAGGCGGGGTGGCGCAGAAATAGCCAGTCACGGTTTAAGTCAGCGAAATGGTGATTAAAACGTCCGCCGGGCCAATCTTGATTATGCTCACGATGATTAGGATCGGTAATAATCACTTGGCCTCGATTGCTATTTGCCCAGTTAGCAAAGCGATCAAAACCATCAGGGTTCTGGGTCGGAGTCAGTAAAATAACCGTATTATCGAGTAATTCTTTTACCCAATCTTCATCAGATGCGGCAAGGTAATGGCTTAACGCCACCGCCGCATGGGCGCCACTGGCTTCATCGCCATGAATCGAATAGGCCAACCAGATAATCAATGGGCTTTGCTGTAATGGACCTTGTTGTTTGACACCGTATTTTACTTGGCTGCGCTGGGCGAGGATTTCAGCTAGCCGCTGTTGGTTGTCATCTGAGGTAATGACCGCGCTAAGTTGCTGGCGTTTTTCATAGGAGTAACCAGCAGAATCTAAAGAAACTCGCGAACTTTGGCTGGCTAATAGTTGTAAATAGTGATTAATTTGATCATGTCTTAAATGCCACTCGCCCAATGGATAACCTAAATATTCAGTAGGTTGGGTGATTTTTTTATTAATTTTCTCAGCCCCGAGGCGCTGCTCAATGCGGGAATCAGCCTGCGCCACGGTAAATAATGGCATACAGATAATGAAGCCGAAAAAGGTGCCTTTAGCGAGACGAGTAAACAATGCATTGAAGCTAATCATATAAGAAACAACATCATAAAAAGAAAACAATACAATCACCATAAAGTGATTAAACTTAAATCGCCATTAAAAAGCGCAATTTCTCGGTGTTTTTTATGCAACTTGCTCACTGCAGGACTACAAAGCCGTCGCAACTAGGAGTATCATAGCGCTAATTCTTACTAAATTACTCAAGTACTATTTTTAGTACACTTTAAAGTACTATCTAACGGAGCAGTTTTTATGATCAACATTTCTGATACGGCTCAGGCGCATTTTGTTAAATTACTGGCCGATCAACCTGAAGGCACGCATATCCGTGTGTTTGTAATCAGCCCGGGTACTGCCCAAGCTGAGTGCGGCGTGTCTTATTGTCCACCTGACGCTGTAGAAGCGGATGACACTGAATTACCTTTCAACGGCTTCAGTGCCATGGTTGACGAAAAAAGCGCACCATTTTTAGAAGAAGCGAGCATTGATTTTGTTACTGACCAATTAGGTTCGCAGCTAACCTTAAAAGCGCCAAACGCTAAAATGCGTAAAGTGTCTTCAGATGCGCCATTAAAAGAGCGTATTGAATATGTGATTCAATCAGAGATTAACCCGCAGTTAGCAAGCCATGGTGGTAACATCATGCTAGTTGAAATCACGGAAGATGCAGTTGCAGTACTGCAGTTTGGTGGTGGTTGTAATGGTTGTTCTCAAGTTGATATCACTTTAAAAGATGGCATTGAGAAACAGTTACTGGAGATGTTCCCTGGTGAGCTCTCTGGTGTGAAAGATGTGACTGACCATCAACATGGTTCTCACTCTTACCAGTAAATTTGCAAGGTTTTATTGTTGTAAAATACAGCAATAGCTAATTCAAATTTTACACTAAACGCGGCCAATATGGTCGCGTTTTTTATTGGCCGTCACTTACGCTGAGTGGGAGCCTTGTGCTATAACTTAAGTATGAAAACGGAGCAGGATAACTTCATGGCAGAAAAAACAACTCAATTTAAACCGTTAAAAATGCAAGGCTTTACCTTAATTGAGCTGGTAGTGGTTATTATTGTATTGGCTATTTTAGCAGTAATAGCGGCGAGTAAATTTATAGATGTAAAACGTGATGCTGAAATAAGCCGAGTAAAGGCGGTAGCGGCATCCTTTGAGCAGTCGGTTACTTTTTCCCATACACGTTGGCAAATTATTGGTGGCAGTGATCCGATGAATGATCTACCTGACTTTGCCAATAACGATCTCGACATGAATGCTTTTGGCTATCCGTTAGGCACAGGTAAAAACAACCCTATGGCCAACCCTGTCAATATTGGTCAAGGTCAGCAAGGGTGTGTCGATCTTTGGAACGCTTTGATAGAAAGCCCACCATCGGTTGCCATTAGAAATACTTCCGATGATGTGGATTTTGAATCATATCGACATGCAGCTGCGGGCGGTACAGGTGAGACCCAATGTACTTATGTACTGCGAACGCTTGGTGATACTGCAGGTCGAAATAGTGCAGAGATAAAAATTGTCTATGACTCGGTAGAAGGGACTGTTCAAGCCTATATCGATGAATAAATCGGATAGTTATTTATCAAATGCGACATAATAAAAATAGCGGCTTTAAGCCGCTATTTTTATAGCTGTAATTTAATAATATCAAATGAATTTAGGTGGCTACTTTTTCTTTTTTGACTTGAATATACGTCGATAAAAAGTGACTGTGCTGAATAATAGAATCAAGGTACCAACCACTGCGACTAATGTAATAAATACAACGTATTTAAGTGGCATATTCAATGCGTCATGCAGTGGTCTAACAAAGCTGGCCACTTGACCTGACAAGTTTCTATCGCTGTGCTTCAGGCTTGATACGATTTTGCCGTGCTGATGATCCATGGTGATACTGTCAGCATTTCTAAGCCAGACATCAGCATGACTATCAAAGTTGATACTGTAATTCATCGCTTGAGGTTTAGCCGCCTTTGGTGCATCAGGATCGGGTTTTTTCTGCCTTGGTTTATTAACCGATACTAATAACGATTCAGGCCATAAATCTTGGGCGGTTTGTAGCTGGCTTTGCCAATCGTTAGCTTTACTTACTGGATAATTAATTTCTGCGGTTGGCTTGTGCTTGAGCGCATCCATCCATAAGCCTTTATAAGTAATCAAAAAGCCGGTAATACAGAGTAAAAACAGTGGCACTGATATGAATAAACCTAATTGAATGTGGCTTTTAACTAGGCTGCTTGATTTGGTGTCTTTTGGAATAGAGTGCTTGAGTCTAAAACCTTTACGTACTCGCCACCAAAGGTAAATACCCACTAGGGTAATGACGCCACCAATGAACGATGCCCATGCATTAACGTATTTACCAATATCACCCAGTAAGAAGTTTCTGTGCAACCAAAACATCGTGGTCCAAAGCGGAATTTCTGTCACCTTGTAATGGGAGATTTCATTGAACTCGCTATCAAAAGCGATAGATTGCCCACGGGTAGCAGCTTCAAGGTAAGGGGTATGTTCGGTAGGAAAACGTACACTGCTCATTTTTGGGTAATGCTCAAAAATATACTCAGTGGCTTGTGCTTTTTGCTCAATGGTTAACGGCACATAGGTTTGGCCTTTATCATCCATTCTTTTTAGCATGTCCATGCCGCCGAGATACACTCCCGTTGTCAGCACTATCAGCATACAAATACTAATGACAAAACCGACCCAATTATGGAACCACTTTAAAGCGGGTACAACTTTCATATTTACGTTCTCAGGTTAAATATTTATGGATGACAATGACAAAAGTTAGCAGCTAACAATTATGACTGACACGCTATATGGGTAATGATAATTAATCTCATTTGCAACTGCAATTAAAGAAATGTAAAGAGTGGCATATAAGTGTCATTGTGTTGTCGAGGTCACATTTAAAGCTGTAGAGGGCGTATAAAGCTAAAAGTTTATTTGAATAAAAATTCTTGGTAATGAATTTTTTTAGCTGCTATTAAGTGAGGTTTTCGAAAAATAATGAAATTTAAGCTAATAAATACACATGTTTAATATTTGTTAATTTCTGATTTTGTGTAACTTTGTTTAAATAATTAATATCTGTATTAGTTTTGGCGATTAAACTCATCTAGCTTGGATGAACATTAGTTAATCCATTTATGCAACATTTATTCAGGTAAACTTTCTACAATTTACTTACAACAGTGTCCTTGTTCACAGTTATTTACTTCTGTTAAATAAATGGCTTCACTTTCGCCGTAATGCAAATGATAATCCATCTCATTAACGACTGCTGCCATTTAAAGGGCTACTTTGTATGAAAATCTCACCTATTGCATTTGCTGTTGTTGCCAGTTTAGCCTCAGCTTCATTAGCGGCTGAAGAAGCAACTAATGACACTGATAACGGCTTAGATTTCGAGTTGAACATTGAGCGAATTCAAGTAACAGGCATGAATTTTAATAATTACAAAGTAGGCTCGTCATCAGGCGCCATGCGGGGTGATATTGCCTTGATGGATACGCCGCAATCAGTGAACGTTATTCCAGATTTTGTCACTGATGAGCAGTTAGCAACTAATTTATCTGAAGTATTAGTTAACGACTCAAGTGTGACCGGCGGCAGTGAAAAGTGGAACCGCCAAGTATTTAATATTCGTGGCTTTGAATTAGATTCTGGCAGTGGCTTTTTAATTAATGGTCAGCAGCAGTTTTCGCACTATGTGCAGCCGATTGAAACCTTGCAGCAAGTCGAAGTCTTAAAAGGCCCATCAAGCATGCTTTATGGCCAATCAGGCCCAGGTGGCTTGATTAATATGGTGACCAAAAAGGCCACCTCTGAAACCATGTTTGACTTTGGGTTCGATACCGATGAGAACGGCTCAACTCGTTTTCAACTTGATGCAGGCGGCGCGTTAAATGATGCTGAGTCAATCCGTTACCGCACTGTATTAGTTAAGCAAGATACAAAATACTGGCGTGAATACCAGGACGGTGAGGGCGATGATACTCAAGAACGTGACCGTTTCTTAGGGTACTTAAACCTTGAATTCGACCTGCATGATGATGTGATGTTATCACTGACCTATGATTACACCGATGATAAAACCGGTATCGATAGCGGTGGCTGGTTAGATGGTAACGGTGACTTAGTTGGTGATCGCGAAGATATCTGGGATATGTCGTGGGCCTTTACTGACAACGAGGTGCAAAACCTGGGTGCTGATTTAACCTGGTATGTATCAGATGATTGGAAAATGACCACAGGTTATAACCATCAATCATTTACCCGTCAGCGCTTAGATTCGTCTCCATCGATGGTGGCAGGTATGGATCCAACTACCGATGGTTACCAAATTAAGGCGTTTGATCGCCACGATGATTGGCAGCTTAAAACCGCTTATATGGATTTCACTGGTGTCGTAAATGGCTTTGGCATGGAACATCAATTGTTAGTTGGTGCTAACATTCTCGATTATTACTATGGTCAACTTATTGACCGCGATGACGCGCAGATGGTTCAGCCGGGTGGTTATGTACCTAGACCTGATCTGGATTACAACAGAGACACCACTAAGTCAGAGTCAAGCTATAAGCATTATGGTTTTTATGTACAAGACTTAATGACCATTAATGATCAGTGGCAAGTACTGGCAGGCCTGCGTTATGACGAGCAGAAAAAAGACGGCGATGGTGAAAATAGCTATGCCGTGTCACCTAAGCTTGGGGTTATTTACTCGCCTTCAGATAACGGCAGCATCTATGTAAACTACGCCAAAAGTTTCAATCCTCAGTCAATCGTTAACAATGAAGACGATGTCAATAATGGTATGAACTTAGACCCAGAGTACGGTGAGCAATATGAAATCGGTACCAAATGGGAACTGTATGATGGCGGCTTACTATTAACTGGTGCAGTTTTTGACACCACAGTGAGCAACGTTACAGTGCGCGAACAATTAGACCAACCTATTGGCGAGCATGAGTACATCACCACCCAAAGCGGTAAGCAGCATCACCGTGGTTTTGAAATGGGCGCTCAAGGACAAGTCAGTGACAATGTATTCGTCACCAGCTCAATGATGTATCTAGATGCAAAATATGTCACCAGTAGCCAAGATACTGAACAGCTAGACGGTAAAACCCCGGTAGATGCACCTGAATGGTCAGCAAATATCTGGACTCGTTACGAAGTTACCGATGATGTCGCACTTAACTTTGGTGCTATCTATGTCGGTGAGCGTTTTGCCAATACTCAAAACACCATAGTTAAAGATGACTATGTTAGATTTGATTTCGGCGCAGCTTACTCATTTGCAGTAAACAATACTGATATGAATGTACGTTTTAATATCAAAAACTTATTTGATACTGAATACCTAGATGGCGGCACCAACACTGACGTCACCGTCGGTGATGGTAGACATTTCAGCCTCGCATTTGAAGCTAAGTTTTAATCGCTTTAGTTAAATGCTTTAGTTAAGTGCTTTAGTTAAGTGCTTTAGTTAAGTGCTTTAGTTAAGTGCTTTAGTTAAGTGCTTTAGTTAAATGCTTTAGCTGAGAACTTGCGTTAAGTAATTGGGTAAAAATTTTTAATAGAAAGGCCCGCACATATACCAATATGTGCGGGCCTTTTTCATTGCTTCAATTATAGGTTTTTAGATAAGAACTTATCGATAGCTTTAAAGGTCATTAAACGGTGTTGGTTGTTGGATAAGTTGTGATTGGCATTATCGATTTCAACATATTCGACTTGTTTATCTAACGAGGTTAATTTTCGATACATATCTCGGCTTTGGCTCACCTGTACCACTTTGTCATTATCACCATGGATTAATAAAATGGGCACATTAATTTTATCAGCATGATAAATCGGAGAGCGTTCATACAGGTCGTCATAATCATCTCCTAACACCTTTTTAGTCATCTCATGACTAGTATAAAAACGGGATAGCTTCACTAAGTCTTCTACATCAGCCACACCTGCAAAACTGATCACACATTGGTATAATTCAGGGGTCTTTGCTGCGGCCATCATGGCGGCATATCCACCGTAACTAGCGCCAACTATGCATATGTTATTTGGGTCAGCAACACCTTGGTCGATTAAATAGCGAGTGCCATCTTCAACATCTGTTTGCATCTCTTTCCCCCAATTTTTATGTCCAGCAGTGGTGAACTTAAGCCCGTAGCCCGCCGAGCCCCTAAAGTTCATTTGCAGTACAGCATAACCTCGGTTAGCAAAGAACTGAGCCCAATAATCGAATTCTTCGCCAACATAAGAATTAGGTCCACCATGGGGAAAAATAATGGTAGGTAAGTTCTTCGCTTCACGTCCTTTGGGCAATGTAAGGTAGCTAGGTATCTCTAAACCATCTCTGGCGGTATAACTCATTGCTTGAGGTTGGACTAATACATCTGGCGTGAGTTGCGAATACTTGGTCGCAATCACTTCTAGCCTGTTTGCATCGCGATCGCCATAAAGATACAACCCTGGTTGAGTAGGACTTGTAGCAAAAACAATATAACGGCGTTCATTTTTACTAAACTGAGTCAGGTAGTTTTGGGTATCGGGTAATGCGCTTTTTAAGCGCTTGATCAGTTTTTGATAATCTTGATCCCAAAAGTGATATTCATTATCGATACCTGCGGCAATACCAATGGCCTCTCGAGTGATATTAGAGTGCAGCAATTGTGCATTAACGTCACGATTGTCTTCGCTAAATACGAGTTCTTTATGAAGTGTAGGATCCCTAAGATCAACTTTAAAAATGGCAAAGTAACCATCTTGGTAAGCTTTGACGAAGAGAATATTGGGGTTTACGTCAAATCCTAGAGGAATAACGCTGTCTTCTGAATATGCTTCGTGTTTCCAAAGTAAACGTAATTCACCATTGGCTTCACTTTGCTCGTAGGTTCTATATTCGGTGGTATCAGGGTCTCGATAAGTGGCAATACGCACCTTGTGTTGTTGATCGGTCATCCATCCGATAACATGCTCTCGATAGTATTGTTCAGTGGAAACCCTACCGGAATACAAGTTAACTTTTACCACGCTATCTTCATTCACTCGCTCACTAAATCCGGCAACAGATAGCAAAATGTGCTGAGGATCTTTAGGGAGTAAATCGATAATGTGATGCTGAAATTGAGGATTAAACTTAAAACGTTTAAGGGCTTTTTTAGTTAATACGCTGCCCACATCACCGGTTTTTATATTGTACTTTATCAGCAAACTTTCATTAGCATTTTTTCCAAAACGTTTCGAAGGCAAAGTGGCTGCAATGAGCAAGATTTCATCGCTGGCCCAGGTTAAATTAAAAATGGTATAGCGTTCATGGTCATTTTTAAGCGGTATATGAAACTGACCCGTTTCGGTATTAAACAGCGCCACAATCTTATGTGGCTCTTCGGCGCTATCGTCCAAAATTAACGATGCTATGTGTTTACCATTTGGTGACAGCTTTACAGTGCTGACATCGGGAATACTGGCAAAGGCTTCAACGGGGAGTTTAGGGGCAGTTTTTGGGGGAGTATTATCGGTAGCCAAAGCTTGCTGACTTAGCACCAAAGTGGTGATTAGTATGGAAATCCATTTCATTATTGATTGTTTCTCTTAAACGTTTTTTTGATAAAGAATCAGTACCACAGTGTTGATTTACTGGGTACTGTTCTGAATTTAAAGCTTAATGTAAATTTTGATGTAAAAACTTTTCAATGGCGATAAAGGTCTGAATCCGATGATCATTATTACTTAAATAATGATCGCCGTTTTCAAGTTCGATATATTCCACAGGCTTTTTTAGGTCGTCTAACTTATCAAACATATCTTCACTGTGCTGCACGCGCACCACGCGATCTTTATCGCCGTGAATAAGTAACACTGGGACATGAATGTCTTTAGCTTTGCTTAATGGTGAGCGCTCATATAGGGCATCATAGTCATCACCAATTTGTTTTTTAACGATTTCAAAATTAGTGTAACGTCTTGAAGACTTGACTAAATACTCCACATCGGTGACACCCGCCACACTGACTGCACATTGGTATAAATCTTTGGTGGTAGCCACACCCATGAGTGCGGCATAACCGCCATAACTGGCGCCGACAATGCATATTTTTTTAGGGTCTGAAATACCTTGCTCCATCAGCCAGCGGGTACCATCTTCAACATCGTTTTGCATATCCAAGCCCCAGCTTTTTAACCCTGCTTGCATAAAGTCAAAGCCGTAACCAGATGAACCTCGAAAGTTCATTCTCAGTACTGCATA
Organism: Shewanella sp. 3_MG-2023; assembly: GCF_030548765.1. NCBI lineage: Bacteria > Pseudomonadati > Pseudomonadota > Gammaproteobacteria > Alteromonadales > Shewanellaceae > Shewanella > Shewanella sp. 3_MG-2023. The sequence goes on along the minus strand of NZ_JAUOSH010000004.1, from coordinate 158,927 downwards.
GCCTCTGTTGGCTAGAAACTGGGTCCAATAATCAAAGCTATTTGAGTCATAACTAATGGGGCCGCCATGGGGGAAAATAATAGTAGGTAGGTTTTTAGCTTCTTTGTTTTGGGGCGTCGTTAGAAAAGCTTCGATTTCTAAGCCGTCTCTGGCTTTATAAGTCAGGGTTTTAGTATCAGCTAATAATTCAGGGTTTAACTCTTTATAGCGGTATGCGATAGGGAGTAACTCACCGGCATCACGATCACCAAAGAAATAAATACCCGCTTCTTTGGCATTGGTTGAGTAGACAATATAGCGGCGTTCATCGTCACTAAATTGAGTGATGTAATTACGATAGTCTGGTAACGCTTTATTTAGTCCATTAGCTAAGCGAACGTATTCGTCATCCCAAAATGTATATTCAGATTCGTCACTGTCATTAATGCCGATGACTCTTTGTTTGAGACTTGAGTAAATTAATGAGCCTTCAACGTCATAGGACTCTCTGCTAAACACCAATTCTTTAGTTAGTTTTGGGTCGGTTAAGTTAACCTTAAAAATAGCCAATAAGTCATCATGATATGCTTTTACATAAAGAATATTGGGGTCTTGCGCAAAGCCCATCGGCCAAATTTGTTCCTTAGCAAAGGCCTCAAACTCCCATAAAACACGCCTATCTTCACCTGTGTCAGCTTGTTCGTAAATTCTGAACTGAGTATCTTTGTGATAAATGCCAATTCTGACTTTATGTTGTCTATCGGTTAACCAGTCTTGGATATGTGGCTCTGCTGGTTGCACAAACTTGAAAGCTCCATTGTTCAAGTTGATGTTAATAACCGACTCAAAATTGGGCTTGCTACCTAAACCACTAATGCCCAGTAACAGTTTTTCTTTATCATTTGGCAAATAGTCGATGATGTTAGATTGGATTTGCGGCATCCATTTGAATTTTTTAAGAGAGCGACTGCTGATAATGCTAGAGGTTTTATTTTTACTGATAGAATACTTCATCAACCTCGTTTCTGTAGTTGGCGTGCCGTAGCGTACAGCAGGGAATTTAGCTTTGATTAATAAGGCATCATCACTGGCCCATTGCAGTGATAAAATCACAAATTTTTCATTATCTGTTTGCAGTGGATAAAAAGACTCACGGCTATCAATATCAAGGATATTAATAATAGAGCCTTTCATTTCATTGGTATTTAAGCGGACTAAAGAAGCTATTTTTTTGCCATTAGGTGACATGGTCACATGGCTAACATCTGGAATGCTGGCAAATGCTTCCAGCGGTAATTGTTGGGCGCTAACTGAAGCTGAGCATAGCCAAAGCGTCACTAGTAAGCTAAAAATCCGTTTCATTAAAATCATCCCTATTATTGTTGTTAACTAGATGTTATCAGTCGCGGGACTGATAAATCTACTGTTAATTCAATAATAAAGAGCGCTTATAGCTGTTTAAAGCAGTCACTGTAGCGGTAATGCAGTGCTAACGACAGGCTACGGCATAACATAAAGGCGCTCATGGCGGCCCACAGGGCATTATTGCCGTATTCTTGAAGTAAATACCAACAGGGAAAAAACACCCCAAAGGTCGATAAAATCATGCTATTACGCATCATTTTACCTTGAGCTGCGCCAATATAAACCCCATCAAATAAGTAGGACCCAAATGCCAGCAACGGCATGAATACCAACCAGATCAAGTAATGCTCGGCTTGTTGTTGCACCAGCTCAATATTGGTGAGTAAGCCAATGATATTGCTACCCGCAAAATAAAATAACAGGCTAAAGCCAACAGCAAACATGGCAGACCAAGTGGCGGCAAGGGTCACTGAGTCATGTAATAAACTTAGGTTTTTTTGCCCCACCGCGCGGCCCACTTCGGCTTCGGCATAATAAGCTATGCCATCTAAGGCGTAAGAGATCAGCATCAGTAAATTAAGCAGCACCGCATTAGCGGCAATGATGTCATCACCTAAGCCCGCACCGTAAAAAGTCATAAAGGTAAAGCTGGCTTGCAAACATAAGCTGCGAATAAAGATATCGCGATTTAATTTTAATAAGCGTGAATAGCCTTTTAAGCTGATATGAACCATTAACTGACGCAAACTAAAATCAGCCTGTTGATATAAAGCGCGTTTTACAATGACAGCTGCAACGGTAAAGGCACACATATCAGCGATAACAGAGGCAAGCGCGGCGCCTTTTACATTCCAATTTAGGCCAATCACAAACACTACATCTAAAACGATATTGACGATATTGGCGATGATTAACTGCCACATTGCCGCCTTGGGCGCTTGCCTGCCCAGTAACCAGCCAAGTAACACCAAATTTAAGAGTGCAAATGGCACCGACCAAATACGAATTTCTACGTACTCGCGGCAAAATTGCTGCACCTGCGCACTGGCTTGGCTTAAAGACATGGCAAAATCGAGCAGCGGTTGCTGCAATAACACTGCTGCGCCACCAAACAGCAATGCAAGGCAAGCGCCTTGCACCAGCAATTTTTGCTGAGTTACGGTATCATTAGCGCCGTAAGCTTGGGCGACCAGCCCCGTGGTGGACATGCGCAAAAAGCCCAGCAACCAGACAATTAAAGTAATAATTGTGCTGCCAAGCGCCACCCCGCCTAAATAATAGGCCTCACTTAAATGGCCGATGACTGCGGTATCGACTAAACCTAATAACGGTATGGTGATATTCGATAAAATCATCGGTAAGGCTAAAGCAAAAAGCTGCCGGTTTTTTTGGCTGTTAAAAAGTAATGCTTTTATGGACATAGGAATAATATGTTAAAACGAACTCTATTGGGGTTATTGTGGTTAATATCACTTAATGCCAATGCCGTGGTGATCTTGCAATATCATCATGTGTCAGAAACTACACCTGCAAGTACCAGTGTGACGCCAGCTCAATTTGAAGAGCAAATGCAATACCTTGCTGAAAACGAGTTTACCATCATTCCATTAACCCAAGCGGTAAATGCGCTAAAGAATAACACGCCATTAGCGGATAAAAGCATCGTTATTACCTTTGATGATGGCTATGACAGTATCGGTATGGCTGCGGCGCCCATATTAGCCAAATATGATTTTCCTTATACAGTATTTGTGTCAGTAGAGCCGATTGAAAAAGGTTATCGCGGCATGATGAGTTGGGATGATATTAAAACGCTCACTGAAAAGGGCGCTACAATCGCCAACCATAGCTGGGCCCATGAGCATCTAAATCGTAAGCTTGATGGCGAATCTAAGCAGCAATGGCTTGATAGAATCGAAGCAAACTTGCTAGCAACGGAAGCGGAAATTAACAAGCATACCGGTCAGAGTGTAAAAATGCTGGCTTACCCATATGGTGAGTACAATAGCGATGTTGAAGATATTCTGAAAAAGCACGCCTTTATTGGTTTAGGGCAACAATCTGGCGCCGCGGGAAAATACTCAATACTGACTGCGCTGCCACGTTTTCCTGTGGCGGGCCCTTATGCTGATTTAGACAGTTTAAAAGTCAAGTTTACTAGCCTCAATATGCCGGTGGTGAAGCAAAATATCACTGACCCACAGTTAAGCCAAGGTCAGTGGCGACCTGAGCTAACCGTTGAGCTGGACACCACTGATATTTACCCGCATCAGGTGATGTGTTTTGTCCAAGGCCAAGGCGCTAAAAAGCCGACTTGGGTGTCTGAAACTGAGTTTAATATTCAAGCTTCAGCAAACTTACCTGCAGGTCGAAGCCGTTATAACTGCACTGCACCGAGTAAAACTAAGTCAGGTTATTATTGGTTTTCGCAAGCCTGGTTAAGACCGAATAATGATGGCAGTTGGCCGACAGAATAACTTCTTTCTTTGGGTGCTATTTTTCCAAACTCCGTTTGGATTAACATCGTGGGTTTTCCACCCACACCCGACCAAAAGGGTATCAACAGCAATACCCTCTTGGATCACCCTGCCGCCCCCGACGAAAAATGCTGAAAAGCGCATGATTTTCGATGGGGATTGATCCAGCTTTCAACGTCGTTTGTAAACCGCTTCGGTCACCTCTTTATTGCAAAGAGTGAAAATGCTAACGCTTCCGATGGTGCATCCATGCACCGCGAAAGCTAGCCTGACGTCCTGTCAGGCTCACGCTATTTTCTCTGCGTCCTCAATTCAAATTGAGTCAGAAAGTTTTAGATCCTTTTTCTCTTTAAATTGTCACGAATACAGTCAAATCGAAGAAATGAAAATTCGGGTGTAGATGCAGCAGCGAGCTTCCAAAACAGGGATGTTTTGGCAGAGCTTACATGGACGTACTTGCAGCGTCTCGCAGTTGTATCTGCACATAAGGTCGCTCTTTCACATCCATGTGATCGCGACATTTGTATATCCTATACATCACCTGCGGCAGGCAATGGATTAAGTTGAAGTTATGGTCTTCCGTAATTTAGCCAATAAAAATGAAGTATAAAGTTGGTGCTGGTAACTCGTTTATGCCCCTTTATTAGCTTCGCCGAACAAATTAGCGTATCCAATCATTCGTAATTTGCCCAAATAAAGCTAATGTGAGAACGGTGATATTTATGCAGTAAAAGTGTATTCAAATCTCGATTGGGGAAGTCACTTTGTGACAAAAGGAATTTTGTATTAGCGAATAAAGATACAACAAAAAGAGACTGCCTACGTGCTTTGTCTTTTCTCTCTCTTTTTCAACTCAATCCGTAAGTGGCATTGCGATCGCCACGATAAAAAAGTGTCGTTGCCCCTCTTGCTGATTCCTAAGCTCTAATGCTCCATCGTGAAACTGCACAATGCGCTGCACTAGATTGAGCCCCTGCCCAATGCCATCGCTTGCTTTGCCTTTGACTCTGGCTTGAGTCACATTGAGGGGAACTGGCTCGTTCACCGGGTTTTTAAACTGTAATTCATTTCCCTGCCACGAGATCTGTAACCGCTTTTCACCTGCGTGTTTTACGGCATTGATAATTAGGTTATTCAGTAACAATTTCAGTAATACTGGGCTAGCTAGGATCCGAGTCTTTGCAAGTACCTGAATATCGATATTAAAGTCTTCTTGGTTTTGCAAATCAGGCAGGGAAAGCACGCTTCTTTCAATGGCGAACAATAGCTTAACTCGCTTTTTTTGACTGGACTCTTCTCTTGCTAGGGTGGTTAACACATTCAGGATCTGGTGCTGTTGTTCGACGGCCTTATTCAGTTGTTGGCTATATTTACTGGGTAATAGTTTTTGTTCGTTACATTCCCTTAGCGCGTTTTTTAGAATTGTCACCGGCGTTCGTAATTCATGGCTGATGTCTCGGGTAAACTGCTTTTCTCTGTCCAAAGTCAGATGCAAACGCTCCAACAGTTTCTTCAGAGATCCTGCCAGAGAGCGCACTTCATTATCGGGAAAAGTGTCTGTAAAACCCGAGGGCAGCTCGTCGAGTGACTGAATGTTAAACATGATTTCACTGAGCCGATTTAGCGGCGCAGTAATGTTGCGAATAAATCGATAAACCAACCAAGATCCCACTGCGATGAGCATCAATACAAAAATCAGAAACAAGGGGATAACCAGCGGCCAGGAGCGATCATTGACCCCTAGACCACTCACCTTAGACACCAAGATAACCTGTTTTTTCTCGTCGAGCCTAAATGGAAACACATGGATATCTATGCCGTCAGGGAGTGTATATTCGACTCTATTGGGCTCATCGCTTTGTTGTACGACTATGTCCGCAGACAAGTCCTGCCAACGGGATACCAGATACATGTAGGGATAACGAGGACTGACAATCTCTCCTTGTGCCTGATATTGCGACTGTATGTATTTGGCTTCGCTGTATAGCTGCTCATTGAAGATGTTGTCTTCAATCATGTAGGCATAAAAGATGGTGATAGCAATCAATAGGCTAGTAAGAAAAAAGCTAAACAGCAGAAAAAGGCGCTGTAACTGTGAGCCGATACTCTTCACGCTTGCTCCTGCAATCTATAACCCACTCCGTGTATTGTCTTTAACATGGAATGGGAAAAAGGTTTGTCCAGAGCCTGCCTAAGAGTATAGATATGAGACTTGAGCACATCGCTATCTGGAAAATCCTCTCCCCACAACTTGTCCAGCAGCTCAGTGCGGCTAACTGGGGCTGGATGTGCCTGAGCCAAAGTCATCAGGATTTGCCTGTCCTTTTGACTTAAATTCAGCTTTGTTCCCTCTCGAAAGATATCTTTAGTGATCTGATTAATTTGCAGAGGGCCGATATTAATTTCTTGGGTTTGATGTAACACATTCCTGCGAGCTAGGGCTTGGCATCTTACCAGTACTTCCGAAGCTTCATAGGGTTTAGTCACATAATCGTCTGTACCCGCTTCAAAACCTTCCAGCTTTTCATGTAACGCATCCCGGGCCGTTAACATCAACACAGGAATGATAGTTGTGGCATCCGACTTTATCTGCTGGCAGACTTGAATGCCGTCAATATCCGGTAATGAAAGATCCAGAATCACCACGTCGTAACGATTTTCCTTACAAAATCTGATACCAGACTCACCGTTATAGGCATAATCGACCCGATAGCCTGTTTCAGTAAAATAATCTCCCAGCTGTTGTGCTAATAAGGCATTGTCTTCAATAATGAGCAGCGATAATTTAAATTCCATTATTTCTAGAGTCCATTCTATATTTAAGATGCTTACCTGCGACTAAAAGATTATTTTTAGCTTTTATTTATCTCTTGACCTTTTCTTTACCACTCCTTTGCTAAATTGCTGACAACTTTTTGAGGAGGGGTAACTAATTATGCGAACAGTATTACTATTCACAATCATTTTGGCAACAACGGGATGCGGCATGGGAATGGATGCATGGATACACGATGAGGTGAATGACGATTTCACGAAACAAAGCTTTGCTCAAAAAGCATTACAGGAAGATTTGGCCTATTTACAAACTCAAATGGCGGCAAGGCATCCGGTTTATCATGAGTTGACAGACGAGAAAGCCATTAATGAAAAGTTTGCGACTATGAGCAGCAAAATTAAAAACGAGATGAGTCGTGGTGAATATTTTCGTTTGATTGGCACCATCAATCCCTATTTTAGAGATGGCCATAGCCTACTGTTCCCGTTACTGGCTGAAGGAACCTATGCAGAAGACAAAAAACAAAACCTCTTCCCCTTTGGCGTATTTACTCAAAACCATTCTCTGTATATCAACAAGGTCTATAAAAATAAGTCCACCGGTGCATTAATAGAAAAAGGAACGAAAGTGGTCTCTATCAACGGTGTGGCCGGCGAGACGATTCTGAAACAGCTTGCGGAATATGGCCATGGAGAAACCGCCAACCTAAGAATGCACATGAGCACCCTATTATTTCACTACTGGTTAAATGCGATTTATGAATGGCGCGGCAACTTTAAGCTGGTTTTGGAACACGACAACAAGCAAGAAACCATGATGCTTTCCAGTCATGGGAATTGGGAGAGTGAACAAAACAAGCTGAGCGATAACTGGCTAAAAATCATTGCTAACCAGAATGCCTACTTAAAACTTGGCACCTTCGATGTGGACGAAGAGTCAGGCTTCGAAGACTTTGTTGAAGACGCTTTCGCTAAGATAAAAGAAATGAAAGTAGCAAAGCTAATTATTGATGTCAGAGGTAACACTGGTGGACAGTCCGATGCGGGGGCGGAGGTGATTAGTTACCTCACTGATAAAAAACTCAACCAAGCCTCTTCCGTTATTGAAAAACTATCTAACGATAATAATGGACTGTTTGGCTACAAAGGTAAGCCAGGTGAAATCATTGAGCTAGATGTTATCGGCAGCCAAATCATCGAGCCTGTCGAACCATCTAAAAGGTTCAAAGGTGAAGTGGTCGTGCTGATTGACGAGATGACCTACTCAGCAGGAATCGTTTTTGCCACCACGCTACAAGATCACAAAGTAGCGAAATTAGTGGGGCAGCCCACAGGTGGGCACGCCAATCAGACTGGCAACCTGAACCCTTTTTACTTACCTAATACTAAATTACTTGTCTTAGCACCTAGCCGCTACATAACCCGAGTGTCAGGTGATACTAGTAAGCAAAGCATACAACCAGATGTGATTGTGAATAAAGGCAAAGACACGACTGTGGACATGACTTTGCAGGTCAGCCAAGAGTTATTTTCTAATTAACCTCAGTTCTGCTCAAGCGAGAACTCGCCTTTCGTTAGATTTAAACCAGGTTTTTGGGGTTGATAAGCATAGTCAATCAACTCGGCTGTAACTTCTAACATAAAGTTTATAGGACTGCGGTGCTGACTATGCTCAATTTGAGAAATATTCTTAAGGTACGCATTGTAGTGGCCAACTCATATTGGCCACATTCTTAGAATTTAACTAGAACAATCGATCTGCTCCATTAGGTGCTTCGGAAAACTAAATTACTTTTTCTAATCTATATTCGGTCACCTAGACCAAATACTCTAACGCATTTCTGTCCACAAATGAGTTACTACATCAGTCCTCGTCAAAACAAAAAGCCTCAATATTTTCATATTGAGGCTTTGTTATATTTCAATACCTATATAAAAACCTTAAGCACTTTCAATAATCTGCTTTAGATCCGCAACCAGCTCTTTATTCAAAATCTGTGGTATTTTCCCGGGTTGGGCTTTAGGTTTAAACACTGCAAACTTTTCCCCTTGTGGTGATACTAAAACATAGCTGGCGCTGTGATCCACTTGGTAATCTTCGCCGTCGCCAACCATGGCGTAGGCAAAACCTAAATCACGAGTAAAAGGAAATAGCTGAGCGTGATCGGCAGTAACGGCTTTGAAATCGCGGTTAAAAAAATTGATGTAATCTAAACGTTTAGTTTGGCTGTCCCTTGCGGGGTCCACTGACACAAACACCACTTGAATATTGTCGCTTACTGCTTGCAACTCTGGGTAGGCGGCATTGAGTTTATTAAGGGTTGTTGGGCAAACATCTGGGCATGAAGTAAAGCCGACAAATACTAAACTCCACTTACCTAAAAGCTGCTCATTGGTAAAGGTATTCCCCAATTGGTCTTGCATACTAAAAGGTGCCAGTGGTCTTGGGTTATCAAACAAATAACTTGTTTCAAGTGCCAGATCCGGCCTTGATTTAGTGGCAGTGGCGATTGTTGCGGATGAACTTTTTTGACTAGGGAAAAGCGTAGCAACAGCGACGCCCAAGCCCAGCATAATGAAAGCTAACGCGATAATTTTTTTCACTCATTCACTCCATTATTTTTATCTTTACGTTCACTGTTTTTATCTTCAACTTCACCATGGCGATAAGCACTGATAAAGCGAGTTATACCCATAAGTAGTGATCAACTAATAGCACTAAAAATAAAATCATTAAGTGATAAATCGAGAACTTAAACACATCCATCGCCAGCCCTGGTTTGTCGTGATACTTAAGTTGCCAGGCTTTATAAATAAAGCCACAACTTAGAATGGTTGAACCCACAAGATAAACGGGGCCACACATGCCAACCAGTACTGGCAATAAACAGGCAATAGCCAGTAACAAGGTATATAACAAGATACAAGTTTTAGTAAACTCAACCCCATGGGTGACTGGCAGCATTGGGACATCGACTTTGGCGTATTCTTTTCTACGGTGAATCGCCAGTGCCCAAAAATGCGGCGGCGTCCAAGTGAAGATGATGATAACAAGTAATAGTGCGTTGCCATGTAATTCGTTGGTGACAGCAGTCCAACCCAATAAAGGTGGCATTGCCCCAGCTAAGCCGCCAATGACGATATTTTGCGGGGTAGCGCGCTTAAGATAAGCGGTATACACCACAGCATAACCGATTAAACTGGCAAAGGTTAACCATGCGGTAAGTGGGTTAACTAAGGTATACAAAATAACAAAACCGCCTAAGCCGATAGAAGTGGCAAAGGTCATGGCTTTGATTACCGAGACCTTGCCTTTTGGTAATGGGCGGTTATAGGTACGCGCCATTAAACCATCAATGCGGCGATCAATTAAGTGGTTATAAGCCGCCGCTGCCCCCGCCATCATGGCTATGCCTATCATGCCAAAGATAAGCGGCTGCAATGGCACTGCGCCGGGCAATGCGAGGCACATTCCCACCAGTACTGTCAGTAACATCAGGGCGACCACTTTGGGTTTGGTCATTTCAAAATAGGCGCGCCAAGGTAATTGCGCGCTGCTGGTGCTTGCTGGTATAGACAGAGATTTAGCCATAATAGAATCCTTGCTTAAGCTTTACGCCACAGCGCGTAGTTGATGAAAATAACGGTAAGTAACAATAGCGCTGCGCCGCCGTTGTGCGATACAGCAATCCCTAAAGGCAAATGCATGACAATATTGCTGATGCCAAGGCCCACTTGAATGATCACTAGGGCAAATAACAGCCAAGCACTTTTACGTATTGTGTGTGAGCGTGCTTTAAGTAATTTAAATCCTAACCACACTAAACAGGCAGCGGTAATCACGCCCCAAATACGATGAGTAACATGGATTGTCATGCGGGCAGGGTATTCCAATACGCCATATTCAAAGCTTGGATGTGTCCCTTGAAACGGTGAAAAAGCATCAGCAAATTGCAGATTATCGACCCAGTTACCTTCACATATTGGCAGGGCGGTACAGGCTAATGCTGCGTAATTCGATGACGTCCAGCCGCCCAAAATAATTTGAACCGCCAGTACAATTAAGCAGACCATGGCAAAGGGGGCGAGTTTTCTGGCATAAGTGTCACCACCAGGGATCCGCAGTGGCCGGGTACGTAAATACAGCAGTAGCAGTAAAGCGAATAAACTAAAGCCACCAATTAAATGCCCCATGACTACGATGGGCATTAATTTCATGGTGACAGTCCACATGCCTAAGGCAGCTTGAAAGAGCAGTAGGGCGGAAATCAGTATGGGTAGCTTTTTGGGCGCATCGGCTCTTTTTAAGCAGATGATAAGGATGGTTAAAATCAGTAATCCAAGAGTGCCAGCGATATAGCGGTGGATCATTTCCAGCCACGCCTTGTCAGGCTCTAGCGTTTGATTTGGGAATGCAGTCTCAACTTTTGCTATTGCATCAGGCGCGCTAGGCACCACAAGATGACCATAGCAACCTGGCCAATCAGGGCAGCCAAGGCCTGCATCTGACAGCCGAGTGTAGGCACCCATTAATATCACCGTAAAGGTAAATACTAAGGTAAATTTGAGCAGGTTTTTTATCACCATTACCCGACCCTCGATAGTTTAAGCATCTTACGTAAATCGCCAATCATCGACTTACCTTGGGCAATATTTTCTTGCTCGCCCATAATACCTGGGTATTTCATGACTAGGCTACCAAGGGGATCGACAATAATCATTTGCTGCTCTGTCAGTAATGCGGCCATTGCAGGGCTGGCACTGGCTGTAGCAAACGGCACTTGCAGTTTAGTTAAAATTGCGGTGTCGCTATCTGGGGTGAGTAAAATAATTGGGCTGACGCGATCTTGATGTTTACCTAAGGCGATATGGCTTTGATGCATGACATACAAACGTTGCTGACATTGTTCTAGGCATTGGTTTGGTAATAAATACACCAGCTGCCACATATGCGGCTGCGGGTTGGTCATGGCTAAGGTTTGATAATTAAGTTGTGCGCCGATTAGCTCACCTTTGTTAGTGGCGGCGCCGTTATATAAATCTAGGCTCAAGACTAATTTAGCCATAGCCACCGGTAAAATAAATACCAGCAGCAGTAGATATAATGTCTTGTTACCTTTAGGTTTTGCTGGGGAGTTCATACTTGCTCCTCTTGTTACGACTGTTTTTGTTATAGGATGAGTTTTTTTTACTTAAGTCACTATTTTTAATTTAGTTACTCTTGTATTTAGATTTTAACTTTAGGTCTTAATTTTAGGCTTAAATGTTTTCCAACCAAGCCATAGCATTAGCGATAAAAATACTGCTGCCATGGTGAACCATTGCAATGCATAGCCTTGGTGTTTTTGGGCTGACAGTGGAATAGGTGTCCATGGTTTTGCTAGTGTCATGTTCGGTGTTATATCTGGCTGCAGTACTGCCGGTGCCAGTTGATGACCTATTTTCTCTGCTAAGGCCACGAGATTTAAATTTTGAAAACGGATCACGTCACGGTTTTCTACTGTAAATTGTTCCACATAAAGTTGGTCACTTAAGGGATTGGTTTGGCGCTGATACACTCGACCTGTGAGCTGATATTGCGCCGCAGGCAATGGCGCTAAATCGGGTAATATGCGGCGGTCTTTATTCGCTGCAGTAAAGCCTAGTTCAACCAGTAGCCATGGCTCTGTGGCTGATATTGCAAATACTTGATAAGCCAGATAACCCACTTGGCCGTTATAAACTTGATTATCAAGCAGTAATATTTGTTCATTAACGGGCTTAGCGGTGACGTTAATGCGATAACCCGTTAGTGGACCGCTGCTATCTAGCGTTAAAAAAGTGTGGTAATCCAATTCACTGGACGCTTGCCTTTCACTTAAGGTGGCTTGCCAAGCTTGTTTTTGAATTCCTCTATCAAGTTGCCATAAACCGAGCTTGACCAAAATAGAAAACACACTCACAGTAACAACTAGCAATAACCCAGTAGAAAGTCGCCAAACGCGCAAAGGAGAGCCCGTGGGAACCTTAGATACCTTAGTTATTTTCAAGCTTGTTTTAGTACTGCTGCTTGTATTCATATTATTTAATTTAGCCAGAGCCCTATTTATTATGGTTAAAGCGGAAAATAAACAATCTATGAGCCAATATTTAGGTCGTCGAGTGATCTTTTCTGCGTTAGTGATGTTGTTATTGTTACTGGCCTTAGGATTTGGCTGGATAAGCCCAAATCCTAGACCTTATTAGCTTTGCAGCCTTATAAGACGTACACGAAAATAAATAAGCATAACCACACCACATCAACAAAATGCCAATACCAACTTCCGGATTGAAAGGCGAAATGATTATCTGGGGTGAAGTGACCTTTCAATACTCTAAAGAACAGGATTATTAGAAATACTGTGCCTAAGGTGACGTGCATACCGTGAAAGCCAGTTAGCAAAAAGAAGGTGTTACCATAAATCCCTGAGGTGAGTGTGAGCCCCATTTCTTGGTAGGCATGGACATACTCTTCAACTTGTAAAAACAAGAAGCCGATACCCAGCAAAATAGTCAGTCCTAACCAAACCTTCAGTGCGCCACGTTTTGATTTTTCTAACGACACATGGGCAAAGTGCAAGGTGACTGAAGAGGTCAGTAGAATGAGGGTGTTATACAGCGGCAATCCGCCCCAACCCATGGCTTCAGTGGTGGTACCATCTGGGGTTTTCACTAGCGGCCAAATGGCTTCAAATGTTGGCCATAATACCTCATGGGTCATGGCATTATTTGATGCACCGCCGAGCCAAGGTATTGCTACCATTCGAGCGTAAAACAATGCCCCAAAAAATGCCCCGAAAAACATGATTTCTGAGAAAATAAACCAGCTCATGCCTTGTCTAAAAGAGCGATCCATTTGCGCTGAATATAAACCTGACATTGACTCATCAATGATATTTTTAAACCAGCCAAACAGCATAAATATAATTACAGCAATACCCGCGATTAGGGTGTAGCCGCCAGAAGATTGTTCAGTTGAAAGTTGTTGGATGTAGGTACCTGCGCCAAATGCAATCAGAAATAATCCGATAGCGCCGGTAATTGGCCAGATACTTTGCGCTGGCACGTAGTAGTTTTCATGTTTTGTTGTCATCTTGCTGCTCCTTGCTCTATGGCTGCAGTCTGCTTGTCTGTAATATCATAGAGGGTATAAGAGAGAGTCAAAGTGTTAATGGATTCAGGTAAATCCGCATCCACGTAAAAAATTAACGGTAATTCAGCATCGGCCATTGCTGCTAGGGGTTGCTGATTGAAGCAAAAGCACTCGGTCTTATTAAAATAAGCCGCGCCTTGGCCTGGCGATACCGAGGGTATTGCTTGGCCTACGAGGTTATTTGAAGATAAGTTTTTCGCTAAAAACGCAGTACGTGTGAGTTCGCCGGGGTGAACCTGCATGCGGTTCACTTTTGGCACAAACTCCCACGGCATATTGCTTTGTACTTGGGCAATAAACTCAATGGTTACAGTACGGTCTTTATCAATCACCACAGCCTCATAACTGCTGGCAGTACTTTGGGTTTTTCCATTAATCCCCAAGGCATCGCAAAGCACGTCATACAAAGGCACTAGCGCAAAACCAAAGCCGAACATACCTATTGAACCCAGTACTAGGCCAATAAGTAAATTACGGTTTGATTTTGTTGGCTGGCTCATATCATTTAACCTCTGGTGGGGTGGTAAATGAGTGATAAGGCGCAGGACTGGCAATAGTCCACTCTAACCCTTCAGCACCTTCCCATGGCTTATCCGCAGCTTTTTCGCCGCCCTTGATACATTTCAGTACCACAGCGAGGAAAATCAGTTGTGATAAACCAAAGGCAAAACCACCAATAGAGACAATTTGGTTTACGTCAGCAAACTGAATTGCATAGTCTGGAATACGACGTGGCATGCCTGCTAAGCCTAAAAAGTGCATTGGGAAAAACAGTACATTCACTGAAATAACACTGCACCAGAAATGCCAACGACCTAATGTTTCGCTATACATGTATCCTGTCCATTTCGGTAGCCAGTAATATGCTGCAGCCATAATGGAAAATACTGCGCCAGTCACCAGTACATAATGAAAATGCGCTACCACAAAGTAAGTATCATGGTATTGGAAATCCGCTGGGGTTATCGCTAGCATCAAGCCAGAGAAGCCACCGATGGTGAATAAGATGATGAATGCAATGGCGAACAGCATCGGGGTTTCGAAGGTGATTGAGCCGCGCCACATAGTTGCAACCCAGTTAAACACTTTCACCCCAGTAGGCACTGCGATTAACATGGTGCAGTACATGAAGAATAGCTCTGCAAATACTGGCATCCCGGTGGTGAACATGTGATGCGCCCAAACTAGGAAGGACAAAATCGCAATACTTGAGGTGGCGTATACCATGGAGGCATAACCGAAAAGCTTTTTACGGCTAAAGGTGGGAATAATGGCCGAGATAATCCCGAATGAAGGTAAAATCATGATGTAGACTTCGGGGTGGCCAAAGAACCAGAAAATATGCTGGAACATCACAGGGTCGCCGCCGCCAGCAGCATCAAAGAAGCTGGTGGCAAAGTATTTATCAGTCAGTACCATGGTTACTACACCTGCCAATACCGGCATCACTGCTATTAGCAAGAAGGCGGTAATCAGCCAAGTCCAGACGAACAATGGCAGCTTCATCCAAGTCATACCCGGAGCACGCATATTAACAATGGTCACCACCACGTTAATAGCACCCATGATCGAGCTTATGCCCATAATGTGAACTGAGAACACAAATAATGCTGTGCTATCAGGGCTATAGGTTGTTGACAGTGGTGCATAGAAAGTCCAGCCAAAGTTGGGGCCTCCACCTTCCATAAATAGCGAGCTAAGTAGAATCGCAAACGCGAAAGGTAAAATCCAAAAGCTCCAGTTATTCATCCGCGGTAGTGCCATATCTGGCGCACCAATCATCATTGGAATGAGCCAGTTAGCTAAGCCGGTAAAGGCTGGCATGACTGCGCCAAATACCATAATCAAGCCATGGACTGTGGTCATTTGGTTAAAAAAGTTAGGTTCAACTAACTGTAAACCGGGTTGGAATAACTCAGCACGAATGACCATGGCCATTGCGCCGCCGGTTAAAAACATAATGAAACTAAACCACAGATACATTGAACCAATATCTTTATGGTTAGTGGTTAAAACCCAGCGCATAATGCCTTTTGGCGCCCCATGATGATGGTCATCATGGTGATCGTCGTGAGCGGCTGGTGAATCTTGTGTAATTGTGCTCATTTTAATCCCTTACTTTCCGTGACCAACAACATCAGCAGCCTGAACTGCATCGCCAGAGTTATTACCCCAGGCATTTCGCTCATAAGTCACCACTGCAGCAAGCTGTTGTGGCGTAAGTAGCGAGTTAAATGCTTGCATTGCCGTGCCAGGTTTACCATTGATGACAATATTAAGATGATCCGTCACTGGACCGACGATGAGTGGGCTGCCTACTAATGAAGGGAACGCGCCAGGTAAGCCAGTACCAGCAGCTTGGTGACATGCAGCGCAGCTAGTCATATAGACTTGCTCGCCCATGGTCATTAACTCATCCATCGTCAAGTCATCCAATACCACAGCTTTAACTTCTGCTGCTTGTGTTGCCGCTTCAGTCACAGCTTGTGTTGCAGTGTCTTCAAGTTGTTCAGCTGTAGGTAAGCTTGCTGGTAAAGTCACAGGCGTTGACGTGTCTGCGATAGAAGTGCCTGCACTAGGAGCGTCAGCAGTGGTTGGTGTAGCGCTAGAATTTGTCCCATTGCCACTCACATCAGCCGCTTGCACGGTATCGCCAGAGTCATTACCCCAAGCATTACGCTCATAAGTGACTACTGCAGCAATTTCAGTTGCCGTTAGCTGCTTGGCAAACGCTTGCATCGCAGTGCCAGGCTTACCATTAACGACAATATCGATATGACCAGACACTGGGCCTTTAATCATTGGACTGCCAATTAGGGAAGGGAAGACGCCAGGTAAACCAGCACCATTAGGTTGGTGGCAAGCCGCGCAGCGACCCATGTAGATTTGTTCGCCTTGGGCCATTAACTCGTCATAGCTAAGGGTTTGGCTCAGTGAGGCTTGTGCAGCGGCTTTAGCATCGACAGCAAATTGCTTTTGGTCGATTAGCCATTGGTCAAAGTCTGCTTCTGAGACGGCTTCAACAACAATAGGCATAAAGCCATGATCTTTACCGCATAGTTCGGCACATTGGCCTCGATAAGTACCTATTTTATCGATTTTAGTCCAAGCTTCATTGATGAAACCAGGATTTGCATCTTTTTTAACGGCAAATGCTGGTACCCACCAAGAGTGGATAACGTCATCCGAGGTCATTAAAAAACGTACTTTACGATTTATTGGTAAAACCAGCGGCTTATCGACCTCTAAAAGATAGGTGTCGGTTTTATCTGCGGTGCCAGTAATTTGGTCTGCTGGGGTAGATAATAAACTGAAAAACTCGACATCTTCATTGAAATAGCTGTAATGCCATTTCCATTGAGAGCCCGTCACTTTGACTGTCAGTTCAGCATCGCTGGGATCTTCCATAGCAATCAGCGTTTTTGTTGCTGGGATTGCCATGCCAATTAGGATTAGAAATGGCAATACTGTCCAAGCTATTTCAACCTTGGTACTGTCATGAAAGTCGGCTGCAACTGCACCCTTAGATTTTCTGTGATAGATCATGGAATAAATCATGATCCCAAAGACCACGACACCAATGGCGCAACAGATATACAAAATAATCATATGCAGGTCGTAAACCTGGCCACTGATCTCTGTTACACCTTGAGTCATGTTTAAGGGCATCTCTGCCGCTGTGAGTGGGGTTGCAAGCAACGCCACCATTAATCCGTACAACAATCGCTTCACAAGACTACTCCTCTGCTAATTGCGAATTGCAATTACAAAGAAAAGCCACACAGTAATACTCTGCTCTATGCAAACTTTTCATACCCGAAAAAGTTTGATCATTTCAAAGTACACGGTGGCTTTGAGCTTGAAAACTCAATTATGTTATTACGTTACGGTGCCACACTTGTACCTAATACTGAACTTATCAATTATATTTGACGCTTTACATTCAAGGCTTTCTATACCGCACGGTACCAGCTCAATCTTTTAATAGCGTTTGTATCTTTTTGACATTTATTCTCGGCAGTACGATAAATTGTTACTACCTTGTTAACTACATTACTTGGAGATTAAATATTGATCAAGATCACTTTATCATCTAATTTGCTGAAAAAAGTGCAAAAAAAAGCCCCTCAGCGTAGTGAAGGGCTTTTTTAGTCATATTTTACTAGTGAAACGAGGTAAGGTTTACCCGAGTCGGTACTGCTAAAGTTTGCGTTAATGGGTCGCCTTCAGGTAAGTGAGTATTTACATCTTCAATGATAAGCCCTTGGGCTAAGGCATTTTTGGCAACCAATTGAATGCGGCGATTGTCGCGGGCATCTAATGGTGGTGTCCAAGTAATTACTGCACTTGAAGTACCGTTAGTGAGCGCTTTTTCCATCGCCCACAGGGTTTCGACTTCATCTTTGGTGTGAACTAACAATACTCTGTCCATACGAACATTGGCATTAGCAAGAATTTGCTTATAACCGATATGCGGCGGATTAATCAGTACAATCCAACGGCCTTGCTGACTTAAAATGGCTAACTGACTGCATAATTGAGTCAATTCAGTTAAGCCTTGGTTTTGGGTGCGCTTGGTTTCAATCCCTTGTTTAGTGGGTAAGGGATCAGATGCCATATCTACCCATAATCCAGGGTGACGCGGTGCATTGCCTATTAATGTGTTCATAACCAACCTCCATTACGAATAACGCCAACAGCAAGCCCTTCAATCGTTAGGTTTTGGCAACTTAAATCAACTTTAATCGGCTCATATTCTGCATTTTCAGCATGTAAATAAATAATATTGCCTTTCTTTTCAAATCTTTTCACGGTTACATCGTCTTCAAGACGTGCCACTACAACTTGACCATTGGTGGCAGTTTGCATTTTATGCACTGCTAATAAGTCGCCCTCTAAAATACCAATGTCTTTCATACTGTCGCCTCGAACGCGTAGTAAGAAATTAGCATTGGGCTTAAACATTTCTGGGTCAACTTGGAAATACTGTTCAACATGCTCTTGAGCAAGGATAGGTTCACCTGCAGCAACTTGGCCGATAAGTGGTAAGCCTGCTTCAACTTCCTCCTCCACCTGCACCATGCGGATCCCGCGAGAGGTACCAGGAATAATTTCAATACAGCCTTTTTTTGCCAGTGCTTTTAAGTGTTCTTCAGCGGCATTGGCGCTTTTGAAGCCTAATCGAGTTGCAATTTCTGCACGAGTTGGCGGCATACCTGTTTCGGCGATATTACATTTAATTAGCTCTAATATTTCAGCTTGGCGTGGCGTTAAAGGTCTCATATTGATTCCTGTTTTTTTATACAGTGACTGTCATTATATACAGTATCGGTGGTCGCGCAAGTATTAACCAAATTAATTTAACTATTATCATCTAATTCTTGTTGGCTATATATGGGGGCACGGTTAAGTATCTGTAATTTAATTATTTAGTTAATGAAGGTAAGTCAGCTTTTTAAACCGATGAAATTGGCTATTTCTCACATCGTTTGTTTAAACAGTATATTTATACAGTAGTGTTGATTGAAAATAGGTTGGTTGTTATTCGGATATGGCTATTTTTACTGAACAAATATTCTCTGTATAGACCCTTGTTAGTGAAACTGAACCATTATCTGGTATTCTATGGCCAATTAATTGATGTTGAATATGCGAACACTCATGTTAAAACCTGACTCAATCATAGCAAAATCATTACGTTGGATTCAAAAACTGATGGTGCACACGGTTGTTGTGCCTGAAGATCCCTTTGCCGATCTGAACTTAGACCCAGATAAACCAGTGGTCTATGTGATGAAGACAGAATCACTCAGTGATATTGCGGCATTAAATGAAGTGACCGCCAAATATGGCTTACCGAGCCCTTATGAGCGACTAGACGTTGATGGCTTAAATACCCCTAGAATTGTGTGTATTGAAGGTCGTAAGCCTCTATTTGGCAAGCGTTTAAGTGGCGAAAAATTTGTTGATAACTTCACCAGCTTATTAGCCTTACATAAAAAAAATGATCAACTTGATATTCAATTGGTGCCAGTGAGTCTGTATTGGGGACGTATCCCTGGTAAAGAAGATGACACCATGACCGCAGCCGTATTTGAGCGTGAAAACCCGACCTGGTTACGTAAATGGTTGATGATTTTGTTCTTAGGTCGCCATAGCTTTATTCAATTCTCAAATGCTATGTCGCTACGTTATATGGCTGATGAACACGGCACTGATGTCAGTATTGCGCATAAACTTATCCGTGTGGCGCGAGTGCACTTTAGACGCCAACGTAAAGTGATGACAGGCCCACAACTGCCAAATCGTCAGGCAATGTTCAACTCATTATTAAAGTCTGATGCCATTGCTCAAGCGATAAAAGAAGAAGCGCTTAATAAAAAAATTCCTGAAGACAAAGCCCGCGAAAAAGCTATTCAGTATTTAGATGAAATTGCAGCGGATTACTCAGACAGCTTAGTGCGTATTGCTGAGCGCTTTCTTACTTGGTTGTGGAATAAGTTATACAGCGGTATTAGCATTAAAAGCGCTGAAAAAGTGCGTAAGCTGCATCATGATGGTCATGAAATTGTCTATGTGCCTTGCCATCGTAGCCACATGGATTACCTACTGCTGTCGTATATTTTGTATTACCAAGGCATGGTGCCGCCGCATATTGCCGCCGGTATTAATTTAAACTTTTGGCCAGCAGGCCCTATGTTCCGCCGTGGTGGTGCTTTCTTTATTCGTCGTAGCTTTAACGGTAATAAACTTTATACCGCAGTGTTTCGTGAGTATTTAGATCAGTTATTTGCTAAAGGCTATTCGGTTGAATACTTCACCGAAGGTGGTCGTTCTCGTACCGGTCGTTTATTAGCGCCTAAGACCGGCATGTTAGCGATGACAGTTAACTGTGTACTGCGGGGCATTGAACGCCCAGTAACCTTAGTGCCAGTTTATCTTGGTTATGATCATGTGATGGAAGTGTCCACCTATCATAAAGAGTTAAGCGGTAAGAAAAAGCAAAAAGAATCAGTGTGGCAGGTCTTTGGTGCGCTGCGTAAATTAGGCAACTTTGGCCAAGGTTACGTTAACTTTGGCGAGCCAATCAATGTGCAGCAATTTTTAAATCAACAATCGCCAAATTGGCGTGAAGAAATTGCTCAAGATCCGGATCAAAAGCCATCATGGTTAACGCCAGCAGTAAATGTATTGGCCAATAAAGTGATGACTAACATCAATGGCGCCGCCGCAGCGAGTTCGGTGACATTAGCAAGTATGGCGCTGCTGGCTTCAGAGCAAAACGCCCTGCAGCGCAGTGAGCTTGAAACCCAGCTAGACCTCTACCTGAAAATCTTAAAGGATGTTCCTTATACTGAGTATGCGTCGGTGGCTGAGGGCTCAGCTCATGACCTAGTTGAGCAATGTTTGTCGCTGAATAAATTTACCTCAACCACAGATGCCATCGGCGAAATTATCGCAATTGAAGATAGCTCAGTGATTGCGATGAGCTATTATCGCAATAACATAATTCATCTAATGGCAGTGCCTTCATTAATCGCCAGTTGCTTGGTGCAATATGAAGAATTTAGCCGAGAAAAAATCCAGCAAATTGTTAATGATTTTTACCCATTATTGAAAGCTGAGCTGTTTATGGGCATTGAAGATTTAAGTGCCTATGTGGATCAAGTGCTTGATTTGTTTGTTGAACAAAAGCTAATTTCCGGTAGCGATCACTTTGAAGTCAATCAAAGTAATGTCACTCAGTTAATGTTATTGTCCGCCACGGTCAGTGAGACCCTACAGCGTTACGCGATTATCTTTAATTTACTGGCTTACAAACCAGAAATTGAGCGTTCTGATTTAGAAAGCGCCAGCCATTTATTGGCTCAGCGTTTAGGTGCTTTACATGGAATTACTGCGCCTGAGTTTTATGATAAAAAGCTCTACAATAATTTGAGTGTGAAATTAAAAGAATTAGGGTATTTATCCGCTAACGATAATCAATTTGAAGTCATCCGAATACGTGATCATGCCAATGGTATGCTGCGTTTATCTGTTCGAAAAACCATTGTTGATAGTGTCACAATGGAACATGGGTAATAACTAATTTTATGAGTTCGACACAATCTCAACCGCAAAATAAATCCTTATTGGGCGGTGCTATGATCATCGCCGGTACCACAGTCGGTGCTGGTATGTTTTCTTTGCCTGTGGTCAGTGCAGGCATGTGGTTTGGCTATTCATTAGTCATGTTAATTGGTATTTGGTTTTGTATGCTGGTGTCAGGTCTGATGCTACTTGAAACCAATTTGCATTTTAAACCCGGTGACAGTTTTGACACCTTAACTAAGGTAACCTTAGGCCAGTTTTGGCGGATTATTAACGGGTTATCTATTGCTTTCGTGTTGTACATCCTGACCTATGCTTACATCAGTGGTGGTGGCTCGATTGTTAATCACACCCTTGCGGGGATGGGGATTAACTTACCTCAACCGATCGCAGGGTTAGTGTTTGCCGTCGTACTTGCTGCAGTGGTGATCATCAGTACCAAAGCGGTTGATCGCATTACCACCATTATGATTGGCGGGATGTTAATTACCTTTTTTCTCGCCATCGGAAATCTGCTGATTGATATTGATAGCGCAAAATTATTAATGCCAGATGGTGAGGCGAGTTTCTCGCCTTATATTTTAGCGGCGCTACCTTTTGGGCTGGCCAGTTTTGGTTACCACGGCAATGTGCCAAGCCTAGTTAAGTATTACGGCAAACAACCTAAAGTGATTTTAAAAGCCATCTTTATTGGTACGTTTATCGCCTTAGTTATTTACAGCTGTTGGTTAGTGGCAACCATGGGCAACATTCCCCGTAGTCAGTTCAGCGACATTATTGCCCAGGGCGGCAATATGGGTGTGTTAGTGGGCGCTCTGTCAGATGTGATGGCGAGTAAATGGCTTAATACCATGTTGACCTTGTTTGCTAATCTTGCTGTGGCGTCATCATTCTTAGGGGTGACCTTAGGCTTGTTTGATTATCTAGCTGACTTATTTGGCTTTGAAGAAAGCAATAATGGCCGCATTAAAACAGCTGCGATCACCTTTATCCCGCCGACAGTATTAGGTTTGTTATTCCCTAATGGTTTCTTGATTGCCATTGGCTTTGCGGCATTAGCGGCGACCATTTGGGCGGCGATAGTGCCAGCCATGATGGCATACAAATCGCGCAAAATGTTCCCTGATGAGAAGAGCTTTAGAGTCCCAGGTGGTACGCCATTGATTGTGGTGATTATTGCATTCGGTGTCATCACCGGCGCATGTCATTTGTTGGCGATGGCTGAGTTACTGCCAGTTTATAAATAATACTTTAGCTAGATAAAGTGGTGTTTAAACACCGAAATGACCTCCAAAAAGCCCTTTGAAAAGGGCTTTTTTATGGGCGTTTTCTAGCAAGTAAGGATGTGACTGTTAGCATTTTGACTAAAGGTGTGTGTAATTTACGACTTGTGACCGATAGTGACTAGCCATGGCTTGCTGATATTGTTGTCTATATAAGGCTATGATTTTAAGTTGTATTTATTATTTAAATGTCATTTTTTATACGAATAACCAACCATTATTGCCAACTCGACTTTAGCTTTAAAAGTGTCTTAACTTAAAGAGTGTTGTCATTTAGGTTCAGCTTAAACCTTTATTCTTATAAGTCATTATCAACAGCAGGGTGAGGTGTATGAAGGTGTCACACTATAAACAAGGGCAACCTTGTTGGGTCGAACTTGCCAGTCATGATTGGTATGCCGCGAAAGCATTCTACCAAAGCCTATTTCAGTGGCAGGCTGATGATATGCCCATGCCTGAGGGTCATTACACTATGTTGCAGTTAGCGGGTGATGACATTGCGGCTATGTATCAAATGCCCAAAGAGATGGAGAGTTTGCCAACCCATTGGCAGCTTTATTTTGCCGTTGATGATGTTGAGGCGACAATTAAAGCCATTAGGCTTGCGGGTGGACAAATTATTGCAGGCCCTCACTCTGTTGGTGATTCAGGGATTATAGCTGTGTGCCAAGATCCTGATGGCGCACGATTTTCAATCTGGCAGGCCATTAACCATATCGGCATTAAGCGCTCATTTGAGCCCAATACTTTGTGCTGGGTTGAATATATGTGCCGCGATCTGGCCACATCAACCGATTTTTATACCCAAGCGCTTGGCTTTGAGACTAACAGCCTTGATATGTCTTCAATGGGCATAGCTGATTACGTGCAATGGCTGGTGGATAAGCAAGCCATTGGCGGTATGATGCAAATGACGTCCGAGTGGGGTGATACCCCGCCCCATTGGATGCTGTATTTTAGTGTGCAAGATTGTGATGCTATGGCTCAAGATGCCGAAGCTCTAGGCGGGCGAATTTGTGTCCCGCCTACGGATATTCCGGATGTGGGTCGTTTTGCGGTGATTGATGATCCCCAAGGCGGCACTTTTTCAATTATTGCATTGACCGAGGTAGCGTCTGAAGTAGAATAATTGCTTGAAAGTTAAACTGTAAATCTAATCAAGGAAGACTTATGACACTCACAAAGGACGAAAAACTCGCGGTAATTCAAAAGAAAATGACCATGGTGGCAGTCATTGATTTTCCTGGCACGTTATTAATGGCGGCGGGTTTATATGGCTTGTTTGCAGGTTTTGATACTGCTGCTTATCCGATGCTGGCGAATCCAATACTGCTGTTTGCTATGGTTGGAGTCGGAGGTTGTATTATGGTTTGGGGTCTTTTAAGGATGATGCAACTGGCACGAGAAAAGCAAGGCGTACTCAGTGAACCAAGCTAACAAGCTTATATTCAGCTTGTGGCTTTATAGATAAAAAGGCGCCTTAAGCGCCTTTTTTAGTGTTTATGAGTGACTTTGTAAACCTAGTTACTGAGTTTACGACCATAGATTAGTAAATAAATGGCTGGAATAACAAACAGCGATAGCAGCGGCGCAGTGACCATGCCACCAACCATAGGTGCGGCAATTTTCTGCATCACTTCGTTACCGGTTCCTGTGCCCCACATTATCGGCAGTAAGCCAAAAAATATGGTCGCAACTGTCATCGCTTTGGGGCGAATCCGCATTACAGCACCTTCAATCAATGCTTGGCGTAAATCATCTTTGCTATTGAGAGTGTCATGATGTTTTCGGTCTTTTATACTGTTGTTGAGATACACCTGCATCACCACGCCAAATTCAGCGGCGACACCCGCAAGGGCAATCATCCCCACAGATACCGCAACCGAAAAGTTGAAGTTCAGCAAATATAAAAACCAGGCACTGCCTACTAAGGCAAAGGGTAAACTCAGCATAATTACTGAAGCTTGAGCAAACGAGTTAAAGGTCAGCATCAGTAATATAAAAATAACTGCCAGCATTAGTGGAATGACTAACTCCATCTTGGCTTCAACACGCTGCATATATTCATATTGACCCGCAAAGCTGTAGCTATAACGTGCTGGCAAAGTGATTTGCTGGCCTAAGGCTATTTGCGCTTGCTCGATATATTCGCCGATAGAAATATCTTTAATATCGACAAACACCCATGAGATTAAACGGCCATTTTCACTGGCAAGCATGGGCGGTCCATCACTGATGGTGATGTCGGCTAAAACGCTTAATGGCAGATATTTACCGGTTTTGGTTAATACCGGTAAATCTCTGAGTTTTTCGATGCTGTCACGTAACTCTCGTGGATAACGAATGTTAATTGGGTAACGTTCTTGACCTTGAATTGATTCCCCTATATTCATACCGCCGATGGCGATTTGCACCACATCTTGGATGTCACTTAGGGTCATACCATATCGAGCTGCATTTTTTAGTTTCGGCTCAATATCGATATAACGTCCACCACTACTTCGCTGCGCAAATGCTGATGTTGTGCCTGGCACTTGGCTCATTACCGCTTCGATTTCAGCGCCAATTTTTTCCAGTTCGGCCACATCTGAACCCGATATTTTAATGCCGACAGGTGTTCTAACCCCGGTGGACAGCATATCGATACGGGTTTTTATCGGCTGCACCCATGCGTTAGTCATGCCGGGCACTTTCACCGTTCTCTGTAATTCAGCAATAATAGATTCTAAGGTCACGCCTTCACGCCATTGAGCATGTGGTTTAAGCATGATGGTGGTTTCAAGCATGGTTAATGGTGCAGGATCGGTAGCGGTCATCGCGCGGCCCACTTTACCAAATACTCTTTTGACCTCTGGTACCGTTTTAATCAATCTATCGGTTTGCTGTAAAATTTCAGCGGCTTTACCTGCACTGACACTTGGCAGGGTTGTAGGCATATAAAGTAAATCACCTTCAGCGAGTTCTGGCATAAACTCAGAGCCCATCTTTGTCATCGGATAGTAAGCACTGGCTAAAATGACCAGCGCTAATAAGATGGTGAATTTAGGAAATTTTAATACCAGTTTGAGTAATGGCTGGTATATGGCAATCAAAAATCGACTGATGGGGTTTTTGCGTTCATCAGGGATATTACCGCGCACAAAATAACCCATTAATACTGGGATCAAGGTGATGGCCAGTATTGCAGAAGACGCCATAGCAAAGGTTTTAGTAAACGCCAGTGGGTGGAATAAACGGCCTTCTTGAGCTTCCAGTGCAAATACAGGAATAAAGCTTAAGGTGATGATTAGCAGGCTAAAGAATAGCGCAGGCCCTACTTCAACAGAGGCCTCTTTAATTAGTTGCCAGTGGGCTTCACCTTCGGGTGGTTTACCGTGCTCAGCCCGATATCGCTCTAAATGTTTATGGGCGTTTTCTACCATGACAATGGCGGCATCGACAACGGCGCCTATGGCAATGGCAATACCTCCTAAGCTCATGATGTTGGCATTAACCCCCATAAAATGCATGATAATGAAACTGCTTAATATAGATAATGGCAGGGTGATTATGGCAACCAGTGTTGAGCGAGCATGTAATAGAAATAGTAAGCAAACTAGGCCAACGACCAGCATCTCTTCCATCACTTTGTGCATCAGATTATCCACAGAATTGAGGATAAGTTCTGAGCGATCGTAAGTGATAACTAATTCAACCCCTTCAGGTAAACCGCTTTCAATTTGCTTAATCTTTTGTTTAACATTATTAATGGTTTCAAGGGCATTCTCGCCATAGCGCATAACCACAATGCCGCCAACGACTTCACCTTTACCATCAAGTTCAGCAATACCACGACGCGCTGCAGGGCCTGTTCGCAGCTGCGCCACATCTTTCATTAATACTGGTGTGCCAGCATCAGATAACACCCCTAAAGGAATTTCGGCAAAATCTTCAATGTTTTGTCGATAACCCGATGAAGTAATCATGTACTCGGCTTCGGCCATTTCAATAACCGAGCCACCGACAGAGCTATTAGAGCTTGCTAGCGCATTTTTAACCGTCATCAAATCGATTTGATAAAGGGCGAGTTTATGTGGGTCGACCACGATTTGATAAGATTGCTCCATGCCGCCAATCGTAGCAATTTCAGATACGCCTTCGACACTTTGTAATTCCAGTTTTAAAAACCAGTCTTGCAATGAACGCAGCTGGGCTAAATCGTGATTACCTTGTCTATCGACTAAGGCGTATTGAAATACCCAACCGACACCAGAAGCATCAGGCCCTAAAGTGGGGCTAACGCCCTCTGGGAGCTGATCTTGGGTTTGTGATAGGTATTCTAAAACCCGTGAACGTGCCCAGTAGATATCGGTATTATCTTCGAAAATGATATAGACGAATGAGTCGCCAAACATCGAAAACCCACGTACGGTTTTCGCCCCAGGTACAGCCAGCATCGCTGTGGATAATGGATAAGTAATTTGATCTTCGACTAACTGCGGTGCTTGACCTGGATATGAGGTCTTAACAATCACTTGCACATCAGATAAGTCCGGCAGGGCATCCAATGGGGTGGTGCGCATGGCTTGATAACCGATCACTGCAACCACTAAGGTGAGTAATAACACCATCGCACGTTGCTTTATCGAAGCACTGATTATTTTCTCTAGCATGAGAGTGCTCCTTAGTGGTTATGGGCTGCAGGCGCTTTATCTGCGCCGCTTAAACGTAACAAGCTACCTTGAATACTGGCTTCTGAATCAAGCAGGAACTGCCCTGAAACCACCACATGGTCGCCTTCATTGATGCCTTCAATGATCTCTGCTTTCCCTTGCGCAATGATGCCGACTTTTACAGGTACCGAAGTAAATCCGCTATCGTGACGCTGAACTACTACTCGATTTTCACGGCCGGTTAATATCAGTGCTTCTGTGGGAATAGTAATAATGTTGCGTTTAGGGCCGCCAAATAAAGACACATCCACTAAGGTTCCTGGTCGTAGGCTTGCATTTGGATTGGCTAATTTTACTCTGACACGCATGGCGCGAGTGACAGGGTCGAGTTCTGGATAGATATAATCAATGTCAGACTCAAGATCAAATAAGCCTTGGGCCGATGCAGTGACTTCTGCAGGACGGCCTTTTTCTAGCCAGCTTTGTTCATTTTCAAACACATCGGCAATGACCCAAACCGTGGATAAGTCGACTAATTCTATTAAGGCATTACCCGGTTGGATATACATGCCATCACGAATGTCCATTTGGCTGACAACCCCATCTTGTGGGGCATAAAAAGGCACTCTAAAAGCAGTTTCGCCGCTGGTTTCTAATTGTTGAATAATTTTTGATGACACCCCTAAAAGCGCTAAACGTTGGCGGGCTTTACGCTCGAGAATGCCGCCACGTTGATTGTCTTGCTCCAAATAATCAAGCGCTTGTAAGTAGTCATCTTGAGCATTAATAAGTTCAGGTGAATAAAGCTCATACATGAGCTGACCTTTTTTTATTTTTTGGCCAACATTATTAATATGCAGTTTTTCCACCCAACCAGTCACTCGAGCATGAACATGGGTAATGCTGTCTTCGTTATACTCAACGGTGCCGATGGTTTTAACCAGGCGCCATAGGGTATCTCTTTCAACTTGTTGAGTGCGCATGCCTAAAGCTTGCTGCATGCCGCCAGATACGCCAACCACGATTTCTTCTGTCGCAGCGCCCATGGTGACTTTTTCTAAATTCATACCACAAATAGGGCAAGTGCCTTGGGTGTCAGAAACAATATGCGGGTGCATTGGGCAGACATATTTAATGCTTGGCTCTGCATCCGAGGGTAATAGGCTTGGTTTAACAGTATTAAACACTTTATCTGCAGCACTCTGTGTGGGTTGCACTGCTAGGTTTTCTATCTGTTCATCTTGTGCATGCTGATGTTGGCTATGGTCGACTTCTTCCTCTTCTTCTTTAACCACTAACAACATATTGCACTTTGGGCAGCGGTCACCTTGTTTGTGGCTGCTAACTTCAGGGTGCATTGGGCAGATGTAGGTGGTTTCGGCGCTATGGTCTATGGCAGCCTCAGGGCTAACTTCTTCTAAGAACATATTGCATTTAGGACAAGTATCACCGGATTTATGACTAATAACTTCAGGGTGCATCGGGCAGATGTAGGTCTTCTGAACATTATGTTGAGCGTGTTCATTTGAACTGTGACCAGATTCCTCTTCTTCCTCTTCTTCATTTGCCACTAGAAACATATTGCATTTAGGACAAGTATCACCTGATTTATGGCTAGTGACCTCAGGGTGCATTGGGCAGATGTAGGTCGTTTCAGCGCTATGGTCTATGGCAGGCTCAGGGCTAACTTCTTCCAAAAACATATTGCACTTAGGGCAAGTATCACCCGACTTATGGCTTATGACTTCAGGGTGCATCGGGCATGAATAGGTGGCTTTTTCTGCATCATGCTGATGCTTGTCAGTCGCAATATGACTATGTGTTACTGCTTGTTGAGCAGCGACTGGATTAGTGCATAACCCAGCTAGAAAACCCGCAATGGTGATCAATAAAATAGCGTGTTTCATAATAACCTCAAAATACGGCTGGCAAATAAAGCGAACCGTTTATAAAAACTGTAAATACTAGCAAGTATAGGTGTTTAGCTATGGCACAGAGGACAGTGCTAGGCTAAAAATATTCTGTCAGTAATTTAACTAATCGGAGGTCGAAATTCTGGAAGGGTTTTATGGAAGAAAAAGTGTGGCACTGCAGTGGCATCAGCCTTGCTGTTGACTGCTTTTGCGAGAAGGATATCAAATGTGAGCAAATGCCCTGTCATCGAGATAGTAATGCAGTGACCACAATCGATAGCGCAGCCATTTTTGCTGTCACAACAGCTTTGATCAGCTTTTTTCGATTGGAGCATTGAGCCATCGTCACAACAATGAGTCGTTTTTTGCGGGGCTTGTTCAGTCATAGATGAATGACAATTAGGGGTATCGGCACTGCTGTGTTGCTTCAGATTTGCTTGGGATGTTTTGTCGTTAGGCATTAACATCTCTGCTGATGAGCGCATGAGAGGGTTAGCGACCATAGCGTAACCATTAGTTATCAACCCTTGGCCTAAAATGGCAAAGAGGGTGATAAAAACGATTATTTGGTGCGTTAACTTAGTGCTCATGCTTTTCCAAAGTGTGTAGCCATCAATAACAATTAAATAGCGCAATAATCTAGTGATAAATCAAGAATCAAAGCTAAATTAAGTTGCTGATGATCTGGCTTAATATAACCCGAAACAATACCCGCAGCAATAAACAGCTTCAGAATATTTATACTCGCTCAAACTAACTAGTGGCAGAGGCTATAATGATTCTATAGCGCAATAAACCTGATTTTTTTACAGTATATTGCAAAGGTAGGTTAATTGTCATTTTTGTGAAGGCTACTTTGCGATTTTGCTATAGCTGTATTAAGTTTAAAGGAGTCAAATTAATTATCATTGAGCCTCAATAGTTAGATCTTGATCTCATTTTGAGCATATACTGGTAACTTATTAATTAAAACATGTTCTTAATTCGTTTTTTTATGGGCAAAACAACCTAGAATAGATTTACTATTTTTAGAACTTAAAATTTATATTTTAGAGTTTAAAAATTATAAATTATAAAACTGTTAACTGGAGATGTCCGATGAACTGGCGTGCACTATTTAAACCGAGCGCAAAATATTCTATTATCGCACTGATTGTAGTGGGTATTATTTTGGGTGTAGTGGGCTATTTCGCCACTCAACAAACTTTACATGCAACAAGTTCAGATGAATTCTGTATGAGTTGTCATAGCAATCACTCATTGAAAGATGAAGTACTAGCTTCAGCACATGGCGGCGGTAGCGCTGGCGTGACTGTTCAATGTCAAGATTGTCACCTTCCACACGGCCCAGTTGATTACTTGGTTAAAAAGATTATCGTATCTAAAGATTTATACGGTTTCGTAACTATTGATGGTTTCAACACTCAAGCTTGGTTAGATGAGAACCGTAAAGAACAAGCAGATATCGCACTTAAGTACTTCCAAGCAACAGATTCTGCTAACTGCCAACATTGTCATACGCGCATCTATGAAAACCAGCCTGAGACTATGAAGAAAATGGCTGTCAGAATGCATGAGCGTAATGCTAAGCAAGAAGGCGACAAGAGAAAGACTTGTGTAGATTGTCATAAAGGTGTTGCTCACCCTTACCCTAAAAAGTAAGTGACGATTCATAATCAGGAGTGATGACCTGATTAAGAAAAAACCTCGCCTAGGCGAGGTTTTTTTATGCTTGCATTTCAATTAAATCTAACGACTACTCGGCTTTATCAAGCTCTAGTACTTTTTGTCGGTACACAAGTAAACCGAAAACACCAAAAAAATACACTTTAAGATAATCAACAAAAGATAACTTAAGTAAGCTGCTAAACATGGTGTTGAAAATAAGTAATTGGAAAAAATGCATTATTACAGTGATAAAAAATAAGATATTCAACACTATGCTGACTTGGCCTTCAAACGGCATAAATAAGTTATAAAACATCACTAACCACATGATTAAAGTTAAACTTTTACCACCGATAATAAAAAATTTCATGGGTATCCTCTATTAGATTTGTTGCTTGTTTGAAATGCTATTCATCAAGCTGATATTGAAATAAGCGATAGGTTACCTGACCGGCATTTTTTTGCTTGAGCTCAACCCAATGGTTTGGGATCGCTAGCTGGGTTAAATCTGATTCAGTTTCTAGGTAAATTAATGCATTCTCATTTAACCAGTTATGCTCAGCTAATAACGCCATAGTGGTATTGGCCAGCCCTTTACGAAATGGTGGGTCAACAAACACAATATCAAAGCCTTTATCGTTATTCAGACCTTGTTTTAGCAATGCCAGACTGTCGCCACTGATGACATCGGCATTGTCACATTTTAAGGTTTGTAAGTTTTGCTTTAACTGTTTGGCCGCATTGCTCTGCAGTTCGCAAATACGTGCATAGCTGGCGTAACGTGATAAAGCTTCCAGACTTAGGGCGCCACTGCCTGCAAAACAATCTAATACCCTTGCACCTCTGATATCGCTAGCAAGCCAATTAAACAAGGTTTCACGGACGCGATCAGTGGTTGGTCGTAACCCTTCTAAATCATGAATAGGTAGCTTTCGTGAACGCCATTGCCCTGAAATGATCCTGACTTGGCCGCTTGCGGACTTATTTTTGGACATTTTGCCCTCGTGATTTTGCCTGAACAAAGAAAGTGGTAGACTATGCAACCAATTAGAATACTCGATATTTTATACCAAACTGCTGTTTAAAGGTGAGGATTCCTTTTAACAAGTTTAGTATTAATGACTCGAGAAAACTTCTCCGAATTTTATCGCTCATTTAGCATTGGTAGTAGACATGGCAAAGAAAGGTTTTTTTTCGTGGTTTCGTAAAGACAAAACCAAAGAGCAAGAGCGTGTTGCACAAGAGCAACGTATCGCAGAAGAGCAAGCTGCAGAGGCTTTGGCAAAAGAACAGGCCATTGCTGCTGAAGAAGCGGAGCGATTAGCTGAACAAGAACGCGCCGCAGAAGCTGAACGTATAGCAGAGCAACAGCGCTTAGCTGAAGAGTTACGTCTTGCAGAAGCCGAACAGGCGCGTATTGCAGCAGAGGCAGAGCGTATAGCCGAGCAAGAGCGCTTAGCTGAAGAGTTACGTCTTGCAGAAGCCGAACAGGCACGTATTGCAGCAGAGGCAGAACGTATAGCTGAGCAAGAGCGCTTAGCTGAAGAGTTACGTCGTGCAGAAGCCGAACAGGCAGGTATTGCAGCAGAGGCTGAACATGCCGCCGAGCAACAGCGCTTAGCTGAAGAGTTACGTCTTGCTGAAGCGGAAGAAGAGCGTATTGCTGCAGAAGCAGAACATGTTGCAGAGCAACAGCGTTTAATTGAAGAGCGAAGCCTAGCAGAAGCCGAAGAAGCACACCTTGCAGCTAAAGCTGAACGTGAAGCCGAGCAACAACGTTTAGCGGTTGAGCAGCAGAAATTAGCTGAAGAGCAACGCCTTGTCGAAGCAGAAGAGGCGCGTATTACAGCAGAAGCTGAACGTGTAGCAGAGCTGCAACGTTTGGAGGCAGAAAAACAAAGGTTAGCAGAAGAGCGAAGCCTTGCTGAGGCTGAAGAACAAGCTCGTCTAGCTGCAGAAGCCGAAGCAGCGCGTATTGCACTAGAAGCTGAACGTGCAGCAGAGCAGCAACGTCTTGCTGACCAAGAACAAGCTCGATTGGCAGCAGAAGCCGAGGCGGCGCGTATTGCATTAGAAGCTGAACGTGCAGCAGAGCAGCAGCGTCTTGCTGACCAAGAGCAAGCTCGATTGGCAGCAGAAGCCGAAGCGGCGCGTATTGCATTAGAAGCTGAACGTGCAGCAGAGCAGCAGCGTCTTGCTGACCAAGAACAAGCTCGATTGGCAGCAGAAGCCGAAGCGGCGCGTATTGCACTAGAAGCTGAACGTGCAGCAGAGCAGCAACGTCTTGCTGACCAAGAACAAGCTCGATTGGCAGCAGAAGCCGAAGCGGCTGACGTTGAGCAAGAGCAAGTGGATGAGCCTCAGGCTAAACCGGTAAAAGAGGGCTTATTTGCCCGCTTAAAGCGTGGATTACTGCGAACCAGTGAAAACATTGGTAGCGGCTTTATGGGGATCTTCCGCGGTAAAAAAATTGACGATGACTTATTCGAAGAACTCGAAGAGCAATTATTGATTGCCGATGTGGGCGTCGAAACCACCACTCGCCTGATTGATAATTTGACCTCACAAGCATCACGTAAGCAACTTAAAGATGCCGAAGCGCTATATGATTTATTACGAGACGAATTACAAACTATTCTCGATCCAGTGGCAGTCCCTTTAGTGCCTGAAAATGCAGACGGCCCATTTGTTATTTTAATGGTCGGCGTCAATGGCGTGGGTAAAACTACCACCATTGGTAAATTAGCAAAACAGTATCAAAAACAAGGCAAATCTGTCATGTTAGCGGCTGGTGATACCTTCCGTGCAGCAGCCGTTGAGCAATTACAGGTTTGGGGACAACGTAATGACATCCCAGTGATTGCCCAACATACCGGCGCAGACAGTGCCTCGGTATTATTTGATGCATTACAAGCTGCCAAAGCGCGTAATGTTGACGTACTGATTGCCGATACGGCAGGGCGTTTACAAAATAAGAGTCATTTGATGGAAGAGCTGAAAAAAGTTGTTCGCGTCATGAAAAAATTAGACCCTAATGCGCCTCACGAGGTGATGCTAACGCTAGATGCAAGTACCGGGCAAAATGCCATTAGCCAGGCGCAGTTATTCCAAGAAGCCGTTGGGGTAACGGGGATCACCATTAGTAAATTAGATGGTACTGCAAAAGGTGGGGTTATTTTCGCCATTGCTGATAAGTTTAATATTCCGATCCGACACATAGGTGTTGGTGAGCAAATTGATGACTTACGTACTTTTAATTCCAGCGATTTCATCGAAGCATTATTTAGTCAGGAAAAGGCAGAATAGTCATTTATGATCCAGTTTGAGCAAGTCAGTAAGATTTATCCGGGTGGCCAAAAAGCACTCTCAGAAGTTAATTTTCACCTCCAACAAGGGGAAATGGCCTTTTTAACCGGACATTCTGGCGCAGGTAAAAGTACCTTGCTCAAATTGATCACTGTGATTGAGCGAGCCAGTGCCGGTAAAGTATCGATTAATGGTCATGATATTGCCAAGTTAGGGAAAAAGCATGTGCCGTATTTACGTCGCAATATCGGCATGATTTTTCAAAACCACCACTTATTAATGGATAAAAGCGTATTTGATAATATTGCGCTGCCATTAGTGATTGAAGGCTTCTCCCACGGCGAGATCCGCAAAAGAGTTGCTGGCGCACTCGACATGGTGGGGCTGTATGGCAAAGAGCGTCATTTACCCATCATGCTATCTGGCGGTGAGCAACAACGTGTTGGTATTGCCCGCGCCATTGTCAACAAACCGCCTTTATTACTGGCCGATGAACCCACAGGTAACTTAGATCCTAAGTTATCGATGGATATCTTAAGATTATTCGAAACCTTCCATGATTCTGGCACTAGCGTGCTGATTGCCACCCATGACTTAGGCTTGATTGCCCGGATGAAATACCGCACCTTAACCCTGCGTCAGGGCAAAATGCTTGGCAATGACGAGCTCTATTCTGCGACCACAGAAGGGCAAGTATAATGACCAGAAAAGTTAAAATTACCGCCAGTAAGCTGCCTTTTACGGGTCGAGTAGTGATGTTTTTTGTGCGCCACATTCAGCAAGCAATGGCGAGTGTGGGCGAGCTGTGGCGCAACCCGGTGTCCTCTGTGATGACCATGGCGGTACTTGGGGTGAGCTTAAGCTTACCTGCAGCTTTGCAAGTACTGGTTAAAAATGCCGAGAACATCACCCAGTCATGGAATAATGCTGCTGAAATATCGTTATTTATTAACGAAGGCCGGAGTGAGCAATCTATTCAAAATTTAATCCGCCGTATTAATGTATACGCTGAAGTTGATGCGGTTGACTATATAAACCGCGAGCAAGCGCTAGAAGAGTTTCAGCGCTTATCAGGCTTTGGCGAAGCATTATCTTACCTTGATAGTAACCCGTTGCCAGCCGTGGTGGTGGTAACACCTTTGGCGCGTCACTCGAGCCCTGAAGGGGCAAGACAACTATTAGTAAAGCTTGAGCGTGAGCCTGAAGTGAGCTTTGGCCGTTTAGATATTGAATGGCTTGAGCGCCTGCAAGCCATGGTCAGGTTAATTGAGCGCACGGTACTCGCCATTGCTGCGTTATTGGTATTAGCAGTGGTGTTAGTGATTGGCAATACTATTCGCTTAGCCATTATGAATCGCCGTACTGAAATTGAAGTCATGAAACTGGTCGGCGCCACAGAGTCTTTTATTCAACGGCCGTTTCTTTATACCGGTATTTGGTATGGGGTGATTGGCGGCGTGTTAGCTTGGGTTATTATCAATTTATTAGTCTGGTATCTTGATTCTGCTTTAGCTGAGTTGTTAGGTCTTTATGGTAGCCAGTTGCAAATTCAAGCCTTGAGTTTCTCTGAGCTAATTAAGTTAGTGCTACTTGCCTCGTTTTTAGGCTGGCTAGGTTCATACTTATCGGTAAGGCAGCATTTACGTGCCATTGAACCTTCTTAGGGCTTGGTTGGTATCATTTAATAGCTAAATTGATCGCGTAATAGCTAAGTTGATCGCGGCTTTGATGAATTTTTATTAACTTGTAATCGATGTGTTTTCAGTCGAGTATAAATTAGCACAAAAAATGTGCACCAACTAATCTGGTCGCCATGTTGACATATGTCGCCATATCATAGATAGTTCACAAGCTATTGCCGCCAGCTAGCTGTATAATGAGCAATAGACCGTTTTAATGTTGTTAATGTAGGAGCGCCAATGGCCTTTCAATCGCAATCTATGTCACTTACTGTCCCTAGAGGTAGTAGCAGCTTAGAAGCTTATATGCAGTCAGTCACAGGCATCGAAATGCTTGGGGCCGAAGAAGAGCATGAGTTAGCCAAGCGTTTGCAAGAAACTGGCGATCTACAAGCGGCAAAAAAACTGATTATGTCGCACCTGCGCTTTGTAGTGCATGTGGCTAAAGGTTATTCAGGATATGGTTTGCCACAGGCGGACCTTATTCAAGAAGGCAACATTGGTTTGATGAAAGCGGTAAAACGTTTTGATCCTGGTGTTGGTGTGCGCTTGGTGTCTTTTGCTGTGCATTGGATTAAAGCTGAAATTCATGAATACGTGCTTAAAAACTGGCGTATTGTGAAAGTTGCCACCACCAAAGCGCAACGTAAATTATTCTTCAACATTCGTAAAACCAAAAAGCGTTTAGGCTGGTTTAGTGATGAAGAAGTCGGCATGGTTGCCGAAAACCTTGGGGTGTCTAAAAAAGACGTCACTGAGATGGAGTCGCGTATGGCGGCTCAAGATCCTGCATTTGATTTAGCCAGCGACAATGATGATGACAGCGGTGTGGATTTTGCCCCAGTTCATTATTTAGAAGATCATTCTTCCGATGTTGCACTTGAAGTTGAAAATCAAAATTGGGAGTCAGACTCTCAAGCGCGTTTATTCTCGGCAATTAAAACCCTTGATGAACGTAGCCAACATATTTTAAGAGCGCGTTGGTTAGATGATGACAAGACAACACTACAAGAATTAGCCGCTACTTACCAAGTGTCTGCAGAGCGCATTAGACAGCTTGAAAAGAATGCCATGACCAAGCTTAAATCTTGTATGGAAATCTAACTTAGCCTCGGGTTGATTCACTTCAATCTCGCTAAAAACTAAAACCTGCTACGGCAGGTTTTTTTGTGGCTAAAAATTAGCTTTCAACTAAAGCTGTTATTAGCTGAAAGCCGTGATAAAACAGCCTAAAGTGAGTCGAGGTTATATTGGCTCTTAACCGCAGCAATGATCTGTTTGCGAGGTATTTTTAAACTGGCGGACTCAATATTATCGGGCCAAGGGTAATAGTGACGCGGGCGCTTAAAGCGAGCGATAAACTTTAATAGCAGTGCTTCAATGCTGCCAATAACCTCGGTTGTTAGCTGGGCTTGGGGAGCTTTAAATTGAATAATTGCTGCTGGTAGCAAGCTAAATTTAGCATCATATTGGCCAAACACAATGGCCTGAGCGATATCAGGGTGAGCCCTTAAGGCGGCTTCAATTTCTTCTGGGTGAATATTTTCACCACCACAGATAAACATATTGTCTACGCGGCCCAGTAAATGTAACTGACCTTGGTCATCAAATTGGCCTTGGTCATTAGTGCAAAACCAACCGTTCTCATCAACAGGACGCTCAAGTATGGGCTCTGCTCGCTGCTGTGAAGCGCTTAGGGTGTGATCAGGGCTTGCTTGTAAATAGCCTAAAAATAAACATGGGCCTTTGACCCAAATTACCCCATCAACTAGCTTTAATTGCCGCTGTGGCAGCGCTGTACCTAAATGATTAGCGCTATTAATGGCCGCGGTAGTGATTTGTGAGCTCATCTCTGACATGCCGTAACTGCAAAAAGCGCTGATGTGTAACTGAGCTAGCTGTTTAACCAGTAGCAGATCGATCGCGCCGCCACCGAGCAATAATGCTTTTACATGTTTAAGTACTGTCGCATCAGTGTCTAAAATCTGGCTTAGCTGGGCAGATACTAACGATAAGTGGCTTAATGGCGTTTGGGCTAATTGCTTAACAAGAGGCTGCTCGGTACTGAGTACTATGGTGGCAGCGGCGATGGCGCAGCGATTAACAATGGCGAGGCCGCCAATATGAAATAGCGGTAATGATAATAACCAGCTATCCCCTTTATCTAGGTTGATATTTTCAGCTGAGCCTGTGGCGCTAGCAATATGATTACTAAGGCTATGAACCACTCCTTTTGGGGTGCCACTTGAACCAGAGGTCAGAATAACATTCACTGGCTGGCTAGCGTCGATAGCGAAGGGCCTGAGTGGCTTACTGGTATTTAGGTTAAGCTTAAATGTCACCTCAGTTGTGATAGGTTGCGGCTGTGCCTGTGTGGCTAATACTGATGCTAATTGCGGTGTTAAATCAGCCTCAGACCAATAGTAATTGATGTTAAAACGCAGGCATAGTTGGCTTATTTGCGCAGCAGGAAAACGGGGTGATATCGGAAAAAATAATGCCCCTAAATCAATACAGGCCCAATACAGGCAAATCATTTCCAGATTATTACGACTAATGCAGGCCAGTCGATGATTTTTTGCAACCCCTTGGCCGCTAAGTTGCTGCGCCAATGCTAATACCAGCTGACTTAACTGAGCATAGCTAATGGCGGTTTGGGTATCGTTACTCGCAGTTGATGCACTGGCGGTTTTATTGAAACCCGCTGTGAGCTCAGCGGCGCTATTCGGTAAGATGATTGCCACTGCATTTGGATGTTCAATAGCAGTTTGGTGCAGCGGCGATATCATGTTATTCATATTAATGCTCGCTATCGGCAATAAGGATCGATGCTTGATTGAGAGCTGCAGCTTGGGTGAGATCAGCGTCTTGATTGATCGTCGCTTCAGAAATCGTTTCGCGCTGCAGTAGCACACAAACCGCTTTATTCAGTTGCCCTTGTTCATCAATAAGCGGTTCACTAAAGCTTGATAGGGTATCGAGTCCTGGGGTTTCATCTGGAGTCAGCATATAGCTTAATTTAGCCAAGTCATTAATCCCAAGGTTTGCCTCTAAACTTGAGCTTAAAATGCAGCGCACGCCATGGCTATTGGCCTTGGTAATTAACCCTGTTAATTGATTAATGCCGCCTATGATGGTGGGTTTAATTACCAGCGCGGTTAGACCTTCAAGCATGTCAAATTGATACTTGCTGTCGTTTAAGCTTTCATCTAAAGCAAAAGGAATTTTAAGGGCTTGGTAAACCTGTTGGTTTTCTGCTGGGGTTTTACATGGCTCTTCAATATATTCAATGGCCGCTTTAGGCAAACACGCTAGAAACTCAATGGCTTGCTCAGGTGTAAAGCCTTGGTTGGCATCTAAACGGAGTTTAAGCTTTGGATTAAGCTCAAGTATTTGATGAATATATTTTATTTCCTGCTCGATACTGGCTTGGGCGACTTTCACTTTAACTGAGTAGCTGCGTTTATCTAATTGGGCCAGTTTTGCTCGTAACTTATTGAGATCTGAGTCTGGTTGATAATAGAAAAGGCCAATTTTACTTTGCATTGATTGAGCATAATCATATTGGGGATGATCAAACCCGCCATCAAGCTTAAGGGCTAATAAACTTAAGCCAAATGCAGCGGATGGATAAAGCTCAGCAGATGCCAATATCTCATTAATTTGAGTAAGGCTACTGCCTATTAAGCGTGGTAATAGGGTGGTGAGTTGTTCGATAACTGCGTCAAGTGATTCATGACTAAAACCGCTGAGCGCCACGCCTTCAATGTCAGTGCCAGACAGTGGCGCTATTTCAACAAAGCTTTGTTGGCCGCTAGTTAGACTTGCTGCAATGACTAAGCCGTGGCGGATATCAATACGTTGTTTAGCTACGGGTAAATGGGGCGCCAAGTTAATTTGATAACGATATAACTCAAGCTGACTAATACGTGGGGCATTCATTAAAACCTGGTTATTATTACTGTTAGCGGTTGCCATGAATGATGTCCTTAAGGGGTTAAAAGTTGGATGATCCTAGCGGCAAACATCTTAGGTTGCGCTTTATGGATATTGTGACCGCAATGAGCAATGGTGACTGTGTTAAGTTGCAGTTTTTGCTGCCACTGCTGGGCAAGTTGACTGAACTTACTGTCTTGTTCTCCCACTAACAGGTAGGCGGGGCAGTGTAATTGCTTCAGCACTTTTTCGCCATTTTGTTGTAACCCTAGCGAGGTACTTTTAAAACAGTGCAGCAGCGCTTGGGGATTGTTTTTACTGCGAATCGCAATCAGGTTTTTTCTCGCGTCCGTGGTTAAATTAGCAAATACTGGCTGTTGATACCATTGCTCGAGAAAGTCTCTAATAGGTTCGACGGCGAGCTTATCGGCCCACTTTTGATCGTGCTTGAGGCGTGCTTGTTTGTCGCGGCTGCTGGTTAAGCCTAAGTGCGCTGACTCCAGCAATAAACTTAATACTGCTTTGGGGTAAAGCTTGGCAATGTGCAGTGCAATACGGCCACCTAATGAATAACCTAACAAATGAAATTGGCTATAACCGAGCTGGATGACTTTATCGACAATAGACTGCGCCGCCGTTTCAAAGCCTGGGGTTGGCAATTCTAGCTGATTGTCACCATGGCCTGGTAAGTCGATACAGATACAGTGAAAGTGCTGACTTAAAATCTGTAAGCTTGCTTGCCAGTCTTCTTTTGACCCCAAAAAACCATGCAATAATACCAGTGCTGGTAAATTGGTGTCGCCAAAACGATTAATTATTGGCATTAGTGCTGCCTCACCCATTGTCCGATGAGTTTAATCTGATCGCTGGCCTGAGTTGGGCTGACATTCACTTCAATGACTGAGGTGCCTGCATATCCCATCGCATCGGCGTAGGCTTCATTAAAACTCGTTAAACTATCCACTTGATTATAGGCCAGACCAAACATGGCTGCTGCGTAGCCAAATTCTAAGCCATGGCTTAAGCGGTAATATTGCTCTCGAACGGCATCATTGGGTACCGGCAGCAGGTTAAAGATATTACCGCCGTCATTGTTTAAAATCACAATCACAAACGGGCTGTTAACGTGTTTGGTCATCGCCAGTGAGTTTAAGTCGTGCAAACTGGAAATATCCCCAATAAGCAAGGTGGTAGGCTGATTATTGGCTAATGCCACCCCAGTTGCGGTAGCGATTAAGCCATCAATACCCGATGCGCCGCGGTTAGTATAAATATCGGGTAGCTCGCAAATGATTGGTGCATACATATCGTATAAGCGTATTGGCAAGCTATTACCAATAAACCATTGATGTGATGCGCTTTGCTGCTGAGCGATATGCCGAACCACTTGCGGCTCACCAAAACTACTTTGATCAATATGCTGCGTCAGTAATGCTTCAATGTTTTGATTGTGCTCAACTAAGCTTAACGCCCAATTAGCTGCAGAGGAGCGAGGCCAATTGTTATTGCACATGGCAGTGATACTGGCTTGCCAAATTCGTTTTGATTGATGGTTTGGATCCAGTCGTTGCTGGTTTGCTAATACCTGCCAATAGCTATGCCATTGATGATTAGCAATAAAGCTGATTAAACGCTTAGAGATAAAGCGGCCACCAAACACCAAAATGCGGTCAGCTTGTTCAATAAATTTACTGGCTTTAGGATTTAGCAGCAGTTGATCGATATGGCCAATAACACTGGGGTGCTGCCTCAGTTGTGATTGCGCGTCGGCGACTATTGGCCAACCCAGTTTTTGAGATAATTCAATAATTTGCTTTGGGTTTTCTTGGGGGGATAAGGTTCCCGCCACAATGATCCCTTTGCCGTGTGCAAAACGCATCATAGTGTCTTGGCTAGGCAGATTGGTTTGAGCTAACTGGCCGTAATCCGTGTAAGGGTGAGAGTGGTTTAACCATGGCGTAATTGGCGTTACATAATCACTCATTGATTGGGCTAATTGCCCTAGGCTTTGAAGCTCTGTGGGATACAGAGGCTCTCGGTACATGCAATTGACATGTACTGGCTGGGTTAAATTTGCCACTGCTTCATCAATGGTGGTGAGCAAGGTATTAGGGCTGATGGCAAGATCCGGCGTCGGTAAATTCACTTGCTTAGCGTAATCAGCAAAAATGGCGGGCTGATTAATGGCTTGGTTAGCGCCGCAGCCAATGAGTTCAGGCGGCCTGTCGCCAGTTAAAATAATCAGCGGCACCTGAGTAAGCCAAGCTTCAATAATGGCGGGATACAGATTCGCCACCGCAGTGCCAGAAGTGGTGATGATGGCCACCGGGCTGTGACTGGCTTTAGCTAAGCCCAGCGCCATGAAACCCAGCCCACGTTCGTCAAAATGAAGGTGAGATTGCAAGCTTGACTGCGCCGCTGCGGCTAAGGTTAATGGGGTTGAGCGAGAGCCTGGCGCCATACAAACATGTTTAACACCCAGTCTGGCTAACTCTTCTAAAATGAGTGCGCCCCAAAGTAAATTGATGTCAGATGTCGGCTGTGATTGCATGTTGATAAACCTAATAGAAAACCAGTTACTAAGAAGTGTAACGCTATCAAGCTGCTATATCTAAGATTTCGGTTGGAAAATTATAAAAAGCTAGCTTGATAAGCTAAAAATAG
Organism: Shewanella sp. 3_MG-2023; assembly: GCF_030548765.1. NCBI lineage: Bacteria > Pseudomonadati > Pseudomonadota > Gammaproteobacteria > Alteromonadales > Shewanellaceae > Shewanella > Shewanella sp. 3_MG-2023. Next base: position 115,968 of record NZ_JAUOSH010000004.1, on the reverse strand, counting down.
CGCCAGTAAAGGGGAACAGATAAATTGCTACAATTCAAGCTAGCGACTTTGATTTAACCTAATAGCCTAATTACTGGGCTGGTTATTAATCCATTCACTCATCACCACGTGGGTTTTGATTTTAACGATATCGGCTTGGGCATCAATGTATTCCCGAATTTGATGTAAGCGCTTCATTGATGGGGCATTCACATACACTAATAAATCCATTTCGCCGGTAATGCCTTGGCACGTGATCACTTCAGGAATCGCGTGAAAAACATGGACTACATCAGCGCAATTAGCGCGTTCATGCTGGATTTCGAAATACGCTGAAACGCCTTCTTTTTGTGACTCGCTCAATAGCACTTGATAACCACGGATCACGCCGGTTTGTTCTTGCTTTTTGATGCGTTCAGTGACTGCGCTGCGAGATAAACTCACTTGCTCAGCAATATTTGAAATGCTTTGGCGGGCATTAAGGCGTAATGCGTTAATGATTAATTGATCGAACTTGTCCAAGGCTAACCCTCATTATGTTGGTTATTGAGCTAAATGCCGTCATTTTGTCGGTTTGTTCGGTGATCTTGCAGGTGATATGCTGCAGTTTGACAAGCGCTATCAGCTTATACTCTTACTAAATATCACTATAGATAAAGACAATGAATCAAATTACAGCAAGCATAGGGCGCTGGCAAGGCGCAGGACTGATGGCCACCACTTTGCTGGGCACTGGGGTATTTATATTGCCACAGATGACCATAGAGGTGGCTGGGAGTGGCGCTTTACTGGCGTGGATTATACTCACAGTCGCCATATTGCCGGTGGCAGTGGTATTTGGCTTGCTGGCAAGTCGCTTCCCCCATGCCGCAGGGCCAGCTTATTTTATTGAAAAAGCCTTTGGTATCACAGCAGGGCGCACCATAGGGCTGATTTTTTTATTAGTGATCCCCATTGGCGCCCCCGCAGCCATTTTAATGACCTTTCAATTTATGGATGCGCTGGTTGCTATAACAGGTTGGGGGCAATTGGCCGCCGAAATCGCCATTGTTGCTGTGTTATTGCTGCTTAATTATCGCGGCATTCAAGTGTCTGCCAAATTACAGTTTGGGCTAACACTGGCCATTGTGGCTGTAGTGACTGTGCTATTTGGCAGCAGCGGCGCCAACCTTGGGCAATTAACCTCGCTCTCTGCAGTCGCTAAACCAGAAGCGGCGAGCGTGATGTTAGCCATGGGCATCGGTTTTTGGAGCTTTTTAGGCATAGAAGCCATGACCCATTTAGCCAATGACTTTCGCGACCCGAAAAAAGATATGTTACCAGCAATGATGTTAGGCACTGTGTTGGTGGGGATTATTTATCTGGTATGCACCTTGTTGTTATTAATTGTGCCAGCTGAAGCTGAGGGCCTTGCAATGGTGCATGCTTTTAATCAGCTATTGAGCGGTTTGGGTGTGCCTGCCATTGGGGCGCAAGTTATCGGTGTATTAGGCATAGCAAGTGGCTTGGCAACGGTAAATGTATATTGTGCCAGTGCAGCGCGGCTACTTTGGAGTTTTAGCCAGCAAGGAATATTGCCCAAGTATTTTGAAAAATTGAACTCATACGGCGTACCTTTGCGGGCATTGGTGACCATTTTAGTGACTATGGTGATGGTTATTGTACTGACATTTATCACTGAGCAGAAACTTGAAGATCTGATTGCCTGGAGTAATGGGGTGTTTGTGATTATCTATTTATTAACCATGTTGTCAGCGGCAAAGTTACTCAGTAAAGCTTACTTACCTTTGGTGGTGGCGGGCTGTGTATTTTGTATTGGAGTGGGCTACGCACTCGCTGAGAATATGTGGTATTCGTGCATCTTAGTGCTGACCGTTGCGCCCTTCATCTATTGGCAGAAAAATCATTTAACTCGTAAGGCGCTAATAAGTGATTAGCTATAAGAGCTTAATTTTGTGAGGCTACCTCGACGCGAGTTAGGCCCTCAAAGAGCCCTTAACGTTGCTCCATGGCGATATTACGCATTTGAATAACTTCACTGTGCTTTAAATGCAGCAAATCTGCGGTGCGGCGAATGATTTGATCTTCATTGCGGCACAGTTTGCCGTCGGAGTAGGCAAGCTTCCACATCCCCAGTAACAGTTTCTGTTTTTGGGCGATGGAGCATTGGGCGTTTATTTCAGCGGTAAACTCGTACAATGAGGTGGCATTGCCTTGAATCAATTTGGCTTCAGCGATGAGCTCATCAGCGGCTTGCAGAGTCAAACCGAGATTCTTAGTGAGCATAGCTGGCAACATGGCCACCTCTTGCTCATCAAGGGTTTCATCTGCGTACATGACTTCAAGTAATAAACTGGCAGCAGCGAGATTAAGCTGACGCGCTTGATCTTCTGGGGTGGTCGCTTGGGTATGGGATTGTAAGAACTGTTTTAATTTAGCAATCATATTGCCTCCAATAAACAAAACGATGTATGCAGCTGTGTCAGCCTATGTGATGACTTTAGCTTAACAGAGACAATAATGCCGAGCGAATGGCTCGGCATTAATTAAAATTAATCCATTAACGATACCGCAAATGTTACATGATTGAACCAAGGCCTTTCATCAACATATCAACTGTGCCTTCAGAGCCGTTGCTTTCTAGATAAGACTTGGCAATATCGACCATAGGCGCCACGTATTCTTTTTTAATTCCAAGTGCTTCAAAGGTGTCATATACCATGCTCGCGCCTTCAAGTGACTTACCAATATCACCAGCTTGAGACAATAACCCTGTCATACCTGAATCTGAAGATAGTGCTGGCACTGCTGCCAATAGCGCATCAGTACCGGGAATGCTATCTGAAATTTGGCTAAAGTCTGAATCGCCCAAGTTAGATTGCGCTAAGCTTAGCAATGCCCCTAAACCACCTTCAGCTTGCTGCTGGTTTAACCCCAGCTGTGACATGACATTACCAACTAAATCAGTTGATTGTGCATCAGCAACCGCTTCAGTAGCGGCGACGGTTTCAACTTTTTCTTCATCACTACCAAAAATGTTATCTAACCATCCAGCTTGAGCGGGTGTGGTGACTGCAAATGCGGTTAATAAAAGGCTTACTGCGGGAGTCATTTTCATTGTGGCCGTCCTGTAGGTAATAATAATTGGATACTTTGGTTAACATTGTAACGCTATTAACAAAATTGTGACAATTGATTTAGGGAACTTCAGTCTAATGACGATATCAATTGTGCAAAAAACTGCTTTTTTCGGTATCCTTAGCAGTATATTTATCTTTTTTTGATTATTGGAACCCCCATGTCATTGTCTGCAATTTTGACTGAAGCATATAATTTCTTTCGTAACCACATTGTACAATTAGCATCATTAACAGTACCGTTGCTGCTACTCCAAGTCGTGATCCAATTATGGTTAGGCAGTGAACTGGCAGCCCAAGCAGAAGTAGAAGTACCACAATTTGGTGCAATGCATGGCGCTGCGATGATGGCGTTATTGCTGATTTTTTCACTGTTGATTTCGGCGCTAACCTTGTACCTAGAGGTGCGATCTCGTGGTCATGAAGTGACCCCTGGGATGATATTGAAAAACAGCTTCACTTTCGTGCCGCCGCTATTATTAGCTGGGGTGTTTTCTGGTTTAGCGATTTTAGCGCCGGTAATGCTGTTTGCTGTGTTTGGGCCGTTTTGGGTTGTAGGTTTGGCGATAAGCTTCTATTTATTTGCCCGTTTAGCTTACGTAAACTTTATGGTGATTGTAGAGCGCCTAACGCCACTAGAAGCCATTAAGAACAGCTTTAAGTTTTCATCTCCTATTGTGCTGAAAACAATGGCTATTTTGATGATGTATATTCCATTGTCATTAGTGGGCGGTACGGTATTATCTCTCGCTGAATTTGGCGGTTTTCCACTACAGGTGATCATCGACACTGTATTCGCATTCTTAGGCCTGTTTGTAAACGTGGCTTTATTCAGATTGTATATGGTTAATCGCAGCACTGATGTTAGCGAAGATGATACCAACAGCGATCATACAGAAATCTAATTAAGTGAGTTGATAGCCTTGAGGAGTTGCCCGAAGTGTTAAATGATATTGAGCTGATAGGCAGCTTCTCTCCTGACATTGTTGAAGATTACACTAAAGCCAAGAGCTATGTGCGAGATATTCCCACCCAGGCTTTGGTGTTTGTCAGAAGTTTTACCCATCAAGTTACTGCGTTAATCGCGGCTAAGCAGTCGCTAAAATTCACTAGCCCCAATTTATATGATCGCATCGAGCAGTTAAATCGCATGCGCTTGATTGATGTGCCTACGACGCGCGCGCTACATAAACTTCGTAGTGACGGTAATCGTGGCGCTCATCCTGAGAAATACCATCTAACCCAAGAGCAATTGGTTACGCTCGCTGAAAAAACCATTAAAAATAGCTTAGGGTTAATTGAGCTGCTATATCCGAAAGTCCACCAAAAAGCTGCGCCAGCATATAAATTTGAAGCTTTTGATTCTTTTGCTGGGCGAGAGTTGTGTTATCAAGCTGTCATGCATAATGATCCCCAAGCGCAATATCTGGTGGGGATGTCGCTCAAGTCAAAAGCATTAATGCAACAAGAGCAGGAGCAATCACTGCAGCAACCTGAACTTGAACAGGCCGAGTCAATCAGCACCTTTAAACAGGCGGCTTACTGGTTTGAGCTTGCGGCAACGGCGCATCATCAAGGTTTATTTGAACACGGTGTGGCGCTACTGCATGGTTACAGTGGTCATAAAGATGCGCTAAAAGGCGAGCAAGCCATTGAGCAAGCAGCACAAGCAGGTGTGATTGAAGCTAAAGCCTTATTGGGTTATTTCTATTTAGTGGGCTCTAAGCAGTTTCCGCAGGATATGGCATTAGCCGCGAATTGGCTTGAACAGGCCGCCGTGGCAGAAAATGCAGAAGCGATGTCGAATTTGGGGGTACTGTATTATCAGCAGCAACAGTTAACCGATGCATTTGAGTGGATTAGTAAAGCCGCCCAGACAGGTTATCCCCATGCGCAATACCATTTAGCCTTAATGCTCCATAATGGTGAAGGCTGTGAGGCTGATGCTAATACCAGTGAGCATTGGTTGGCAGAAGCGGCTGAGCAAGGTCAGCTTGATGCCATGTTTGCCCGCGCGCAGCACATGTTAAATGACGATGCTGGTTTGGGTAGCGATGGCTGTTTAGCCGAGCGCTACTTACGTGATGTGATCAATTATGGCCGCAGTGTCCCTGCTATGATTGAACTGAGTGTCGCTTTGGCCGATGGCATGTTAGGCCGCATTGATGTGGTGGAATCGGCATCCTTGTTAAAGCTGGCAAAACAGCATGCGAATGAACAACAAGCTGAAATTATTGACCCCATTTGGTTGTCGCTGCAAATTCAAATTGATAATGTGATTGGGCTTAAGCCCAGTGAACAAGAGTTAAAGTCATTGCAATATGCGCAGCATATTTTGGCTTAATCGTTTCATACATCCCAGATACCAAAACACCGCCAGCTGGCGGTGTTTTCATTGGTATAGCTAAACGCTAAGCAGCTTGTTAATCAGGATTGTGCTCGAAAGTGCGACCCGTGTTGCTGGGTTTGGCTTTTCGGAACATCTCTGATTTGTAGATAGATGATTCTCGCTGCATGTTGGGATTGCTACGATAAAACTCATTTGCTTGAGACTGCTGGCTGAAAATAGGCTGCATTCTAGGGGCTAGGTATTTACGCCCTAATAAGTTCAATCCGATGAAGCTGACTAGAGCAAACATCAGTAAAAACGGTAATAACACTAACGAGGTCAACGAAATCCCGATCACTAATAGCAATGATAATAGTGGGTGAAAATTCCCTAGGCGCTGTTTTAAATTTGTTTGATTAAACATTTGGTTAAAGTTCATTGTTACTCCTAAAATAACCTTTGAACATCGTCATCAAAATAGCACTGGATGACGATGAATTTAATACTTGAAGCATGACTATCGATGATCCCAGCGCCTAGGTCACGTTAATCATGGTTAATGTTTGTGCATTTTTGCGGCAATCTGGGCAGCAATTTGAGCCAAATTTTATCGTCAGTGATTGTGTTATGAAAAATGGGCTGGCTTATATTGCAGTATTGGGCGATTAAACCTGCGTGACAGCCGTTTGTTTTATCGCTTCTTCTACACTGCCACAAATGATATTTCTTAACCAAAGGTGACCCGGCGCTTGGCTGTTGCGTTCATGCCACAGTAGTACATAGGCCATGGGCATAAACTCAAATGGTAGCGGAATTTCAACCAGTGGATAAAGTAGTGCAGCATGCCTTGCAAAGCTCGATGGCAAAGTAAAAATTAAGTCACTGTGGGCGCAAATACTGGCAGCGCCATAAAAATCTGGCACGGTAGAGCTAATACGCCGATGTAAGTTTTTCTCTGCAAGATGGTAATCCAGCGCCCACCAATCATTGCCTTCACAGCGCACCTGCACATGAGCCATTTGCAGGTACAGCTCTCTATTCCAGTGACCGGCTTTAATTTGTGCCATTAGCGGATGATCTTGGCGGATTAAGCACACTTGCCTATCTTTAAATAAGGTCTGATATTTAATCCCATCAGGCAGTTGCTCTATTTTCAAATCAGCTTGAGGATGAGTATCACGACCTGCAATGCCAAAATCGATTTGCCCCAACTGTAAGTCTTGCATCGACTTTTCAGTCCACACATAAGAGTCTAACTTTACATTGGGTGCTTCTCTTAAAATGGTGCCGATAAAATACGGTAGCAAGGTTTCGTAGGCGCTTTCGACCATGGCAAATGAAAAATGCTGGTGGCTACTGGCAGCAATAAAGCTTGGTGGCTGCACTATTTGATGCAAACTTTGCAGAAGTTGAGGTAATTGTTGGGCAAGATTTACCGCATGGGCAGTGGGCTTTAACCCATGAGCTGTACGCTGAAATAGCGGGTCGTCTAAGGTTGCCCGTAGTCGGTTAAGGCTTTTGCTTAACGCTGACTGACTTAAATGCAGGCGGTTTGCGGCGCGAGTGACCGATTGTTCTTCAAGTAAGACTTGTAGAATGACCAGCAGGTTTAAGTCTATTTTAGCGAGATTATCAATATTCATGTGATATTCCTCAAGGGAAATTTACTTAGGAAATAATACCATTTCTATTCATACCATGAGTAGTCTAAAATGCCGCCCAATTAATCATTACCATGAAATGTAAGAGACCAATTCAATGAGACGTAACCTGCTACCAATACTGATGTTTATGGTGCTACTGAGCCCATTAGCCATCGATATATATTTACCATCCATGCCAACCATGGCGCTAGAGTATGGGGTAAGTGGTAGCCAAATTCAGTCAACATTAGTGTTGTTTTTGTTTGCCATGGGGCTGGGACAAATCCTAATTGGCCCATTAGCCGATCGCTTTGGCCGTAAGCCAATCGCCTTATTCGGTATTGTGTTATATGGCGTGAGCAGCCTAGTTGGCGCGATGGCGGTGGAGTTTGAAGTATTGCAACTTGCACGTGTTCTGCAAGGCTTGGCAGCTTGTTCTACTTCGATTGTGGTATTCAGTGCGGTTCGAGACTGTTATACCAGTCAAGAAAGCGTCAAAATGTACAGTTATTTAAATGGCGCTATTTGCGTTATTCCGGCACTGGCACCAACATTGGGCGGCTTATTAGCCCTGCAGTTTGGCTGGCGTTCAACCTTTATCTTTATGGCGCTGTACGCCATCATCGTATTGGCTATCGTTATTTTTAAATTCCCTGAAACTCGCCCAGCAAGCACAGACACTAGCGGTAAGCTTTATCGCTGGGGACGTTACAAGCCAGTATTAAGCGACCCACACTTCATGTTTTATGCTGCAACCTGTATGGCAGCAATGGCATCTATCATCACCTACGTATCATATTCGCCTATGTGGTTAATTGGCCATCTAGGGGTCAGTGAGTTGGCATTTAGTGGCTTATTTGGCCTCAATGCGGCAGTCAATATTGCGGCTTGTTTTGCTGCGCCAGTGTTAGTTAAGCGCATTGGTAATCGCCCAGGTGTGGTGGTGGCATTAACCTTGATGCTCATCGCGGCAGTCCTTGAGGTGGTGATGCAACTTGTAGGACCTGAAACCGGTTTAGCTGCAGGCTTTAGCTTTATGCTACCTATGATGCTGCTATGTATTGGTTTTGCGATATTACTCGGCCCAGCAACTTCAATGGCATTATCAGCCTTTGGTGAGCGCGCCGGTACGGCAGCAGCTATGTTAGGTTGTATTCAAATGAGCGGCGCATCAGTATTGGCGGCGTTAATTCAAATGACCGATATCACCGCACCTTATGCGGTAGCGATATTAATGGGCGGCTTGTCACTGGTGCTACTCATTATTATGTCATCAAAACGCTTGAATCATTTACATGTTGAGCAAGTTCATCCTTAAATTATAGGTAAGTCTTATTTAAATCATGGTGTTATGATTTAAAGGGTGCTAAGTCAATAAATCAGTCAACGCCGCAAATTAGTTTGCGGCGTTTTAATTTATTTAGATTATAAAATTCAGTTACAGGCTCTTAATTACACAGCATTCTTATTTATTGTAATTGGTATAAAATGGCCTTTAATTGTATTGATATGTTCAAGGAGTGGGTTATTAGAATTATCTGTAAAAGTTGTGGCTACCCACAGTCGGCTTGTATCTGTGATAGCGTGACTAAGATGGAGGCTAAAACTGAGGTGATTGTGCTGCAGCACCCCTCTGAAGTTGAGCATGCAAAAAATACTGTTAAATTGCTGAGTTTAACCCTGCCGCAAACTCAAGTGGTGGTGGGTGAGAGCGCTGATGACTTTGCGCTATTGCGACAACAGCTGGCTGCGGCCAATAAACCTGTGTATCTGGTGTATCCCTGTGAAAATAGTCAAAATGCTGCGGACTCGTCAGTACCAGCAGATTGCTGTATTTTATTAATTGATGGCACCTGGCGCAAAGCATTCAAAATGTTGCAGCTTAATCCGTGGTTATTGGAGCTTCCGGCATTGCATATTGAATTTGAAGGGGTTTCACAATATCTTATTCGCAAGGCCAAACGTAGCGACAGTTTATCAACACTGGAAGCCACCGCTTATACATTGCAAGCAATCGATAGCGAACTTGATATCAGCCCGCTATTTAGCGCCTTTGATGCCATGGTGCAACATAAGCTCAATGCCATGCCTGCTGAGGTGCGAGCCCGTTATATTGAGTCTAAAAACAACCAGGAAGGTTAATTGTATGTCGCTAAACTTATATTCAAACAGTCTATTAAGGCTAATGAGCAAGCTATTACTGCTTTCAAGTTTGCTAGGCGTTATTGCCGTGGCTGCTCAGGCATCTGATAAGCCGCGACTGACCTTGTCGCAACAAGCTGAGCAAGGTCGAATCGACTCGAAAAAGACGGAGCAAAGTCAGCTTGAAAAAGCCCGCCAAGCAGCCAGCGACACCAGCAGTCGTGAGCAAGAAATTATTGAACGCCAAGAGCCTGGTGAGTGGCAACAACAGCAGTTAGAGAAATCTCAAGCGCAGTTTCAACAGCGAGAATCTCGGGCGGATAAATATTTGCGTGAGGCTAAAGAAGCTGCAGCTAAAGAGCGTAAAATCGAAGAAAAGTAAGCGCTTTGGCAATGCAGCACTATTAACTAGCTGATTAGCGCTTTATAGCCACCGGTTTTTGCATCGGCAACAAATTCCAGATAGTTATTAATACTGTCTAAACTGTCCTCATGGTAATGGGACACATATAGCAGCTGACTGAGGTTTTCTCTGGCGATCAGTTCTAGGGTATTTTTGACTAAGCGAATACCCAGATAATCTAACCCTTGATAGGGTTCATCTAAAATCAATAATGTCGGCTGTTTCACTAATGCTCTGGCAATTAACAATAGTCGCTGTTGGCTGTAATCCAGTTGCTTAAACGAGACTTTGGCATAGTGGGACATATGCAAAATGCTGAGCCAATCTTGGGCGATATCTTGCTGGGCTTGGGTGGCTTTTTGGTACAGGCCGATAGAGTCATAAAAGCCGGATAAAATCACATCTTTAGCGCTGCAACCGACGCGATACTGCAAGTGTAATGCCGATGACACCATGCCGATATGCTGCTTTATTTCCCAAATACTTTCTCCAGTGCCACGTTGCTTACCAAAGATATGAATATCATTGCTGTAGCATTGTGGGTGGTCGCCAAAAATAAGCCCTAACAAGGTACTTTTACCACAGCCATTGGGCCCTTTTACCTGCCAGTGTTGGCCTTTATCAATGCGCCAATTAACCTCAGTAAAAATGGTTTTATCACTGTAAGCCACCTTGCCATTTTTAAGTTCAAAGATGGGGTTATCAAATGGGCTTTGATGGCGGTGGCGCTGCATGATAGCCAGCATCTGCTCGCTTTGGACTTTAGATTGGGCGGTAATTTGGCTTATAACAGGGTGTTGCTCCCAGCTGGCTTTATCCATGATGCTATCAAGTTTGCTGTGGCTGAATATAGCAATCTGATCTATCCATGTGGGCATATCTTCCTCGCGAGAAAATATCACCATCATTTGAATATCAAGCTGACTTAGATAAGCCGTTAAGCTTTTACGATGGCTAATGTCGAGCCCTGAATAGGGATTATCTAACACTAAAAAATCCGGCTCGCTAGCAAGGGCAATGGCTAGCATCACGCGACGGGTTTCGCCCGTTGAAAGTTCACGAAACCCGCGCTGTTGCAGCTGAACTAAATCAAGCTCCTCAAGCAGTTTGTCGGTTAATGTTTGCTTATGGCAATGGGCAAAAATTAATCCCGCGACCGTAGTGCCTTTATCGGCATAATCTAAAAAGTCACTGTCATCATTGGCGAGTTCAAGTGCTAATAACCTTTGTTGCTCAGCGAGTGAGACCTGAGCAACTCGGCCTGAGGTTTTATGTATCGCACCTGCGGTGACCTCAATGCTTGATGTATTTGATGTGTCAGAGCCAACGCCCACAGGTACATCTGCTAATAAGTCACCGATCATGGCACCAATATCACTGTGGGCGCTGAATACTCCCCAGGATTGGCGATGTTCAATTAACCACTGTTCAATCTCCAATGAGTTACTAGCACCGGCTGCGGTTAATTGCTCAAAGGTGATTTTCATGGGCTAGGACTCTCGATTTAAAATTAATAGTGGCCATAGATTATCAACACAATGTCATCAACCATAGTTTTTATTGAGCCACTCTACATAAATCGACACAATTTCAAATGTGCTTTGGATAACAAAATATTTAACAATTCAAGGGATACGCTGTAGATTGAAATACTACCAAAATGATAAAAACATGGATGATTTATGCGCTTAACGATACTTGCTGCTTGCCTTGCGGTTGCCTCTGGCACTTTTTCTAGTTCGATAATGGCTCAAACCCCTAACGCAGCACAACTTGCAAGCGATGTTGAAGCTAAGGTGTTGGAGTGGCGCCGTGACTTGCATCAGCACCCTGAACTGTCTAACCGCGAGTTTAGAACCAGTAAAGTGATTGCCAAACACCTTGAGTCTTTAGGCTTAGAAGTACAAACCGGCATTGCGCACACTGGTGTAGTGGCGATATTAAAAGGCGCAAAGTCTGGGCCGCTAATCGGCATTCGCGCAGATATGGATGCGTTGCCAGTGACAGAAGAGGTTGATTTACTTTTTGCCTCCAAAGCCACTGATACTTATCGTGGCCAAAAAGTCGGCGTGATGCATGCCTGTGGTCATGACACTCATGTGGCGATGTTAATGGGCGTGGCAGAGAATCTGGTCAAGTCTAAAGACAGCCTTGCTGGCGATGTGATGTTTATCTTTCAGCCAGCAGAAGAAGGCGCGCCAGCGGGTGAAGAAGGCGGTGCAGAGTTAATGCTTAAAGAAGGCTTATTTGCTAGTCGTAAACCTGATCAAGTGTTTGGTATGCACGTGACCTCAAGTATGCCCACAGGGATGATTGGTTTGCGAGCAGGCCCTGCGATGGCTTCAGAAGATTCATTTACGATTACGGTAAAGGGTCGCCAAACCCATGGTTCTCGTCCTTGGGGCGGGGTTGACCCGATTGTGGCTTCTGCGCAAATAATTAATAGCGTACAAACCATTATTAGTCGCCGCGTTGATGTGACTAAAGCACCGGCAGTGGTGAGTTTTGGCGCCATTAATGGCGGTATACGCTCGAACATCATTCCTGATGAAGTTGAGTTGATTGGTACTATCCGAACCTTTGATCAAGATATGCGCGCCGACATTAAAGTAAAACTAGCTGAAATCGCGACGCTTTCTGCTCAAACCCTCGGCGCCACTGCCACCACAGAGATTGATGCAGGTTATCCAGTTACGGTTAATAACCCTGAGTTAGTCGCAAAAATGGGTCCGGTTATTCGTGAGGTTGTGGGCGATGATAATCTCATTGAGCCAGGGCTTATCACCGGCGCTGAGGACTTCTCCTACTATGCGCTTGAAACGCCGGGGCTGTTTTACTTTTTAGGGGTGACGCCAGCAGGCACAGATCCTGCCACTGTCGCCAGTAATCATTCGCCAGCATTTTTTGTTGATGAAAAAGCCTTAAAAGTGGGCGTTGAAACCATGACTCAGCTGGCATTAACTGCGCTAGGCGCGGTGAATTAAGCGATAAAAATACTAACAACGGGTTGTAGCAGGCCTGTTGTTCATTGCAATGACTTACAAGGAAACCATTATGAAACGCAACATCAGCGCGTTATGGGTATTACTCAGTTGCTGGGTGAGTACCGCGGCGATGGCCACCACAGTCGAGGATATCAATAGCTTTACTCTGGATAATGGCATGAAAATTATGGTGCTAGAAGATAGCAGCATACCCAATGCCAACATGTACTTATTTTGGAAAGTGGGCTCTCGTAATGAGGCGCCGGGTATTACTGGGATCTCGCATTTTTTCGAGCACATGATGTTTAACGGCTCAAAAAAGTATGGCCCTAAAATGTTTGACCGCACCATGGAAGCCGCGGGTGGCGCTAATAATGCTTATACCACTGAAGACACCACGGTATACACCAATTGGTTTCCTGCCAATGCGTTAGAAACCATTTTTGATCTCGAAGCTGATCGCATCGCTAACTTAGATATTAATTCGCAGATGGTAGAAAGCGAGCGTGGTGTGGTGCAATCAGAGCGCACCACAGGGCTTGAAAACTCCAACTGGCGCACCTTGCAACAAGAAGTAAAAGGTGCAGCGTTTAGAGCTCACCCTTATAGCTGGCCTGTGATTGGCCATGAGTCAGATATTGCCGCCTGGTCGCTAGCGGATTTACAGCAATACCATAAGACTTACTATGCGCCCAACAATGCTGTGGTGGTGATCGCAGGTGATGTTAAAACCGCGGAGGTGAAGCGTTTAGCGAAGCAATATTTTGGCGTCATTGCCGCCCAGCCCGCGCCATTAGCCGTTCGCACTGTAGAGCCGCTGCAAAAAGGTGAGCGCCGAGTCTTTGTTGAAAAAGCCTCTGTCACTACCCCTAATGTGCTGCTGGCGTATCATGTACCATCCACGAAACATGCCGATTATTATGCGCTAGATATACTCAGCACTATTTTCAGTGAAGGTAATAGCTCACGGCTTTATCAAGGCTTGGTGGATAAGCAACTGGCCTCCGATGTGATGTCATATTTGCCCATGTCATTTGACCCTAATCTGTTTTACTTTCTTGGGGTCGCCAATGCAGGGATTGATGCATTGCAATTAGAAGCCTCAATGATTGCCGAGATAAACCGTATTGCCCTTGAAGGCGTTAGCGAGCAAGAGCTTGAAAAAGTGAAAAACATCAAGCTAATGGATTTTTATCGCACCATGCAAACCATCAATGGCCGCGCTAATACTTTAGGTCGTTATGAGCTGTATTTTGGCAGTTATGACAAACTATTTAGTGCGCCTGCAGCCTACAATAAGGTAACCGTTGCTGATATTCAGCGTGTTGCGCAAACCTATTTACGTAAGGCCAATCGCACCGTGGGTGTGTTAGCCGCCACAGAGGGAGCTGACTAATGATGTCATTGATAAAGCTTAAAAAGACCAGCGCCTTAACGGTATCAGCCATAGCGCTTGCTTGTGGTGTGGGGGTGGCGGGCTGCAAAGCCACGACTGAGTCAAGCAAGCCCCTCGATACTGGCAGTTTCAGTATGCCGCAGTATCAATCTGTTACCCTTGAAAATGGCTTACTGGTTAATTTGATGGTGCAACAAGAAGTGCCGATAATTAACTTTAATGCCGTTGTGCGCGCAGGGGCGGTAAACGACACCACATCTGGGGTGTCGTATATGACAATGAAAAGTCTCTTACTGGGCGCCGGCGGTAAAAGCAAAGCTGAAATTGAGCAGATGGTGGACTTTCTCGGTGCAAGCTTATCTACAGCGTCAGGGCGTGAAAGCATGATGCTGGAAGCGGATTTTATGAGTAAAGATCTTGATACCATGCTCGATATTATCCAGCCAGTGCTCATAAGCCCTGACTTTGACCATAGTGAATTTGAAAAACTCAGACAGCGCGAAATTGTTGGCTTGTCACAAGCGAAAGAAAGCCCACGGGCGGTAATCGGTCGTTACTACAATAAGTTGGTATTTGGTGAGCATCCTTACGCCAATCCGATATCAGGCAACAGTAAGTCATTAGCTGATATTAATGTCACTCAGCTACGGGCCTTTCATCAAAGTTATTTTCAGCCAAAAAATACCGCCATTAATGTGGTGGGTGACTTTGATATCGCAACCATGAAAGCCAAGCTGTCAACGGCATTTGGCGGCTGGAAAAACACTGACACTGCGGTGCAGCCTGATTTAACACAAGGGCTAGCGCCATTAACTGCCAGTAAGGTGTTATTAGTTGATAAACCCGATGCCATTGAAACCACTTTTGTTATTGGCGGTTTGGGGATTAAGCGCGATAACCCTGATTATGTGGGGCTAACGGTAGTAAATACCATTTTAGGGGGCCGTTTTACCTCATGGCTTAATGATGAGTTACGGGTTAACGCCGGGCTCACTTATGGGGCGCGTTCTGGCTTTAGTGCCTATTCTGCTGCAGGGGTGTTCTCTATCAGCACCTTTACTAAAACCAGCACCACCAAAGAAGCCATGGATTTAGCTTTAAAAACCTATGGCCGTTTATGGGAGCAAGGCATTGATCAACAAACCCTAGATTCAGCCAAAGCTTATGTCAAAGGTCAGTACCCTCCTAAGTTTGAAACCGGTGGCCAACTGGGCGAGTTACTGGCTGATATGTATATCTATAACTTTGATGATGCATTTATTAATGAGTTTCAAGCCAAGGTCGATGGGCTGACATTAGCCGAAACCCAGCGTCTCATTAACCGTTACTTTCCAAAAGACAATTTGCAGTATGTGCTTGTTGGTAACGCGGCTCAGATTGCCGATATTGCCAAAGAGTATGGTGAGGTTACTAAGGTTAATATTACCGATGTGGGCTTTGGCCAATAAGCTATCTCAGCGCGGAACAGGTTAAATAAACAAGCCTCGCATTATTGCGAGGCTTTTTGTTGGCTGCATTATGTGATTGGGATGAACCACTTAGTCTGAACCACTTAAGCCAGATTGATGTTTGAAACTTACCGTGGTTAAAACCTAAAACCTAAAACCTAAAACCTAGCTGGCGCCAGCAAAGTCCAATTGACGCCAAGCTTCATAGCTAATAATCGCCACTGAGTTAGACAGGTTTAAGCTGCGACTGTTAGCCGTCATCGGAATACGTAAGCGCTGCTCAGTGGGAATCGACTCAATGATATCCATAGGTAAGCCACGGGTTTCGGGCCCAAATAACAATACATCATCAGCAGCGAACGACAGCTCAGTATGAGGACGACTACCTTTGGTGGTGCAGGCCATAATACGTTTACCTGCCATGACGTCAAGGAAGGCTGCAAAATCTTTATGACGGGTGATATTGGTTAAGTCTGAGTAATCTAAGCCGGCGCGTCGAAGTTTTTTCTCTTCTAAATCAAAACCTAATGGCTCTATTAAATGTAGCTTAGCGCCATTATTGGCACAAAGACGGATAATGTTACCGGTATTAGGGGCAATTTCTGGTTCATAAAGCGCAATATGGAACATGGATAGCTACCTTCATTGATTGAGCTGGGAATTATACGCAAAACCAGCTGCTGGTGGTAATCAATTCACAATGTTCAATTCGAACGGCAGATCCGCTCAGGCAGGCTAATCACCACCTTGAGCCCATGGGGGGCAATATTGCTGGCATGTATCTCGCCTTTATTGAGCTTGATGGCGGCTTGGGTAATCGCCAGACCTAAGCCCCAACCACCTGATTCTCTGTCTCTTGAACTATCAGGGCGATAAAAAGGCTTAAATATTTTCTCTAACTCAACGTCTTCAATACCAGGACCATCGTCTTTAATGGTAATGACGACCTGTTGGTGTTGCTTTATTGCAGTGATTGAAATGTCACTATTGGCATATCGAATGCCATTACGCAGTACATTTTCAATCGCCCTAGAAAGCGCTTTGGGGTAGTGATCTAGGCTAATGTTTTCTGGTATATCAATGAGTAATCTTTTCTGTTGTTGCTCGGCTTCAAATTCAGCATCATCAAGAATTTGACTGAGAGACTCGGCAAGTTCTAAGTGGACTTTATTTTCAGTATTACTGATGGTCACTCGCGATAAGGTCAGCAATTCAGCAATCAAGGCTTCTAGCTGCTCAGCTTCATAGCCAATGCGCTCAATCTCGACGCTGCTTTGTTGTTTTTTGCGAGCCAGCGCTAAAGAGAGTTGTAAGCGCGTTAAGGGGGTGCGCAGTTCATGGGAGATATCACCCATTAGGCGCTGCTGGTTATGCATCATGGTTTCAATGGATTGCGCCATGGTATTGAATGCTTGTGCTAACTCGCCCATTTCATCGCCTCTGGCGGCAATACTGTCATCGACTCGAGCGCTTAAATCGCCGCTAGCAAGAGCGTTAGAGCTTTGCTTGAGTGAGCGAAGTGGTTTGCCTAAATACCATGCTAAAAAGCCACATAATATGCCAGATAAGATCATGGCGATAATAGTGGTTAATAATTTATGGTCATTAAAGAAAAAGAACCAAGGTCTAGGGTGGTTATCTGGTACGCGACTGTAGATGCGATATTCTTGTTCCCCAGCAGTAAAAGTGTAAGGTCCAAAAATCAATTCATCACGGAACTGATGGCTCATTGGCGCGTTAAACTCTTCACTAATCAGCAAGAACTCTCTAAAGGTTCTAGGGACTTGCCTGCTATTAATCACAAGGTCTTGGTCATTGGTGATATAGAACTTAATCATTTTGCCATTTGGACTGCGATGGCGATGCAAGCGTTTTAAAGCTTTGTGATCTTCGAGTAATTTAGGATCTTCAATAAATGGTTTAGCTGTGCGTTTAAGTAGCTGTTGCTGCTTGGCTGTCATTGGCTGTTTGTCGTGGTTTTGCTGCAATAAAGGCAGTACAGCCACAAAGCCAATAATTAAAGAGCTGCCAAGCCAAAAGCCCAGCAGTAATTTGACAAATAAACGATTTAACGAAGATAGCTTAATCATTATGGGATCCAGATATAGCCTTTACCACGGATGGTTTTTACTCGAGGGCGACCATCGTGACGTTCAGGTAATTTTTTGCGCAGATTGGATAAATGCATGTCTAAACTGCGGTCAAATGGCATCAGTTTTTTACCCAAAACGGTTTCACTGAGCTGCTCTTTAGTGACCAAATCGCCTGCTTGAGTGATCAAGCTATGAAGCAATGAGAATTCAGTGCCGGTAAGAATAATAAGCTGATCATTACAGTACAGCTCTTGTCTGGCTTGATCTAAGGTTAAATCACCAAAGCTAATGGTATCTTGGGCGCCTGCATCTGCTTGAGTGAGGCTAGAACGGCGTAAAATAGCGCGTATACGGGCCACTAATTCACGATCGTTAAACGGTTTTGGCAGGTAGTCATCAGCGCCAATTTCTAACCCTACTACTCGGTCAATTTCATCGCCTCTGGCGGTAAGCATCAGCACTGGAGTTTGCTTTTGGGTGCGCAGGGCGCGCAGCACTTCAAAACCATTGAGTTTTGGCAGCATGACGTCTAATAAGATTAAATCAAAATCTTGATTCTGCGCAAAGTCTAGCCCTTGCTGACCATCAAATGCTTGAGTTAATTCAAAGCCTTCTAGCTCTAAAAGCTGGGCTAATAACTCTGATAAACCTGCGTCATCATCGACTAATAAAATTCGACTCATGGGATCCTCGCTCAATAATAAGCATTCACTATATAACGAATGAATAGCCAAGTTTAGCAACATTGCACTCTTTTACATATTGGCCAACTAAGCTGTGGTTATTGTTTAGTGATAGCTATAAATGGGCTGGAACAAGCAATAAACCAAGCTGGTCAGTCTAATCAAAATAGCCAATAGCGAGTGCCACTTAATAGCACTCGCATTGATAATGTTACCAGATAAAAAATTAGACGGCTTTTTGCTTATAGCGCTTAATTTTTACCACAATATAGGTAAGTAAAATTGAGCCGGCAATTAACCCAACAGAGAACACCACGTTTTGCAGTGCCATAGGGTTAAGGACCAACATGCTGCCTAAGCCTAGCATCATGATCCCAGACATTAACTTAAGTACTTCACCTTCTTTTTCAGTGAGCTTACGTTTACCTAATGTGGCAGCAAAAACAATGACAATCGTCGCTAATGGAATGATATAGATAAGGTTATAAGCGATGAGGTATAAATAGCGCTGCACGGTATCTACCCCTGAGATTGATAACACTGAGGTGTAAATCATCGGGAAACCCGCGGTGCAGAGTAGCTCGTAAGCATTGGCCATAATCGCCAGTAATGCCGAACCCAATATTAAGCTTGGTAAAGAGCTAGCTTTAGATAATTTGCCCATGCGTTTGATTAAGCTGCCGCGGTTTTCAACTGACATAGACAAACTGACATCGCCTTTACCAAAAAAGAAATCTTTAATATTCACTACTGCCGCCACCAGTGCGATAACTCCTGCGCTAGTAATTATCCAGCCGCCATCACCACCGCCAAGTAACTGGAATAAGTTTAGCCACGCGCTCATAAAGATAAAGTAAATAAAGCCCGAGAAAAACACAAAGATACCGCCCACTAATAACATGCGGCCACGACTACCGGCATTCACCATAATGCTAAGCAAAAATAGCAATACGAAGAAGGCACAAGGGTTAAAGGCATCGACGCCGGCGAGGACTAAGGTCAACACAGGAAGTGACATTTGCTCTGGTTGTACTGCACCAATTAACGGAATATCAACGGGCTGGATATGTGGCGTTGAATCGAGCTTTGCTTGTTCGCCAGTAGTCGTACTAAAGTTCATCCCACAAGTGCTGGGGTTATTTGGATCTGAATCATCAGCACAGGTTTCAAAAAGCGGGCTACTAGCAGTGGTTTTTTCGGTATAGAAATCAGCCATTAAGTCTTTGCTTGGCAAGCTGCCTGCATTTCGTTGATAACAAGCCTCTAGGCGCTGCAGAATATAGCGTCCGGTGACATCATGGCTGTTGTAGCCAGTAATGGCTTCGCCACAGACGGCGAAATAAGGCACTGACTTGGGTTCAACCCCGGTTAATTCGCCCACGGCCATGAGTTTGTCGACACTGCCAGGCTCGCTGATAAGGTAATCTTGTAAATGAATCCAGCTATAGCGCTCTGCTAAGGCATCTATAAAAGGGTGAGCCTCATTACAATGTGGGCAGGTCGCAGACCAAAAAAAGTGTAAGTTAATCTCGGGGCCGGCTTGGGTTTGATTAACCCAAATACTGGCATTGGGTTCGTGAGGACTGGGTGTCACGTTACTTTGTGCAAAACCACAGACAGAAAATAATAAACTACTAATAAAAATGATATTGCTGACAACTTTGTTCATCCATAACCTCAATTCAATCATTTACCGCATTTAGTCACTCATAACATCAGTCATTCACTCTTAGCTGCAGTCTTTTGTCACATGCGCTTAAATTATCTCTGATAAGTCGCACTCGCTATAAAGCTAATGTCTCATAATGTTAACTACTTAGCGCTAACTTTGATGTTACAAGTGTAACTTTGTTCATTATGAAAATGATCAAACCTTTAATACGTGAGCTTGCTCCCATTCTCTGCATCGAGGTCGTGATTATGGGCAATTTTATTGAATAACAAGATGTGTGTTGATTAAAAAATGGTCTTTACATTTTTTTACTGAGCCAACACCCTCATTGACATTGCATTCGCTAAACTTGTTTCATTCCTACGAAACAGTATGTAGGTGACCCCAGATCCCGTTATCAGTGCGATGTTCATTTTCATGCTGACAACACAAACGATTTTGAGCCTAAGGTGAGTTTTTGATTGGTTACATTTGATGGATTAAATGGTTAACCGTCGGTCTTAGCGGGTTCAATAACTTGAGATAAAAGGTGAGATTATGAAAACACGATTAAAGATGAAAAGCAGCGTTTTAGCTCTAGTAGCATCATCAGCATTATTAGCTGGTCAACTTTATGCCGCAGAGCCTGCAGATACCTCAGTTAAAACTGAGCAAACCCAAAAAGGTGAACGTGCTCACGGCGGCAAACATCACGGTAAAAGCATGCATAAAGGCGTACGTAAAATGCTACGTTCTTTAGATCTTACCGAAGCGCAAAAGACTGACGTTAAAGCGATTATGGCTAAGTACAAAGCTGAAAAAGGCGAGCGTCCTTCAGCACAAGAGCGCAGTGCACATAAAGCAGACATGTTAGCGTTAATTACTGATGCCAACTTTAATGAGTCTCAAGCTGAGCAAATCATTGCTGCTAAGCAGGCGAAGCAAACACAACAAATGATGAATTTCTTCAAAATGCAAAATGAAATCTATCAAATTTTGACAGAAGAGCAGCAACAGAAATTTGAATCACGCTTTACCAAGGTAAAAGGTAAAGGTTCTCGTTAAATAAACCAAGACTCCGCTATAATAGAGATTAACTAAATGGCTTAATTACTAGTGTTTTCTCTATTATGACTGCAGAATCTGAATACGATTTTTGGGTAAAACTTGCCAGCCGAGCCGCGGTGGCAACAGCATTAATCCTGATCGTGATAAAACTACTCGCTTGGCTCTATTCAGGGTCGGCGAGTATGTTAGCTTCCCTTACTGACTCCTTTGCTGATGCCTTAGCATCCATAGTGAATTTCATCGCTATTCGCTATGCCATTTTACCCGCTGATGACGACCATCGATATGGTCATGGTAAAGCCGAACCTCTTGCATCACTTGCCCAATCTGCTTTCATCTTAGGCTCAGCATTTTTGTTGATGTTTTATGGTGGCGAACGGTTAATTAATCCGGTAGAAGTGGCCCATGCAGGCCTTGGGGTCATTGTCTCCATTATTGCCTTAGTCATGACTTTTGCCTTGGTGATACTGCAGAAAAAAGCCTTAGCCAAGACCAACAGCACCATAGTCGAAGCGGATTCATTGCATTATAAATCAGATTTATTTTTAAACGGTGCAGTATTGCTGGCATTGGTATTAGCACAATATGGCTGGTGGTGGGCTGATGGCTTGTTTGCAGTATTGATTGCCTTATACATTGGTCATCAAGCATTTGATTTAGCGTATCGCTCGGTTCAGTCGTTATTAGACAGGGAGCTGGATGAAGAGACTCGGGCGCAGATTGTTGCCATTGCCACCGCGGATCCGCGGGTGAATGGTATTCATGATTTACGGACGCGTCAGGCCGGTAAAACCACCTTCATTCAATTTCATATTGAATTAAATGGGCAACTGTTATTACTTGAAGCCCACGAAATTACTGATGGCACTGAAGATCGCTTACGGGCAGAGTTTGAAGATGCCGAAGTGATTATTCACCAAGACCCGATTTAATGGCTGATGACATCAATTGCAGTTGATACCGCAGTTAATAATACTGTTGCTATCAAGGGCAATATTAGCCAAATAAAAAGCCTTAACTGTTATATGCAGTTAAGGCTTTTTTACATCTGCAGCCAAGTGATGAGTGCGGTTTTGATAATGTTGCGGTCGAAATTAACTTGATTCTAACTCGGTTAAAGCTTTTAAAGCTTGCTGGACAATGGCTTCAATAGAATTATCAATATTGACAGTGATCACGTCAGGCTCATTGCTTGGCTCTTCTAAGGTGGCAAACTGGCTATCAAGCATGTCAGCTTTCATAAAATGGCCATGACGGGCTTGAATTCTTTTTAAAATTAGTTGGTAACTGCCTTCAAGATACAGAAATACCACATGATTATTGCCCTCGCGTATTTGCTCGCGATAGCTTTGTTTTAATGCTGAACAGACAATCACTGCAGTTTCGTTTTTTTGTTCAATGCTAAATGCAGCATCCCTTATGCGCTCAAGCCAAGGGGCGCGGTCGGTATCATTGAGCGCTTCGCCCTTGGCCATTTTGATGATATTGGCTTTAGGATGTAGATCGTCACCGTCAATAAACTTAGCCTTGATAACAGCAGCTAAGCGCGCAGCAATGCTACTTTTTCCGCTGGCACATACGCCCATGACAATAATGCTTTTTGCGGCCATTTTCAGTCCTTGCAGTTATGTTGAGCGATATACTTCGCGGCTTTACAGCTCATGTGTTTGTGGTAATTGAGGGTTGTTACTCGCTCCATATTCGAAGCTCTGAATAATGCTTATACTCTGAGTTAATAGTGCTTAAACTACAAAACTAAATCAATATAGTCATAAAAAAGGAGTCATTTCATTATCGAAATAGGACTCCTTTTAGGCTGAAATAAGCAGGACTTTAATCCATTTCAAGCTCTTTTAGCTTGCGGGTGAGGGTATTACGCCCCCAGCCTAAACGTTTAGCGGCTTCTTGTTTATGGCCTTGAGTATGCTTTAGTGCGGTTTCAAGTAAAATTCGCTCAAAGGCAGGTTGCACTTCAGTTAATAAATCACTTTCACCGGCAGAGAGCTTTTCATCAATCCATTGGGTCAGCGCCATTTGCCAATCAGAAACACCATTAACACGCTCGCTGGCACTGATGGGATCTTTTAGCAGTTCAGGCGGTAAATCCTGAGGCAGGATTTCTTGCCCCGATGCCATCACTGTTAACCAGCGGCAGGTATTTTCAAGCTGACGCACATTACCCGGCCACGGCAGTTGCTCAAGTTTTTTAGCGGTTTCTTTAGTGAGGATTTTAGGCTCAACGCCGATTTCTTTGGCGGCAGTGGCAAGGAAATGGCTTGCTAACTGAGTAATATCCTCACGGCGCTGAGAAAGCGGTGGTAAATGTACTCTTATAACATTGAGACGATGAAATAAATCTTCACGGAAATCGCCTTTTTGCACCAATAATTCTAAGTCTTGGTGGGTTGCGGCAATAATACGTACATCAACTTGCACGGCAATGTGACCACCAACCCGATAAAATTGCCCATCAGCCAATACCCGCAATAGACGGGTTTGCACATCTAATGGCATATCACCAATTTCATCTAAGAATAGTGTGCCGCCATTGGCTTGCTCAAAGCGCCCTTGGCGCACATTAGCGGCACCGGTGAAGGCACCTTTTTCATGACCAAATAATTCAGATTCAATCAAATCTTTGGGGATTGCTGCCATGTTAAGGGCAATAAAAGGGTTTTCTTTACGGGGGCTATGTTTATGCAGCGCCCCAGCAACTAACTCTTTACCGGTACCAGACTGACCGTTAATAAGCACACTAATTGATGAGCGAGATAAACGGCCAATAGCGCGAAACACCTCCTGCATTGAAGGCGCTTCACCAATAATTTCTGGTGTTTTAAGCTTTTCTGGCTCAGCTACAGGCGGCGGTACTTGCTCTGTTGCATGGGTCAGTGCGCGCTCTACCAGCGCAATGGCTTCATCAATATCAAAAGGCTTTGGCAAATATTCAAATGCCCCTGCTTGATAGGCACTGACGGCACTATCCAGATCCGAATGAGCCGTCATGATGATCACCGGAATATGCGGATAGTGCATTTGCAAGCGATCAAGCAAGGTTAAGCCATCGGTACCCGGCATACGGATATCAGATACGATGACAATAGGCTGAGATATTTCTAAGGCTTGCCATAACGACTCTGCAGCGGCAAAACTTGCCGTTGTCAGTTTAGCTCCCGCTAAGGCTCTTTCTAAAACCCAGCGAATCGAGCTGTCGTCATCAAGGATCCAAACTTGTTCGCTTATGTTCATATCACTTCCTCTTGAGCCATCATTGGCAAATTATTGTAATGGCAAAATAATCGTAAATTCTGTTTGTCCTGGTGCCGATATACAATCAATCCGACCTCCATGTAATCGTGCAATATTATGGGCGATGGATAATCCTAATCCTGAGCCCTCCTCACGGCCGGTGACCATGGGATAAAACAAGGTATCTAATAGGTCTGCAGGGATCCCTGGGCCGTTATCGATAATCGACAATGCCAGTACCAGCTTAAAACGCTTAGTGCCTATGGTGACTTGATGCTGGGTGCGAGTGCGGATGAGTATTTCTCCGCCATTAGGATCTAATGCTTGCGCGGCATTTTGCACCACATTGAGCACCGCTTGCTGTAATTGATCAGCATCCATGTCCATATCGGGGATTGAAGGGTCATAATCTCGCTCCAAGCGGATATTGCTTGGTAGGGTTAGCTCGACTAAGCGCAGCACTTTTTGAACTATTTGATGAATATTGTGGGTTTCATGTTGAGTCGGGCGCTGAGGGCCCAATAGTTTATCAACTAAATTTCGTAGTCTATCGGCTTGCTCAATAATCAGATCGGTAAATTCTTTAAGGCTTGGGTCTTCTAGTTCCCGAGATAATAGTTGCGCCGCGCCTCTTAAGCCACCTAATGGGTTTTTAATTTCATGGGCGAGGTTACGCACTAAAAATTGTGCCGCCTGTTGCTGAGCATCTAAATTAAGTTGTTGATGAATACGATGTTGTTGATCAACTTGACGTAGTTCTAGCAGGCTGATGTTGTCTTCACTTTCCATCGGTATCAGGGTGATATCGATGATGTGGTGCACGCCATCAAGAGTAATTAACGCCGCAGTGTTGACGGTGATCCCTTGATTTGCGTTAACCGAGTCTTGGAGGAGCTCGGCTTCAACGCCCATGAACTGATATAGCTCAGGTAAACGCTGCTCTAGTAATTTATTGCTGCCAATACCAAGAAGTTGTTCAGCTGCAGCATTGGCATAACGCGGCCGTAATTCGTTATCGATAACGAATACAGCGGTAACCAAATGATTCAGCAGATTGTTCATGTCCATCAAGTGTCCTGCAAAGTAGAGTTGCACTACTATGTTGCACCAATATGGTGCGATGCGCAACTTGTTCTACACTGGCAACTTGTTAAAACAATCTCAAATTCATAATATTTATCTTTTTGATATATATCACTTTTTACTTGGCAAAGGTCGAGGCTTTGCGATTGAGAAAACAGATGCTTGGTGTAGAAATATCTTTCTTGGAGAACTTGATGCAAGGACTTTGCCGTTTTGGGTCAAAACTTTAACCACGAGATTATGTTCACCGCGATTCACTTCGGTAACATTAAAAATACTGCTTGATTGCGGCTGACCATAAAGTAAGTCGTCGATATACAGCGCCATTAAAAAGCCACTGGGTAATTCTGGTGCAGCACTGGCAACCACAGTAAAGTTGCCATTGTTATTGCGAATGGTTTCTTCTTGGGTCGGATTAACAATACGTACCCGATACTCTACTGGTTTAGCTTCTTTTGGGCTGCTGTCTGTTTCTATGACGGTGGGCGCAGCAACACTGTTTTGGGTATTTTCACTCAATTCTACTTGTTCAGCATTTTCTCGTGGTTGGTCGCTGTAATGTACATTTCCTTGTTCATCAACCCAGCGATACACGGTGGCATGACTGATAGAAAAGATAACACTGCATAAAATAAGAGTTATTAATAAGGTTAAACGCATTTGGGGTTCCTTCACCTTCAGCTTTAAACTTTATAATATTAGCCTCTTTTGAATTAAAGATCAGTATTAACTGCTGATTAACATAGGCTAATTACTTGTACTCGCAGCAATATTCGCTAATTTCATGGGTACGAATTTTAAAGGTGACTTTCGCATCAAGTGTAAACAGTTGACCTGCTGGAACGGTTTGCCATTCACTCTTGTTGGGTAATAGCACCTCAAATGAACCTGAAGTCACATTCATGATTTCAGCGACAGCAGTGTCAAAGCTGTATTCGCCCGGCAACACTACTCCGAGAGTCTGCTGGCTTCCGTCATTAAAATGAATGGTACGACTGATGACTTTACCTTCAAAATAAACATTGGCTTGCTTGGCTACGTTAACGTGATTAATGACGGTCATATTATTCTCTGTTGATTAATTATTGAGAGAAAATATATAGTCGATTTAAGTGAGTTAAAAGTGAAATTAAGTCATGTGCTGTTTTGCGGCTAAGTATATTTAGCCAATAAAAAACCCGCCATAAGCGGGTTTTTTGGTTCTCAAAATTTGAAATCGTTAACTAATCAAAACGATTACTTAGCGCTACGGTTATGACGCTTACGCTCGTTTTCAGTTAAGTAACGCTTACGAACACGGATGTTCTCAGGAGTTACTTCTACTAATTCGTCATCATCGATGAACTCAAGCGCTTGCTCAAGGGTCATTTCGATATGCGGAGTTAACACTTGTGCTTCATCAGTACCTGATGCACGCATGTTTGTAAGTTGCTTACCTTTCAAACAGTTAACTGTTAAATCGTTTGCACGAGCGTGTAAACCAACAACTTGACCTTCATATACTTCAGCAGCATGGCCGATGAATAGACGACCACGTTCTTGTAAACCGAACAATGCGAAAGTCAGTGCTTTACCAGTAGCGTTTGAAATCAATACACCACGAGCACGTTGACCAATGTCACCGCCTTTCACTGGACCGTAATGGTCGAATGAATGGTAGATAAGACCAGTACCAGAAGTCGCTGTCATGAATTCAGTTTGGAAACCGATTAAGCCACGGCTAGGAATGATAAAGTCGATACGTACACGACCTTTACCGTCTAGCTGCATGTCTTTCATGTCACCTTTACGTGTACCTAATTTTTCAATTACAGCACCTTGATGTTCTTCTTCAACATCAACGGTTAAGGTTTCAAATGGCTCGCACATTTCACCGTCAATTTCTTTAACGATTACTTCTGGACGTGATACCGCTAGCTCGTAACCTTCACGACGCATGTTTTCAATTAGGATACCTAAGTGTAATTCACCACGGCCTGAAACACGGAAACGATCTGGAGATTCAGTTTCTTCAACACGTAATGCAACGTTATGAATTAGCTCTTGCTCTAAACGCTCAAGGATATTACGTGAAGTAACATACTTACCTTCTTTACCAGCAAACGGAGAAGTGTTTACTTGGAAAGTCATGGTTAGCGTTGGTTCGTCAACAGAAAGAGCAGGCAAGGCTTCAACAGCGCCTGGAGCACAAATAGTGTCAGAAATTTTTAGCTCACCAAGACCGGTAATTGCAACGATGTCGCCAGCGTTAGCTTCAGCAACTTCGTGACGGTCAAGACCCATGTAACCTAATACTTGGCCAACTTTACCGTTACGTGTCTTACCGTCTGCACCAACAATAGTTACTTGTTGGTTAGGCTTAACGCTACCACGTTTAACACGACCAATACCGATAACACCTACGTATGAGTTGTAATCGATTTGAGAAATTTGCATTTGACATTCACCTTCAGCATCAGCATCAGGGAAAGAAACCTTTTCAACAATTGCTTGGAATAAAGGTGTCATGTCTTCGCTAGTTTCGTCTGGATCAAGGGTCGCGAAACCATTTAATGCAGAAGCATAAACGATAGGGAAATCTAACTGTTCGTCAGTTGCACCTAAGTTGTCGAATAAATCGAATACTTGGTCAATAACCCAATCAGGACGAGCGCCTGGACGGTCAATCTTGTTGATTACAACAATTGGCTTAAGGCCTTGAGCAAACGCTTTTTTAGTTACGAAGCGAGTTTGTGGCATTGGGCCATCAACTGCATCAACTAAAAGTAATACTGAATCTACCATAGATAGAACACGTTCAACTTCACCACCGAAATCGGCGTGACCAGGAGTGTCTACGATATTAATACGGTAGTCGTTCCATTTGATGGCGGTATTTTTAGCCAAAATGGTGATACCACGTTCTTTTTCAAGATCGTTAGAATCCATTACACGTTCTGCGGCTTCGCCTCGACTTTCAAGGGTGCCTGACTGTGCCAAAAGCTTGTCTACCAAGGTCGTTTTGCCATGGTCGACGTGAGCAATAATGGCGATGTTACGTAAATTCTCTAACACGGATAAAACCTCTATACCATCAAACAAATAAATAGGAGTTTATAGCGGCATTAAGTTTAGCCACCATAAAAAAGCGTGCCATTCTACTCCACGAGACGCTTTGCGGATAGGATTATTTTTGTACACTTTGTGATTAGCTAAAAAATAACCATCAATTTTGGCATTTATAGCATCATATAATAGTAACGATTCAGAAATGTGACAAACAATCAGCGCAGTGTTTTTAGCCGCGCACCAAAATAGAAGTTGAACCATAATGGTGCGTGCGCTTGCACTAAAATGATGCAAAATTGTGTTTTCGATAATTGGCTATTAAGTCAAATATATAAAAATCATATACTTATTCAGTTGGCATGGTAATAGCTTTAAGATTGTCAATTATGTGATATTTCGACACATACGCGTCTTTAATGTCGTAGTATAGTGGTGAACTTGAATTATAAAAGGGAATACCCTTACTCTACCGGAGGCTTAAGAATGTCAGCTGAATCTGTTTTAACGCAACTTAAAGAATTGGAAGTTAAGTTTGTTGATTTACGCTTTACCGATACCAGAGGTAAAGAACAACACGTTTCTATCCCATCTCATCAGGTTGATGAAGATTTTTTTGAAGACGGCAAAATGTTCGATGGTTCGTCTATTACGGGTTGGAAAGGCATTAACGAATCTGACATGGTGCTGATGCCAGATGCGAGCACGTTTGTTCTTGACCCTTTCACAGAAGAAACAACTGCACTAATCCGTTGTGACATCTTAGAGCCAGGCACAATGACAGGTTACAACCGTGACCCACGTTCTATTGCTAAAAAAGCTGAAGAATACTTAACGTCTACTGGTATTGCTGACACAGTATTAATTGGACCAGAGCCAGAGTTCTTCTTATTTGACGATGTTAAGTTTGGTGCTGACATGTCAGGTTGTTTTGCTAAAGTTGATGCAAAAGAAGCGGCATGGAACTCAGGTACTGGCTATGAAGATGGTAACACTGGTCACCGTCCATTCGTTAAAGGTGGTTACTTCCCAGTAGCACCAGTTGATTCATCACAAGACTTACGTAGTGCTATGTGTTTAGTACTTGAAGAAATGGGTCAAGTTGTTGAAGCGCATCACCATGAAGTTGCTACAGCCGGTCAAAACGAAATCGCGACACGCTTTAACACGCTAACTGCTAAAGCTGATGAAGTTCAGATCCTTAAGTATGTTGTGCATAACATGGCACACGCATACGGTAAAACAGCGACATTTATGCCTAAGCCAGTAATGGGCGATAACGGTAGTGGTATGCACGTTCACCAATCTTTAGCTAAAGATGGCGTTAACTTATTCGCAGGCGACAAGTACGCTGGTTTAAGTGAAACTGCTCTTTACTACATTGGTGGCATCATCAAGCATGCTAAAGCGTTGAATGCATTTACTAACCCAAGCACAAACTCTTACAAGCGTCTTGTGCCACATTTCGAAGCGCCTGTCATGCTTGCATACTCTGCACGTAACCGTAGTGCTTCTATCCGTATCCCAGTGGTACCAAGCCCTAAAGGTCGTCGTATTGAAACACGTTTCCCTGATCCACATGCAAACCCATATTTAGGTTTTGCTGCGCTATTAATGGCAGGTCTAGACGGTATCCAAAACAAGATTCACCCAGGTGAAGCTATGGATAAAGATTTATACGACTTACCAGCAGAAGAAGCGGCTGAGATCCCACAAGTTGCGACTTCACTAGAAGATGCACTTGCAAGCTTAGATGCGGACCGTGAGTTCTTAGTTAAAGGTGAAGTATTCACTAATGACTTTATCGATTCATATATTGCTATCAAGCAAGGTGAAGCAGAGCGTGTTGCACGTACTACTCACCCAGTTGAATTTGAACTTTACTACTCACTATAAGACGTCTTTATAGACCGCTTTTATAGTAGTAAATAACAGTTAGTAAAAAGCCCTTACTGGTTTCCAGTAAGGGCTTTTTTGATCTTTGCATATTCATAAAACGGCAGGGTGGATGGATATTTAGCAAAGTGGCTGTTTGATTTTTCTACAATCTATTTTACAAATTCAATGTGTTTGTCGGTATATTAAATGAACAAATAGATGCTAACTTGTTAATCATGACCAAATTGGCAATAAATGGATTTTACTACATATACTTAAATACACGCTTTTAATTATTAGTCGCGCATGATTAATAGCAAATGATTGCAAAATAAGGACTCATGATGATAACCAATATCAAACGTCTCTGGCTGCAAGTGCTAACTGTATGGATAGCATTGTTGCTATTACCCTTTTCGGCAGTAGCAATTGAATGGCCGCAAGATGTTGAAACGAAACTCGGCACCTTAGTGGTTTATCAGCCGCAGCCAGAATCGTTAGATGGCAATATCTTGATGAGCCGCGCTGCGATGTCATTTGAAGTGGAAGGTCAAGACGACCCTGTATTTGGCGCTTTTTGGTTTAGCGCTAGAATCGATACTGATGACGATGTTGCTTTGGTGCGTAATATTGAAGTGACCGAAGTGCGCTGGCCATCATCCACTGCCGAAGACCAGCAAACGTTCACCGATACAGTCTCAGAATCGCTAGCGACAACTAGCTTCGACATTTCCATGGAGCGCTTATCAGCCAGCCTTGAAAATGCTGAGCAGGTAAAACGCAGCTTAGATAATATTAACAACGATGCGCCAGAAATCGTCTTCAGTAATAACTTGAGCGTGTTGCTGTCCTATGATGGTGAGCCACAATTTAGTGAAATTGAAAATAGTCCCTATGAGCGAGTGTTAAATACCCCTTTTGCCGTTGCCCGTAATACGCAAACGAACAAGCTGTATTTAAGCAGTGGTACCTTTTGGTATGTGGCAGATGATCCTATGGGGCCATGGCAAGTCACATTGTATCCTCCTGAAGATTTGGTCAGCATGGTGAATACCGAGGATGAAGCCGCTAAAAGCACCGTCAATGCGCCGCAGATTATTACCACTAATGAACCGACTGAGTTAGTGGCCACTGATGGCTCACCCAATTGGCAAAGTCTGATTGATGGTAAGTTACTTTATGTCACCAATACCGAAACCCCATGGGTAAGAGAGACCTCCTCTGGCGATATGTATGTGCTCTTATCTGGGCGTTGGTTTAAATCTAAAAAGCAGGCCGGACCTTGGCAGTTTGTTAGGGCTGACAAACTGCCTGAAAGCTTTAACGATATCCCTCCCGAATCTGATATTGGTGGCTTAAGGGTCTCAGTTGCAGGCACTGATGAAGCCAATCAAGCAGTGCTAGATGCGCAAATCCCGCAAACTGCAGCGATTAAGCGTGATGAAGCCACACTGGAGGTTGAATACGATGGCGAGCCTAAATTTGAAGCGGTAACAGGAACATCAGTCTCCTATGCTGTTAATACCGCCACACAAGTATTGTTGATAAATCAAGCTTATTACGCTGTTGATAATGGGGTGTGGTTTACCTCAAAAACTGCCAAAGGCCCGTGGATTGTTGCTGATAATATTCCTGATGAAGAAATTGCCAAGATACCCGCAAGTTCGCCGGTTTATAACACCACTTACGTGCAGGTTTATGATTCAACCCCTGAAGTGGTTTACGTAGGTTATACGCCGGGTTATATGTGGTCATACCCTTATTATGGGGTGCCAATTTACGGTACCGGCTGGTATTACCCACCGTATCGAGGCCGTTATTATTATCCTCGCCCACCGACCTGGGGATTACATGTTGGTTATAATCCGTGGACAGGTTGGAATGTTGGCGTGAGCTGGAGCAACGGCTTTTTCAATGCTGGTGTGGTATGGGGAGGCGGTTATGGTTATCGTCGCCCATGCTGTGGTGGCTATTATGGCGGTGGCTATAGACGACCAGTGGTGATCAATACCGGTCGTATCAATATTGGTAACAGTATCAGTGTCGGTAATCGCACTAAAATGCATAATCATATGCGTTCGAACAAATTAGCTAATAATCGCGCTAGACCCAATAACCTTTACCATCGCGAGGCGAATCGTAAACGCTTAGCCAGCCCAAGTGTAGCCAATAAGCATTTTAATAAAGCGAAGGTAAATAAAAAGCGCACTAATGATGTGTTTGCCGATAAGCACGGTAATGTTGCCCGTGATAATAAAGGCAAGTGGGAAAATCGTAGCGATGGTAAGTGGAATAATGTGCCATCAAAAGCTCAAGGGTCTAAACCTAGCAATGTAAATAAACCGTCAAAGGGCAATAGTAGTAGTTTTCCTTCGACACGGCCATCTAGCACTACTCGTCCGGCGAGTAATACCCGTCCCGCCAATAATACTCGTCCTGTTACAAGTACGCGGCCATCAACCTCGATTCAACCGAGTCGAAATCAAACTAGCCACAGCCAACCGAGCCGTAATCAGTCGAGTAATATGAGTCACTCAATTAATCGAACTCGCTCGAGTAGCATAGATCATCAAAGTCTGAATCGTTCTCGACAAGCGCGTCAGTCAGGAATGACCAGAGAAGGGCGAAGCAGAGGAAAATAGCTGTTTATCGCAATTTAGCCAAAGCCCGCAGTCGCGGGCTTTGCTTGGGCGCATTAGTTCAGAGTCAAGTTTACTGCAGATAAGTTACTCGTCATCAATGCGCTGCAGTAAGCCCAGCCTTCATAGTAACGGCTTTTCGGCTATGATTAAAAATCAGCATATGCTCACTAGATCTTAATTATTGGAACCTCACCATGTGGAATGCCCTTCGCGCGTATCGCTCATCGATTATTTTACTCACAGCCCTGATGCTGGGCGGCATGTTGGGCTTAGTTGCCCCTGAGTTTGCCATTAAACTTAAACCCATAGGGCAAATATTTCTCAACTTGTTGTTTATGATTATTGTGCCTTTGGTGGCCGTTAGCGTGATGTCATCCATTGCCAAAATGACCGATTTAAAAAAGCTTGGCTCCATACTTGCCACCATCATGGGCGTGTCCATTGTCATGGCGATGATCCCCGCTGTAGGCATTACCTTGTTGGCGCTAGCATTTGACCCTGCCCAAGGAGTGACACTTGATTTAGCCGATACCGTTGAAACCACTGGCAGTATGGATTTTGTGAGCTTATTAACCACCAATGATTTTGTGGGCTTAATGTCTAAATCGAATATTTTAGCGCTGATCATTATGTCGCTGATCACCGGAATAGCGATTGGTCAATCAGGTGAAGACGGCCTCAAAGTTTCGGCATTATTGGATAGCTTTAATACCGTGATCATGAAAATCATAGCCATCTTAATGTACTTAGCACCAATTGGCTTAGGGGCTTATTTTGCCGCAACTATGGCCAGTCAAGATGCTGAGTTAATGGGCACATTTGCCCGAGCTATTGCGCTATTTTTAGTGGCAACCTTTTTGTATTTAACTTTAGGCTCAACGCTATATGCATGGATTGGAGGTGGAGGGAAAGGAGTAAATAATTTTTGGCAGCATATGTTAGCTCCTGCAGTAACCGCCCTAGGTACTAGTTCCTCTTTGGCCACCTTGCCAGTTAATATTCGCACAGCAAGTAAAATGGGTTTAAATGAGCAAATAGCTGAAATCAGCTTGCCGCTATTGGTGAATTTAAATAAAGGCGGCGCAGCGATGATAACCGCGCTTAAAATCGTATTTATCTATTCATTACTTGGGCTCGACTTTAGCGCGGATGTGTTTATGTTAACCATTTTGATTTCGGTGCTGTCAGCATTTGTCATTGGCGGCGTGCCTGGCGGGGCATTTTTAGGGGAAATCTTTATTGTGACAACCTTAGGCTTACCCGTCGAAGTGATCCCTATTTTGGTGGTATTAGGCGCCATTACCGATGCAGCATCGACTGTCATCAATGTGGTACATGATTTAACGGCCACTCAAATTATTCAACGGATTAATGGTAGGCATTATATAAATTGAATTAACTGAACTGAGTTTAAGGGGGATGTAAGTCGGAGCTTTAATTGGGGATACTCCCCCTTAACGTTGAACAAAATTAGAACCCATGCGGCAATCTGATTGCTTATTATAATCATACGCTGATTTTCGCTGTGCCTAAAAATGACTACATTGACCTGTATTAATCGCTAGGGTATTGATTTCACTGCAGCGCCATCAGGCGCGATTGCTACTTTTAGATTATTATTAGCTTGTTACGTATAATTTTATATAGGGATGGAATAGTTTGAGAAATGGATTTTTAAGCCAATTAGTACTGTTAATAATGCTGATGTTGGTCACTGCTAATGTCTTTGCGAATAATAAAGTTGGCAGCATAAACCTTCAATGTAATGACTGTAATTCAGATAAAAAATATCAAGCTGCAGCATTATCAGCGTTAGCCAATCGCCAGCACGCGTTTATGAATGTGGTTAACTTTAGCCAATTTGAGCTACGTAAATTTGAAGTAATTAAATTAATGGTTGAAGTGTGTAGTGACTATAATCGCTCTGCCACCCAAGGCATTTGCCAGTTTGAAGACCGCTCTACCATTATTCCCTTAGCGCCACAAAATCTCGAGCGTGAACAGTTTATTACTTATGCAGAGTATTTATATCAGCAGGACTTTTTTGAGCCGCTACAAATAAAGGTTGCTCCAGACATTGCCGCAACAGCATGGTCATTAGTTAATGATAAAGACCGAATAGTGCAAATTAATGCAGATTGGAAGCGTAAGATAACTTATTACCAGTTCAAAAAGATGTGGTTTGAAGCCTATATCCAAGGGGTTGAATATAATACCCCCATTGCTAATTTATCCCCTGAAATAACATTTGAATTTGCCGATAAATCGACGTTAACGTCACTCGTTAGCGGCTTTGATGATGAGCAAAGGTTACACCTTTCAGCTCGAAAGCTAAAAGATAGTAACAATAATCAGTTATCAATGACTGCAATTGCATCACTCAGTAATGGCGATACATTCCAGTTTAGCTCAGTAGAGACTGAGGCTTATCAAGTATTATCACACTTGGCTGCCTCGCAGGGTTTTATACTTGATCAAAAGCAGATGCTTACACATATTGAGGTGACATTGATTGCTTGCCGAGATGGCGTTAAGACTTGTTCTGAACTGGATAAATTGGCAACTAAAGAGAAAAGCAGCTTTTAAGTCAGGACTTAAAAGCTGCTCACTTTATTTTTAAGATGTTAACCCTTTTCCATGGCTTCAATAAACTTATTCGATTCAGCAATCGATTTGTTCATTTCGCTGATCAAGCTAGTAATATCTGATTGCAGGCTTTCAAACTCACCTTTAATGGCGCCAATGGCCTGCGCATTAAGGTTATGCTTTAAATACAACATATTGTCTTTCATAGCCGTCAGGATCGGAGGCATTTTTGCTTCGGCGCGGCGCATGCCTTTGACCAATGAATCGTAAGAGCGCTGGGTTTCATTCAATTTAGAGGTGCTATTACGGCGTAGGCTCGCTTTGCTGATTTCTTGAATTTCAGCTTGCCACTCTTCAAATAGAGCTTCAGCTACATCTTCAACTTTATCGATGCGATCGCCCACTTCATCAGCGGCTGACTGCGCTGAATCATATTCATCTTTAGCTTTGTTATAAGCATCTTCAAGATCGCCACCATCAAAGGCAAGTAACGCCTGCATTTCTTCTAACGCAGAACTAAATTGCTCTTGGGCTTCTTCTTGGGACTCTTTTGCTTCCTGGACGCGATCAACCATGATGTCACGCTTGTGGTAGCCGACCTTTTCCATGGCGCCATAATAAGCGCTTTGACAACCGCTAAGTAGTAAGCTGCTGCTCAGTAATGCCAAGGATATCCATTTCTTCATTGTTTACTCTCTTATCGTATTGTCGAATTAGTCGGCGGTAAATGTGGCAGCATCAATAATGCTCCAAAGGTGAAGTATGGCACCAATAATGGCTGGGATGATTAATACCCAGAAGAAGTAACATACTGCTGTAAGACAGAAAAATAGAATTGCAGCTATAATACGACCTTGAACCAGTTGACCTAAACCTGGGAAAAAGAAACTGGCGATGGCGGCAATCACATTACCAGCAGAACCTTGTTGAGACATTAAATCGCTCCCTTGGAGTGTAACTATCGTGTTATAACATTGTACGAATTAAAACGCAGAATTGAAAATAAAATAATCAAGAGAATATTGTGACAAATAAGATAGATGTAGCCTATATCCAACGAGTTTTTATTAGCATTTGGCAATTTATACTTCACCTTAAGCAGCGCTTGGTAGAAGATCAAATCAATGTCAAAGCCGGTCACTTAGCCTATGTGACACTATTATCACTAGTGCCAATGGTGGCGGTGACCATGTCGATGTTGTCGGCGTTTCCAGTATTTAAAGGTATTCGCGGTAAAATTGAGAGCTTTATTTACGACAACTTTTTGCCTGCCGCTGGCGATACCGTACAGGTTTATATCAATGAATTTGTTGAAAATGCCTCAAAGGGCACCTTTGTCGGGGTGATTGCGTTAGTGGTGGTGGCCTTGTTGCTGATTTCTGCTATCGATAAAGCGCTGAATAATATTTGGCGTACCACTGAAAGCCGCTCTTATATGGTGTCTTTTTCTATGTATTGGATGGTACTGACATTAGGGCCAGTATTGATTGGTGCCAGCTTAGTGGCAACCTCTTATGTGGTGTCATTAACGGTATTTGATAATAGCGAAATATCAGGCTTAATGACTTGGCTGGTTGAGCGTTTGCCGATGTTGTTTTCT
Source organism: Shewanella sp. 3_MG-2023 (assembly GCF_030548765.1). Classification (NCBI taxonomy): domain Bacteria; kingdom Pseudomonadati; phylum Pseudomonadota; class Gammaproteobacteria; order Alteromonadales; family Shewanellaceae; genus Shewanella; species Shewanella sp. 3_MG-2023. The sequence continues at coordinate 78,929 of NZ_JAUOSH010000004.1, read as the reverse complement.
GTGGCCTCGATTTTACTGTTGTATATGGTGGTGCCCAATAAAAAAGTGCATTTTTTACATGCCTTATTAGGTGCTGTGGTAGCGGCGATGCTATTTGAAGCGGGTAAAAAAGGTTTTGCCTTTTATGTGACGCAGTTTCCCAGTTATGAAGCCATTTATGGCGCGCTAGCCACCATCCCGATTTTGTTTGTGTGGATTTATGTGTCGTGGATAATTGTTTTATTAGGCGCAGAAATAACGGCCGCGATGCCTGAGTACCTCGATACCGGGATTTTTTCTACTTCAGAAGATAATGAGAAGTAACACAAGCATTATAAATACACCGACTGGGCTTAGCACTTGAGCCTGACATGAGTGTTAACTTGCGATACTTTATCGCTAGCAAAGATAACTTAACAAGGAACGAAAATGAAAAAATTGATACTTGCAGCATGCGTAATAGGGTTATCTGCTTGCGCCGCCACCGAAAATACCACAGAAGATACTGTAGTTTCTGCTGCTCCTAAGATGATCAACATGGCTAATATGAGCGATGAGCAAGCCGCTGAAGAATTATATAAAACGTTGCTAAACGCCAGTTACTTAGCCACTAAACTCAGCCCTAATAGTGTGGCGGTGCAATTTGGGGAAACTCAGTTTGTGCTGCAGCCTAGCATGAGTGAGCAAGGGGTCGATCGTATTCTTACCAATCGATTGTTTGCGGTGCATCCGCAATTACATGGCAGTAAAGAGCTATTGTTGTTAATTGGCTCACTAAACCAAAAGCTTAATTTTGCTAAGTTCGTCATTCGCGACAATGGGGCGGTGATCCAAGTACAAGGCGCTGCGACATTTGTTGATTCCATTGAACTGGAAGAATTACGCCGCTTTATGTTGTGGACTGATGAAGGCCTTAATCAAGTGGGTAAATCATTACCCAAAGGATCTGAGCATTTAATTAAACCGATCCCAGTGATGAAACAAGATATCGCTGGCTAAGGTTATTGTTGGTGTAGGTAAATCCGCAAGTAATCGCACAATTCTTCACGTAAGTATTAGGAAGTAACATTGATTGGCTTAATCCAAAGGGTGACACGTGCCAGTGTCACCATCGACTCTGAGCTAGGGCAAGAAGTCACCGGTAGTATCAATAAAGGTTTATTAGTGCTGCTTGGGGTGGAACGTGACGATGACATTGAGAAAATGCAAAAGCTGGCCAAAAAAGTCATCGGCTATCGTGTGTTTAGTGATGAAAACGGCAAGATGAATTTAAATCTGCAACAAGCTGGTGGTGAGTTACTGGTAGTGTCACAGTTTACCTTAGCCGCTGATACTGGCCGAGGGCTGCGTCCAAGCTTCTCCAGCGCTGCGACTCCAGATCAAGCCAATGAGCTATATGAAGCTTTCGTGGCTTTTTGTCGTGAACAAGGGGTGACAACTGCTACAGGCTCTTTCGGCGCAAACATGAAGGTAGAGTTAGTTAATGATGGTCCTGTGACCTTTAATTTACAGGTTTAAAGGAGCACATTATGGCGGCTAAAGAGCAACTTATTGAACTGCAAAACACTTGGTATCAAACCATTCCTTTGAGTGAGTTTATGCAAGTGCAGCCGCTGAGTTTTCAGCAGCAAACACTCACAGTTACCGCGCCGCTCGAGCCCAATATTAACCTGCATCAAACCATGTTTGCTGGCAGTATTTATACCCTGGCTACCCTAACGGGCTGGGGGATGATGTGGTTACAGCAAAAGTTGCAAGGTTTTAGTGGTGATATCGTATTAGCAGATGCACACATCCGCTATAGCGCGCCCATTACTGAAGCCCCCACTGCTAGTGTTATTTGGCCAGATGTTTCATTAGCAAGCCTTGCTGATGGCGGTAAGGTAAAAGTGAAACTTGAGGTACAGCTGCATTGTAAAGATAAGCTTTGTGCCAGCTTTACTGGGCTGTATTTTAGCATTGCTAAGTGAACTTGATTCAATAATCGTGTTCAGCCATACCAGAGCTGGGAGCGTTAGTGTCTTGCTCCCAAGCCCTACTAAACCTCACTAGTAGTATTTTTTCAAATAACTGTTGGCATATCTACGCAATGTTTTCTGTTTCGCATTGGCGGCAATGTCTGCAACAACAGGTTTGTATTGAGCAGAACCTGAAATAGCGAGCCCTTTAGCCACATAAGCGTAGGCATCAATCGCGAGTCTACTGTCATCAATTAAGCGCATCGGCTGCAATTGAATGGCTAACTGGCTTAGCATGTAATCGTCAAAAATCCGCTCGGTGATGATGCGTCTTGCGGTTAGACGAATCAATGCTAAATCGTCACTTCTTAATGCTGCGGCATAGGTATTTTGCAGCCGTGGTTGGGTTTGATCATAGTGACTTTTATCTTGTAAAAACACGTTCCACTTTTGAAACTTCTTTAGATCTTCAATCGCAGCCTTGGCATATTTTCGGATCTTTAGGTGGGCTTCACCTTGGGATAAAGACACTAAGAAACCGTTATATTGCGGGTCGCCTGAATAGCCTAAGCCTTTAATTAACCAGGAAACATTATCAATTAAATACTTATCGGTTGCACTAGGCAGTTCCGTTTCGATTTTGGATTTGATGGTGTTATAAATACTTGGGTCTTCAAGGCCTACCAATATCATCGATTCAATGGCCTGTTTTTGCTTATAGGTATCGTTACCGCTAAAAATTTGTTGGTATTCGGCGCTGGTATAACTATTTGCTAGCGTCATTGGGCTGAGTAAACAGCAGCCAATGACGAGGCTATTCAGTAATAATTTCATTGTTAACCCCTAGAGTTTGACTATATCCATTTATAAGAAGGGTTTAATTCTCTGTCAGTGATACTACACAAAAAAAGTTGCTTTAATCATCATGGCTTTGATGGCTCAGGTTAACGAATAAACTCATGTGAATATATTGAAATTTGTATAGTATGATAAAAGTACATATACAAACTAAACTAATAAAATATGCCAATATTTAAAGAACATAATGAACAATTGAATCTAGCTAATACGCTGTTATATAAAGGGAAGGCATTAGAGGCTGCAGCCGTTTTAGAACCGTTAGTAAAGCAAGAAGTTCCAGATGCATTACTTATGAAAGTCGATGTGCTTATCTGTAATAACCCGTCTGTTGGACTAAAATTTGTATTTGAATTAGTTGAAAAAGGCATTGCTGGAGCAAGCTATAAAGCTGCCTTTCTATTATATTTTCACCCACAAGTTGGTGTGGCATTTCAGCCTTACTTGTATGATGCGTATATCAAAGGTGATTTGAATGCTGTAATCGCAGCGGCAAATTTGTATTATCAACAGAATGATTTGGTTAAGGCTTTCACTATTCTAAAGCGCTTTGATCATCTTGAATCGATTATTGCGATATTAGACGCTTTAGATTTTGAATCTGTAAGTGAACCGATAGAGATTTATGACTTTAATGATATTAAAAAAGCCGATTTATCAGCATTATCCTACCAATTAATCGCACCAGAAATAAACTTGTATACCGTTGATGATTTCGTTAATGATTTCGAGTGTCATTGGCTTAAGTGCCATGCGGAAAGTAGCATCAAGCGATCATTGGTTGTTGATGGTAATACAGGGAAAAATGAAGTCAGCCAGGTTCGCACGGGTTCGGTCGCCCAATTTGTTTCTACATCGAGTGATTGGGTATTATTGAATATTGAAATGAAAATATCAGCGTACTTTAACTTACCTGTTGAACATGGTGAGTTAAGTAATGTCTTACATTATGCGCCAACTGAAGAATATAAAGCGCACTATGATTTTTTCCATCCTAAAGATTCAGGGTCGGCTGTAGCATTGCAAGATGGCGGGCAGAGATACAAAACGGTATTAATTTATTTAAATAAGGTTAAAAGTGGAGGGGAAACAAACTTTCCACGCCTTTCGAAATCAATCACTCCTAAGTATAAGCAACTCATTATTTTCAATAATACAGATAATAACTTTGCGCCTTTACCGTTATCTCTACATCAGGGAATGCCAGTGATTGAAGGCGAGAAATGGCTTTTTTCTAAATGGATTAGAGAGAAGCCAACATCTTATAAAAACGTGTTGAATGCGATTAGCTTTTTATAAAGAACTTAGCTGTTCCAACGCTTAAAGATTAACGAGGTATTGATGCCGCCAAAAGCAAAAATACTTTATCTAAAAAAATAGCGACACTCATGTCGCTATTTTTTATGCAATTGATTTAGATTGCGCATACTGGAACCTGCCATTGCAAATCATAACCCCAATGATAACGGTTCTATCAGTTGGCCATTTGCTGCTGAAGTTTTCTAATTGCCGTTTTAATTTTACGGCTATTTTCAGGTCCCATACGCACCATAAACTTTTGCACGTTGGGTAGTGCTTCAAGCTTAGGGTCGACAAATTGATAATTGACACTGATAGAGCTTAATTCAATAGGGTCTTCAATAATCGGCGCTGATAAGATCATTTGAAATGCTTGTTGCATGCGCTCGTCAAATGACATGTCGCTATAACCTAGCTCTGCAAAAGCTTCGTCAAATATTGGTGTGAGTTCTTTATAAGTGTTGATTAACTGCTCGTCATTCATATCTGACACCATGTTGGCGTACAGGTCATAACGATGGTAACTGTCAGGGTTTAAATAGGTTTTGTTAGTGATTTCACTGACGGTGAATTTATCTTTAGGGCCTTTCAGTGGGCTGGCTTTACGGATCACTTCACCTTGGGCCATATTATCGACAAATACCACAAACTGGCGGGCAATGTCTTTTTTAACAAGTAGTGGCTCGATTTTCATCCCATCAGCCATCTCAACCGTTTTCTGGGCGACAAAGTCATCACTTTCAATCAGTGTAGGTAAGGGCTCTACTACTTCAGGCTCTGGAGCTTCAATAATAGTGGGTTCAATAACTTCCACTATCACTTCTTCAATAGGCTCTTGCTCAATAGGTTGTTCAGGCACAGGCTCTGGTAGTTGCACAGGTATTGGCGCTTCGACTTCAGGCGCTTTATCGGCCGAGAAGTAGAAATAGCCTGCACCAGCCAGTAAAACCGCAATGGTGATACCAATCACACCCGCGTTACTACCACTGGCGCGACTTGAGTGCGGTGTGGCTCTATCATTTTGATTGACTTGCATGTCTATTCCTTAGCTTTAAACGTCGAAAGGGAACCAATATCATTGAATTTGTTACATTTTCATTTGGTGGCATATAAGGCTTAAACCTTATTTTCATTCTGCAATAATCTCAACACTTGTCTAGTAATATAAGACTAAGTTAACAATAATTTATGCTTGTACGTATTGCTGGCGATCCCCTAACCAACGTTGAACAATGCTGTCTACATTTTGTGGCACTTGTTGCATAACATGGGCCGCTAATTTTTGTGTGTTTTCAATCAGATATTGATCCCTGACTAAATCAGCGATTTTCATTTCTGCCAAGCCGGTTTGGCGGGTACCGAGTACTTCACCTGGGCCTCTTATTTCTAAGTCTTTTTGGGCAATAACAAAGCCATCGTTACTGGCCCTTAGTACTCCTAAACGTTTGGTGGCAGTTTGTGATAACGGTGCTTTGTACAATAACACGCAGTGGCTGGCAATAGAGCCTCGGCCTACTCGGCCACGTAACTGATGCAATTGCGCCAAGCCTAACCGCTCAGGGTTTTCAATAATCATTAAACTGGCATTAGGCACATCGACTCCCACTTCAATAACCGTTGTTGCCACTAATAAATGTAGTTCACCCGCCTTAAATTGGGCCATTATTTGCTGTTTTTCTGCACTTTTCATACGTCCGTGCACTAAGCCAACCTTTAATTCGGGTAGTAATTGGCTTAATTCTGCAGCGGTATCTTCAGCGGCTTGGCACTCAAGAACTTCAGATTCTTCAATGAGAGTACAAACCCAATAAATCTGCCGATTATCATTTAGCGCGGCTTGTTTTACCCGCTCGATGATTTGTTCGCGGCGATTATCGCTAATGGCAACCGTGGTAACAGGGGTTCTTCCTGGCGGTAACTCATCAATGATAGAGGTTTCTAAATCAGCATAAGCCGTCATCGCTAACGTGCGCGGAATTGGCGTAGCTGTCATTATTAATTGATGCGGATGAAAGCCTTGGCTGACGCCTTTTTCGCGTAATCCTAAGCGTTGATGGACCCCAAAACGGTGTTGTTCATCAATAATGATTAACGCGAGCTTATTAAAACTGACCTGCTCTTGGAAAATAGCATGGGTGCCAATTACCATGTTGGCGCTGCCATCGGCGATATCAGCCAATGATTGTGTTCTGGCTTTGCCTTTTAACTTGCCTGCTAACCAGCCCACTTTTAGCCCTAATGGTTCAAACCAGGCGGCAAAGTTGACTGCGTGTTGCTCTGCTAATAATTCCGTCGGTGCCATCATCGCCACCTGATAACCATTTTCAATGGCTTGCAGGGCTGCTAAGGCGGCCACTAAGGTTTTACCCGAGCCCACATCCCCTTGCACTAAGCGCATCATAGGTGTGGGCTTTTCAATATCAATACCGATATCAGCTACGACTCGTTGCTGGGCCCCTGTTGGCTTAAAAGGTAAGGCTTTTAAAAATGGATTTAATAGCTGGCCGGTGGCGGGTAAAGTCACCGCTTTATCAAGGTTATTGCGCTGACGTAATTGCAGCATACTTAAGTTATGGGCCAGTAACTCTTCTTGGACTAAGCGCTGCTGAGCGGGGTGCATGCCTTGCTCTAAATCGGCTTGGGCGATGTTATTGGGCGGTCGATGGATTAAGGATAATGCCTGACCAATGCTCATATTGTTGGGTTGCAGGGCTGGTGGTAGTAACTCTGTTAAGCCACCTTGATTGAGCATAGTTAGTGCCTGCTCGGTGAGCTTAATCCAACTGGCTTGTTTTAATCCTTCAGTCGAAGGATAAATAGGGGTCAGTGAATCACTCAGGGCTGGGTTTTCGCCAGCTTTAATGATTTTGTATTCTGGGTGGATTATCTCAAAATGGCGGTTGCCGCGCTTGATTTCACCATAGGCCCGAATTATCGCGCCGTTTTGCATGCCATTTCGCTGGGCAACCGAGAAGTTAAAAAACCGCAATGTGAGATAACCACTTTCGTCGGCAATATTGCAGGTCAGCATACGTCTGCGACCCGGCACAATTTGGGTTGAGATGATTTCAGCTTCAACTGTGGCGTACATCGCGGGATAAAGAGCATTGATGGGATAGATTTGGGTGCGGTCTTCATAGCGCAGCGGCAAATGAAACAGTACATCTTGCACTGTCTTAATGCCAAGCTTTGCCAGCTTTTCAGCGGCTTTTTTAGCGACGCCTTTTAAGTCGGTAATCGGTACCTGATCCAATGGTTGCAAATCTAGCATGCCTTTATCTATTGAGTTGACCACAGACTTCATCACTTAGACTTTGTTGATATTGTAAAGCTCGCTGATTAAAGTGAGTCATTCACTTTGGGGTTAACTTTGACAGTTATCCAAAGAGTTATACAGTCAACTTTATCGCCCTGATGCTTGTTAGCAATGATAGTACTGTAAATATATACAGATGTTATGGCTTATCTTAGCAGAGTTTTAATACAAGGCAATATTAATCCAGATATCAGGCTTAACTGCCTCTATAACCAGCCTTTTTGTTTAGCTATTCGCGCCGCATCTATGCGATTGGTGGCATTGAGCTTGGAGATCGCTTCAGAAAGGTAATTCCGCACAGTACCTTCGGCGATAAATAACTGGGCGGCGATATCACTGGTTGATAAGCCATCACTGGCTAATCGTAGCGCTTTTCTTTCTTTATCATTGAGTGGGTCAATATCACCAATGGCGCTGATCGCCAGCTCTGGATCGATAATTTTTTTACCTGCCATCACCTGTTTAATAGCGTTGACTAGACTTTCTGATGGCGCATCTTTTAGCAAAAATCCCTCGACGCCACAACTGAGTGCTCTTTTGATGTAACCTACGCGGCCAAAAGTGGTTAAGATGATGATTTTAGTTTTAGGTTGCATTGTTGCAGCCTCGGCTTGATATGCTGCGAGCCACTGAGCCAGCTCAACGCCGCTGTGACCGGGCATTTCAATATCACTGAGCAGCAAATCAAAATGCTGCTCTTTAAGCATTGCCATGGCTTGGTTACCATCTTCTGCTTCTGTGATATCGACTTCACCGAGTTCATCTTCGGCAAGGGTAAGTAGGGCTGATAATGCCCCGCGCACCATGGCTTGATCTTCTGCTAATAAAATCTTCATTAAGGCTGTTCCGTGTCGTTGTCAACTTTAGGTTCACTGACTTGCTCTGCTTCAAGGGGCAAACTGATGCTAAAACGGTAGCCATCGTTAATATGATAACTAAACTTGCCGCCCAATAAGTTCACTCGCTCTCTAATGCCTTTTAAGCCATTACCTTCTTTAATAACTTTGGTGTTAGCATTGTCACTTAGGCTAACAATAAGCTGCTTATCTAAGGTGTTAAAGCACCATACACATTGACTGGCTTGGCTATGTTTGAGCATATTATTAACTAATTCTGTCAACATTAGCCCTAGTTGAGTTTCTTGCAAAGGTGTTAATGGTGGTAATTTACCCTCGAGATGTACTTCAATTTCTTTTTGTCTTAATAAACTGCATAGTTGATTGACCGTATCTTGTAAGCCTTTATGTTTGTAATTAGAAACCGTTTGGCGAATTTCAGTTAAGCTGTTTCTGGCGATATCAGCAAGTTCCTGTAAATGCTGTTTTGCAACAGCAAGCTCGCCTGCTTCAACCAGTTTTTCGGCGAGTTGTGCTTTCAGTGCAATGGAAGATAAATTGTGCCCCATGATGTCATGTAAATCGCGCGCAATACGTTCACGCTCCAGTGCCGTTGCTAAGTTAGCGATTTCATCATTTGATTGTCTTTGTTGGCGCCTGATGCGTTCATTGTTATGCTCAACCACGCCAAATAGCCCCACCACAAAGGTGATTAACATACCGTATAGCGGAAAATAGTAAGCTTCATAGCCCACAATGTAATTAAGTAGCCACAGCCAAGTACTGATAAGAATAAAGCTAATAATGGCGGTGCGCAGTGAATAGAAAAAACCAACAAAAAAACCGGCAAAACTGAAAAATGAAATGGAGCCGCTGGTAAATATGGTGGCAATGCTCGCAGTGATGAGCATTAAAGCAATAGGATATTTCCCTTGAACGGCTGAGCTTTTGTAAGCCCAAAAGTACCCATATAAGAAGGGAAATATGAGTAACAAGCTGACACCGACCCGAGCCCAATCATCCCGCATAAACCAAAGTGGAATAAAGTAAAAAATCAGATTGAGCAGATATACCCAAGCTGTTTTTTGTCGATAGGCTTTTTCTGGGTGAACGCGAGTGTTGCTACTATTGACCGAGTGTTTGGTATTGATATTAGACATGAAGCCTCCTTGCGAAGTTAGCATACTGCAACCGAGTCATAATGTGTATGTCTGCAGTAGCTAGCTTCAGCAGCATCGGATTAACGCGCTTGTTGTTTAAGTAAAAAATTTGCCCAAGCGTAATTAGGATCAATTTCTACAGCGTGTTGCCAATCATTAATTGCTTCTTTTTGACGACCTAATTCTTGCTTAGCGATTCCGCGCCAGGTGTACGCTTCAGTATGCCCCCAGCAGATATCAACACATGGCTGTTCATAAAAACGAATCGCATCAGTGGCATATTGCTCAGCCTTATCCATACCGCCGCCATATTGAGCGGGAGTATAAAAGGCGCTCATTGCTCTGACTAACGCAATACGGGGATTTTCAGGGCTGAGTTGTTCTGCTTGAGCCAGTAAAGCACTTACCTTCATTCCCAGAGATTGTCCTTTGCTTGAGTCATTGGCGATTTGCATACCGTAAACAGAAGCCAGTAGCGCCATTGACTCAGCATCGTCTTCACGGCTCAATACAGTTTCAAGTGTCGACTGTGCATCATTGAGGGCTTTTTTAGCCACTCCGCGCAGACCGCTAATATTGGCTGTAATGGCGATGCGATATTGTGCATAGGCGTGTTCATAATCCACAGATTGTTCGCTGAGAACCTTTAGCTGTTGTAGATCCATTGTGTTGGCTGCCATATCGATAGCGCCGATATCGGCATTGCTAGCACTACTGACTAACGTCAGTGTTACCGCCATGACGGTTGATTTTGAGATAAGAGATTTTAAGATTAGTGATGTCATGATTAACTCCGTTTATTGCATTTAAGGTGTGTTGCTACGGAGTTAGTATCTAACAAAGGGCTTGCACAGGGCAGACACAAACGTCACCAGTTTGAGGTGACAAATGTCATTGATAAAAAAGCCGCCGGCTTGTTAAAGCTTAGGCGGCCAATATATTGAAGCGAATTACTGTGGTGCTAAATCTCGTCTTCCCAGCACACTTTAGCGCCGCGAATACCGTCAACTTTGGCACTGAACTGCTTTTCTAACACATGACGCTTAATTTTAAGTGTAGGGGTTAGGGCATCATTTTCAATGGTCCAAGGCTCTGTCACTACGACAATGGCATCCACAACTTCATGGGACTCAAGGTGCGGGTTAACTCCATCTAGGGTCGCTTTCAGTGACGCGCGCACTTCTTCGCGGGCTTGCAAGGCTGAGCCTTCAGATAATTGCACTAAGGTGATCGGGTGCGGTAAGCCTGAGCCAATGACACAAAGTAGCTCAATGTGCGGATCTTGGGCTATTTTACGCTCAATAGGCACCGGCGCCACATACTTACCTTTAGAGGTTTTAAAGTTATCTTTAACGCGGCCAGTGATAGAAATGTAGCCATCTTCATCGATTTCACATAAGTCACCCGTATGGAAAAATCCATCAGCATCAAAGCATGCTGCTGTGGCTTCTTCTTGCTTGTAATAACCTGTCATCAAACCTGGGCTCTTAACCATTAACTCACCTTCATCGGTGCGGCGAACTTGGCAGCCTTCAACAGGGCGACCCACGCTACCAATTTTTGAGGCATTAAATGGGAAGTTAATAATTGAGTAAGCACAGTTTTCGGTCATGCCCCAGGCTTCTGAAATATTCATGCCGATTTTGTTGTACCACTCTAATTGAGATGGTGGGATGGGGGCTGATCCTGAACCTAATAAACGGCAATGCTCTAAGCCTAAACCTTTTTGGATTTTACGTTTAACTAAGCCGCTAACCAGTGGGATTTTAAGCAATAAATCCAGCTTGCTTTGGCCAATTTTATTGACAATATTGAGCTGAAACAGGGTCCATAAACGCGGCACCGAGAAAAAGACCGTCGGGCGGCATCGCTGCACATCAGCCACAAAAGAATCTAAACTTTCTACAAACGCCACCGACGAGCCGGAGTAAAAAGACGATCCTTGAATCGCTACCCGCTCAGTAATGTGCGCTAAAGGCAAGTAGGATAATAATCTGTCTGTGGTATTGGTTTTTAAATCGCGCACAACCGCTTCACAAGTCCAGCCGTAACTGCCGAAGGTTTGCATTGCGCCTTTTGGTTTACCAGTAGAGCCCGAGGTGTAAATGAGCGTCATCATTTGATCGCTACTAGGCGTAGGCGCATCCACTAATGGTTGCCCTAACTCAAGCAGTTTTTCCCAATGATATTGCGCTGGCATTGTGTCATAAGGTAAAGCTAAACGGAGGATTTCACCGCCGACACCGGCTTCTTGGTCGGCCCAAAAATCAAGTTTTCCGGTGAAGATAGCTTTAGCGCCACTGTGTTCTAATACATAGCGGATCATTTCAGCGTTAGCAGTGGGATAGATTGGCACACTGATGTAGCCGCCGTGCATAAGGGCAAGATCGGTAATAAACCACTCGGCACAGTTTTTAGAAAGCAGAGCAACTTTGTCACCCGGTACTAGACCTAAGTGGCGTAATGCGCCTGCAATTTGTTGTACCTTTTGCTGAACTTCTCCCCATGTGAAGTCAACAAACTGGCCGTTAATTGGTTGTCGTAAATATACGGCATCCCCTTGGGTTTCAGCCCAATGAGATAACATTTCTACTGGCGTTTTTATTAGATTTTCCATCGACAATTCCATGTTCTTTTTGTTTTTAATGTAGGATGCATTTATTTGTAGTTTGCTAATGCAATCATCTCAGTATGGCTATTTATCAGCCTATTCGCAAACGCGAGAACAACTTAACGAGATAATTTCTACTTATAAACTAGCATGTTTCACTGAAAGTTAAATACCTCTTGAGTAATAGCTCTAATAAAAAAGGGTGCCAATGGCACCCTTCAGGATAAAACTCGGTTTGTGAGCTAGATCTCCATTATTCCATCCATTTCCACTAATGAGCCTTTTGGCAGCTGTTTTACCCCGATTGCAGCACGTGCTGGATAAGGTTGAGTAAAGTAGCGCGCCATGATTTCATTAACGGTAGCGAAGTGAGATAAGTCGGTTAAAAAGATATTCAGTTTAACGATATCAGCCATAGTGCCGCCAGCGGCATCACATACTGCGGTTAAGTTTTCGAAAACCTGTACAACCTGCTCAGAGAAATCATCGCTAACCATTTCCATGGTGCTTGGTACGAGTGGGATTTGGCCTGAAAGGTAAACAGTGCTACCTACTTTTACAGCTTGAGAATAGGTGCCAATTGCTGTTGGAGCTTTATCGGTTGCGATGATGATTTTTTCTGCCATGACGCCCTCTGCGATCAAGTAAATGAATGATGTCATCCCTAAGCTGTTATCTAACTTAGGGATTTAGGGGATCAATATTACTAACGTTTGTGGCAGGTGCGCAAGACTTCTGCAGTGCAGAAGTCGTGATTGATTTATTAGCGGTTACGTGAGGTGCGCAGGACTTCAGGTAATACCCTAATGCGGCGCATAACATTGGCCAAATGAACACGGTCGTCGACTGAGATCCGCAGGTTAATGAGATAGACTCTGCCATCACGCTCTTCAGTGCTCAAGTTATGAATATTTGAGCCGGCGGCAGCAATAATACTGGTGATTTTTGCCAGTGCGCCTTGATGATTGACAATTTCAACTCGCAGATTGGCTTGATAGCTTTCACCTTCAACGTTATCCCAATGTACTGGGATATATTTGTCTGGCTCGCTTTGATAACCACGGATATTTGAGCAATTTTCCATGTGTACCACAAGGCCTTTGCCTGGGCTTACATGGGCGATGACAGCATCACCTGGAATTGGACGACAGCAATTTGCGAAGGTCACCAACATGCCTTCAGCGCCGCGAATTGGCATCAAGTGCTCTTCGGTTTCGCTATCTTCATTCTTAGTGGTGAGCTTGTGACCCATTAAGCGCTGGGCAACCACAATGCTCATGGCATTACCTAGGCCGATATCAGCCAATAACGATTCAAGATTGTCATGCTTAGTTTCAGCAATAACTTTTTTAAGCTGCTCTAAGGTGATGTCATCAAGCTTGTTTTCACCTAATGCGTGGTTCAGTAGCCGTTTGCCGAGCGCCACAGCATCGTCACTGGTTAAACTTTTCAAGACTTGACGAATTTTACCGCGGGCTTTACCTGTTACGACAAAGTTAAGCCATGCAGCATTAGGTCTTGCGCCTTTAGCTGTAATAATTTCAACGGTTTGGCCTGATATTAACGGCTGACTTAATGGATAAGCTTGACGGTTAACACGGGCGCCGACACAGGTGTTACCCACATCGGTATGGACTTCGTAAGCAAAGTCGACCGCTGTTGCATTCACCGGCAGCTCTAAAATGCGGCCTTCTGGGGTGAATACGTATATTTCTTCAGGGAATAGCTCAGTTTTAACATTTTCCACAAACTCAAATGAGCTACTGGCGCTTTGTTGTAGCTCCAGCAAGCTTTGCATCCACTTATGGGCGCGAACTTGGGTGGTACTTTGTTGTGAACTACTGGTGCCGCTCTTATACATCCAATGAGCAGCAACCCCTTTGTCCGCCATCAGGTCCATTTCTTCAGTACGTATTTGTACTTCAACAGGAACCGCATGGGGGCCAAATAATGAGGTGTGCAATGATTGATAACCATTGGCTTTAGGAATGGCAATATAATCTTTAAAGCGACCGGGATGAGGCTTATAAAGACCATGCATGGCACCTAATACACGGTAACAGGTGTCAATGGAATCGACCATGACTCTGAAGGCATAAATGTCCATGACTTCTTGAAACTGCAGTTCTTTTTTACTCATTTTAAGGTAAATTGAGTAAAGGTTTTTCTCACGACCTTTGACCTTGCAGTTAATTCCAGCATCTTCAAGGCGAGAGGTTATGGCAGTTTCAATACTGTTAATCAGTTCTTTTCTATTACCACGGGCTGCTTTTACGACTTCTTTTAAAACGCGATATCGCATCGGATAATAGGCTTGAAAACCTAAATCTTCTAATTCGCTTTTGATATTGTGAATACCAAGACGGTTAGCAATCGGTGCGTAAATCTCTAAGGTTTCACGGGCAATACGACGACGCTTGTCAGGACGTAATGCACCCAAAGTTCGCATGTTATGCGTTCTGTCAGCAAGTTTGATCAAAATAACGCGAATATCTTGCGTCATTGCCATCATCATCTTGCGGAAGTTTTCAGCTTGGGCTTCTTTTTTATCGCGGAACTTGATTTTTTCAAGTTTAGACACGCCTTCGACCAGTTCAGCCACGGTTACGCCAAATAGCTCAGTGAGTTCTTCTTTGGTAACTGGGGTATCTTCGATGGTGTCGTGAAGCAGTGCAGCCATTAACGTCTCGTGATCAAGACGCATATCTGCAACGATGCGGGCTACCGCAACGGGGTGGGTAATATAGGGCTCGCCACTTGTGCGCATTTGCCCTTCATGGGCATCACGCGCAACAATGTACGCCTGCTTGAGTAACTCTACTTGCGCTGGTTCTAAATAACCAGAGGCAGACTCCTTTAGACCTTCAAACAGATACAAGTGGCGCTACTCCTTAAAGTGAACGGCCTTCAGCAATTGCTGCAACAGCGGCAATTTCAGCTGCTTCGCGTTCACGTACAGTTTGACGCTCATCAGCGTCTAATGTGTTAGAGGTGACTAAACCTAATTCGATTTCGCGCAGGGCGATAACCGTTGGTTTATCATTCATCTCTTCAACCATTGGGTCTTTACCTTGCACAGCGATTTGGCGTGCACGACGCGCTGCAACCAGGATCATGTCAAAACGGTTGCCGATTTGTTGTACGGCGTCTTCTACAGTTACGCGAGCCATGTGGTGAAACTCCAGTGTTATCTATGGGAAAAAGTGACGCAAATTGTACTTAATGACAATTAGTCTGCCAACAGATCGTTAATCATACCATTATGAGTATGGATCTGACTAGCACAGGTTGATCTTTGGCTGCGAATGATCGCGCGCAGATCGTCTAGTGCGGTATCAAAGTCATCGTTTACAATAATATAATCAGCGTCTTTATAGTGTGACATCTCAGATACAGCCTCAGCCATACGTCCGTCAATCACGTCTTGGCTGTCTTGTCCTCGGCCAGTTAGGCGGCGTTCAAGCTCAGCTTTTGAAGGGGGTAATATAAATACCCCAACGGCCTCAGGCATTAGCTTTTTAACTTGCTCTGCGCCTTGCCAATCAATATCTAAAAAGACATCAATACCGTTGGCTAATGTTTGCTCAATGACCTTGCGGGATGTGCCGTAATAGTTACCAAACACTTCAGCCCATTCAAAAAAAGCTTCATCAGCGATGAGCGCTTTAAATTGTTCAACGCTGGCAAAGTGATAATGTTGACCATTAACTTCACCAGGACGTGGTTGACGGGTAGTGTGTGATACAGACACTTGCATGTCGCTTGGCTTATCTTTTAATAAAGCAGAGATAAGCGAAGATTTACCGGCGCCACTTGGGGCAGACACAATAAATAGATTTCCTCTCGCGCTCATAGTGCAAATTCCAACCAGATTATTTTACAGGGCGAGTATTATACTCAAAGCATGGCAATTTGCGAGATTTGTGATGGAAAAAACTGCATAAATCTGTGGTTATTAGCGGCGATTTTTTTTCTAACCTTAGTAATACATTGATTAGTTTAATGCATAGGCTTAAAGACCTAAGGCTATTTCATTTTGTCATATTCGTTAATAAAAAAATGAACTGGCAATGTTAATGGCGCTAAATGGTTTGTGATTGATGTTTTTACAATTAATTTTGCGGCAAATGCAGTGGTTTCGCTGACTTTAGTGATGAAATTGTTTAGTCTGCTTATATAGTTTCTGTTTATTTATTATTGGGATTTCTTGTGTCATTTTCATCCTTATTTTGTCGCCAAGGCCGAGATAACGGTCAAAGAGTGTTGGCTGTGCAATTATCTTGTTTGATTTTTGTATTAATCATCGCGCTGTTATTTGCTCATTCTGTTACCACTATTATTGCAGGAGTAGTGGCGCTGCCCATTAGTGCTTTAAGCAGCTTACGCCGTTTACGAGACGCAGCTAAGCCAAGCTCTTTGGTGGCAATCCCAACCTTGTTATTGTTATTTTTTAGCCTTTCTATTGCATTTAGTTTTCCTGTTGCTGTGTCAGTGACCATTTTTATTTTAGCGGCCATAGTGAGCGCTGGTTTTGCGTGGTTTTCAGCACCCAAGAGCAATAGCCGTAATCAAAACCGCAGAAATAATTTTTATGTTATGGGCTATCAAGGCCCACATGCTAAACCTGTTGCAGGCGCTCAGAGAGTAAGGCAGCGTCAAGAACCGACCATTGGACATGGCAATAACACCAGTCTTAGGGCTGAAAGCCCTGACGCTGCCAACGTTGATAGCGCAAACTCTGATATTGAAAGCTTTGATAACAACAGTTTTGATGACGAACTGGGCCATGAGCCTGGTTATCAGCACGAAACCGTTTATAAAGAGTCTGAGCTTAATCCGTTTAACCATTCTGCAAATAATGCAGCTGGATACAATAGCGAAACAGACGAGGCTAGGTATCAAGCTGATGAAAAGCCCAGCTACCGAGTTGACCGAGGCGCATTAGAGTCAGGTTCGATGACAGAATTACTTAAATCTTGGTTAGTGTGGGCGCAAGATAATAAAAAAATACTTATAATGGCGGCAAAAGCTATAGGGGTTATGTGTGCAATTGGCCTAGTTATCTATCTAATTAGCTTATTATTTACTGGCACAGAAAAAACCGAAATTGTACCTGTTGAAACCGCAGCCATTGAGCAACCATTAGCAAGCAATGAAACTGCGCGAGTAAAACTGCCTGATGGTTTTTGGCTTATCTTACAAGAAGATATTTTAGTGTTACGCTGGTTAGGTGATGAAGGTGATGCCCAGTCTATTTGGCGTTTAGATACAGCCCAAGGCGATAAACGCTGCGCCGAATTAGTCTTTAATGATGGCAGTAAATTTAGGCCCATTAGCGTTGATTTAATGGCAGATAGCGGCACCGAAGCGCGCTTTTCACCGCTGGATAATACCAAGCTCATCAACAATGTTGCCATGCGTGGTAGCTTCAAACTGTGTGGTTATAACTTTAGCCTGAAAGGCAGCCAAGCCACATTATCCTCTGAGCCTGCATTTGGCCAATTTATGAAAAGCTTATAAGAGCTTAAATCGCAGCACAACAGGTGACTAGTGTTGCCGGCTGCGATGACTTAAACTGTTTGGCTTGCAAAGAAAAGATATGGAGTGTTGGGTGGTTGAGTTTATTAGGCAAACAATTTTGCCTTTATATGGAATTGCAGCATCAGATGTAACAAGTGCCACTATTGCGCCTTTGGGCAATGGTCATATTAACCAAACCTATTTGGTTAAGTGGCCAGCAGGGCAAATGGTGCTACAGAAAATTAATACCACAGTGTTCACCAAACCTGACGTGTTAATCGACAATGCTGCTAAAGTGAGTCATCACCTCATCCAAAAATCTACCTTGGGTGAATACCAGCTCGATGTTATTTCGCCTGTGGTTCTTAAGGATGGAAGTTTGTCGGTAAACCTTGGTGATAAAGGTTATTGGCGAGCCATTAGCTATTTAGCCAATAGCCATACAATTGAAGTGGTGACCAATCAAGATGAAGCCAAAATGGCCGCCAGCGCTTTTGGTCATTTTGCACATGCATTGAGTGATTTAGATGCTAATAGCTTACAAGATGTTATTCCTAACTTCTTAAACCTTCCTCTTCGTATCCAACAGCTTAAACAAGCGGTTGCTGATGATAAATCTCAGCGCTTAGCAGATTGTCAGCAATGGGTTGATTTAGTGTTTTCGCAACAAGCCTTATTTGCTGAGCTCGCCAAAGTGGAGCAACAACTGCCACTTCGTATTTGCCATAACGACACAAAAATCAACAATATGCTGTTTGATAAGCGTGATATGTCTAGCATGGCAGTCATCGATATCGACACCTGCATGAAAGGCTACTTAATGTATGACTTTGGTGACATGGTACGGGCGTTTTGCTCACCTGAGGAAGAAGACTCTACAGCGCTCGATAAAGTCATTGCTCGCCCTGAGATTATTAAAGCAGCCACTCAAGCCTATACCGAGCAGTTATCTGCAATATTAACACCGCTGGAAAAACGCAGCCTGTGGTTAGGCATTAAAGTGATGGCGTTGATGCTAGGTTCGCGGTTTTTAACCGATCATTTAAATGGTGATGTGTACTTTGGTATTCATCGTGAGGGCCATAACCTCGATCGCGCGGCAAACCAGTTAACCATATATAACAGCTTGGTTGCCCAAGAAGCGCAATTAGTGACGCTATTTGAATAATAACTAGGCTGTTTCAAATCATTTTCATAAACCAAAACGTCGATAAGGCTGAACCATGAAGTACCAATGGATATTGTTTGACGCCGATGAAACCCTGTTTGATTTTGATATATTTAGCGGCCTAAAGCTGATGTTTTCACGCTTTGATATTGATTTTAAAGCCAGTGATTTTGAATTTTATCAATCGGTAAACAAGCAGCTTTGGCTGGATTATCAACAAGGATTAATTGATGCCGCGCAGCTGCAACACACCCGCTTTTTACATTGGGCTGAAAAGCTCAATGTCACGACCAAGCAACTTAACAGTGATTTTTTAGCGGCCATGGCCGATATCTGTCAGCCATTACCGGGGGCGAAACAGCTGGTTGATAGCCTAAAAGGCAAAGCCAATTTAGGCATAATCACCAACGGCTTAACTGAGCTGCAAAATGTGCGCCTTGAACGCACCGGCTTTAAGTCGTCATTTGAGCATGTGGTGATTTCTGAAGAGTTTGGTAAAGCCAAACCCGATGTCAGTATTTTTGAGCATACCTTTAAGCTGATGGGTAACCCTGAAAAGCACAATATTTTGATGGTGGGCGATAACCTGCATTCAGATATTTTAGGCGGCGTTAATGCTGGGATTGATACCTGTTGGCTCAATCATCACGGTAAACAAACCGTCGATGGCATTACGCCAACGTTTGAAGTCAAAGACCTACAGCAACTACATGATGTACTGCATTCAGTGAGTTAGATAGCTCGATTTTTAGCATAAATAAAGCCACTCGATTGAGTGGCTTCTTTTTGGGTAAATCTTTAGCTCAAAGTATCAGCTCGAAGCATTATCCCTGAACATTAGCCCTGAACATTAGCCTAGCAGGTTAACTCAAGCACTCGTTTCAGCCGCTTTAGGAAACGCCTCATGATAGGCAATCATAAAGTCTTCTCGAATGTGTTGCTCTAAATGGGTTGCCCGTTCAGTGGGGCAAAAAATCATAATATGCACCATTTGCTCACCCGCAGGGCCGCTATGGATATGAATATGTGGCTCAGGTCCTGGCAGGTCAACGCCAGCATGTCTTTCAATAATATTATTATAGCGAGTTGCTACTTCAAAAAAGTCTTCACAGTGGGCTTCAATCTTGCTGGTTAATGCAGGAAACAGCGGATACAAGTTTACAAACTCAACCACGGTAATGGAAAAGCTATGGTAAACATAACGCTTCATGAAATTGAGGTTTTTCACCGCATAACTAAAAAACATACTATTAGGGAAGGTGACTGTTTTACCGGTGTAATGGTACTGACCATGGTGCAAGTCGATTTCTTGGATCACCGTCGCCATTAAGTTGTGTTCAATGACCTCGCCGCACAGCTTACCCACTTCAATCCAGTCACCGATGACAAATGAGCGCGAACTCGCCCGCTGAATGGAGCCAGTAAAACACAGAATAATCTCTTTTGACGCCACCACCAATGCAATGGCAATCGCGGTCACAGACAGCGCGAACTTATTGATTTCTGTCTGCCACAGTAAAAATAAAATCATCACGATTAAGATGAAAGTGCCGTTTTTAGTCCGCGACATCCACTTACGCTGCCCTTCGCTCACAAAAGCGATATCACCACGAATTTTAGACACCACAAAGCGTTTAAGCATCGACAGCAATAGGATGATTAATACGGTAACAAACAACTTATAGGTTGCTAAAAAATCAATGACGATAGTGAGTTGTTCCACAAAACCTTCTTAAATAACGATAACTTGGTGATAATTCAGCGATAAGACTCACTGTAACATAGCTAGTGATTAAGTCAGCTTTGACCAGTGTTTTATCTTCGATATTCGTGAATTAGCCTTTTTTATTAACAATAGAATGCACTTAAGGAAGCTGAAATGTATTGGAGTACCAGCTCATGAAGTATCCCTTAATGCGATATAACCTATGGGATAGTCATTAAGGGCTCAAGGCACCAAACAAGCAATCAAACTCACTATGGGTTAGTTTTACCTGTTGTAGCGTGTGAAACGAAGGTTGTTATAAGGCCTACAAACTTTACAAACTAAAATAGAAAGCCCAGCATTCGCTGGGCTTAGTTTTATAAAACGTGTGTAAAATGCTTACTCAACGTTCTGGATCTGTTCTCTCATCTGCTCAATAAGCACTTTAAGTTCTACCGCTGCGGCGGTGACTTCTGCACTGATTGACTTAGACGCTAGGGTATTAGATTCGCGGTTAAACTCTTGCATCATGAAATCTAAGCGGCGGCCTTGTGCGCCACCTTTTTTGAGGATTAAGCGCGTTTCTGCAACGTGTGCATCAAGGCGATCCATTTCTTCTGCGACATCCATCTTTTGTGCAAGTAGCACCATTTCTTGCTCCATACGAGCAGGATCAAGTTCGCCAGTGATTTCTGCTAAACGGTTGGTTAGCTTGTCACGTTGCCATTGCATCACGGCTGGCATGTGCTCGCGCACGATGGCCACTTGTTCAACAATTTGGTCTAGGCGGGTTTGCAACATAGTATTGATTGCTTCACCTTCACGGCCGCGAGCTTCGATAAATTGCGCTACAGCGCCATCAAAAGCCACCAGTAAGTCTTTATTGATGTCGCCCATGTCTTGCTCTGCGCCAGACATCACACCAGGCCAGCGTAGAATGTCGGCTAAGTTAAGCTCGCCATGGCTAGATTCTTTCTTTAACCACTCTGCTGCGTTAAGTAGTTGCTTGGCCAAGTCTTGGTTTAGGCGCATTTCACTGCTGCCAGACTCTGATAGTTCATAACGTAAGTTGACCTCAACCTTGCCGCGGTTTAAGCGTTTACGTAGGCGATCGCGCAATACTGGCTCTAGGCTACGCATTTGCTCTGGTAACCGTAAGTAGGTTTCTAAGTAGCGTTGATTGACTGAGCGGATTTCCCACGAGGCTGTGCCCCATTCGGCTTTGTGCTCAATGCGAGCGTAGGCGGTCATACTTTGGATCATTGTGAACCCTGATTAATTAGCAACGTAAATAGTGTGTCGATTATAGTCTGCTGATTGTGAAGGTCAAAGCTTAGCAAGTTTTATCAACTGGCTTTTGAGCTATTTATACTGGTTAGTGTGCAACTTAAGCGGCTTTTATCAGTCACAGCATTGCGATTAAGGTACGAGTGTCGTCTACCTATCATGGAAATAGTCTGCTGTGGTGACCATAGTCATCGAATTAAGCCGATGAATTGTTTATAGTAGCGGCAATTATTTGCTCACGCCTGCTGCGTGAGTGGTTGTTAATGTTTGGAGTAGTCAATTGGACCATTTTGTGTGGAATCTCGACCCAGTATTAATTTCATTTATGGGTTTACAAGTACATTGGTATGGGGCTTTGTTTGCGGTAGCCATTGCCAGTGGTTTTCAAGTTATGAAGCACATGTACAAAAAAGAAGGTTTAGATGTCGCATCGCTAGATAATTTACTGACTTATTGTGTGGTGGGGATTATTGTTGGCGCCCGTTTAGCCCACTGTTTCTTTTACGATCCAAGTTACTATTTTGCCAATCCAATGAAGATTTTGGCCATTTGGGAAGGCGGTTTAGCCAGCCATGGCGGTGGTTTAGGTGCCATTTTAGCGCTTTACTATTACAAGCGTAAAACCGATATGCCGTTTTTGTTTTTACTTGACCGCTTAGCCATTGCGACAGCGATATTTGGCTTTTTTGTACGGATGGCAAACTTTGCCAATTCAGAGATTTTAGGGCTACCGACCACTAAACCGTGGGGCATTATTTTCGAACGTATTGATATGCTGCCGCGCCATCCGGCGCAGTTATATGAGGCCATTAGCTATTTAGTTATCTTTATTGCTTTGTTTGCTGTGTATAAATTTACCAACTTAAAACAAAAGCACGGGGTTATTTTTGGACTGTTCTTGTGTAGCGTATTCAGCGCACGTTGGGCCATCGAAATGGTCAAGGTTAAGCAAGCCGCTTATGCCACAGATTGGACAATGAGTGCAGGGCAATTATTGAGTATTCCATTTTTAGTGGTAGGTGTGGCGCTGTTGGTGCTGCCTATGATTAAAAAGACTAAGTAGATTTAGCGAGACTATTTACGACTATTAATTGTTTTAAGGCGTTAAAAAGCCGAGTTGGTTGCTGCATGCAGTGATGAGCTCGGCTTTTTTGTATCTAGCTGAAAGCAATGCTAGCGGTATATCAGGGCTAACTTTCTGTAAGTGCTGGCGCTATATAGGTGCGAGTTAAGCTCGGATCATGCGGTAAATCTCATCGATACTGATTGTCTTGCCTTGCTCTAATTTTTTAATTCCTGCGACTATGGCGCTGTTTACTGGGGTTGCCACTTGGTGGTTGAGCCCAAGCTTTACGACTGCGCCATTT
This sequence comes from Shewanella sp. 3_MG-2023, assembly GCF_030548765.1. Classification (NCBI taxonomy): domain Bacteria; kingdom Pseudomonadati; phylum Pseudomonadota; class Gammaproteobacteria; order Alteromonadales; family Shewanellaceae; genus Shewanella; species Shewanella sp. 3_MG-2023. Next base: position 55,865 of record NZ_JAUOSH010000004.1, on the reverse strand, counting down.
AGGTAATCAATTTCTGTGGGGCGCTGTGCGTGTATATCTTGCCACATCGATGAACGTGCGTGCGGGTCGATTGCCAACATGGGTTTTGCTATCAAGGTAAATAAGCTATCAGGTAGCGATAAAATCAGCGGTAGCAAGCGGGGTTTAACTTTGGTGAATTGGGCCAGTGGTAAGTGTGCTTGTTTGCAGACCTTAAGCCACTCTTGCATTGCCATGGCCAGCAGTTTTCGGGTTTTGCGCTGGCTTAATTGCTGCTTTATCGGTACATCACATATGGCGTTTAAGGCGTTATTGAGGTTGAGCAGTAATTTACCATTAATAATGGCCGTCATATCGGTTGCTAATGTGCAGCTGATATTTGCCTGTGCATTGTTCATCGCGGTGTCAATGGCGTGAGTTTGCGGGCATGTTTCGAAGGTAAATACCCCTTCAGTGCCTTTATGAAAGCTGGCGTTGTCTTGCTGCAATACATTAAACGGGGTGATGCCCTGAAAGATTTGCCTTACTTGATTGCGGTTTTTAAAGGCTTGCTGAAGGATTTCAAGGCTACCTAGGCCATTTTGCATTAATACGATGGCGCTTTGCTGGGTTGATATTGCTAATAAGTCATCGATGATGCTGGTGAGTTGGTGGCATTTTAGGGTGACAAAGATGACATCGAATTGCGTTATTTGCTCATTATCGCCGCTATTATTATCACTTTTATTACGGCTCTTATTAACAGACTGGTTGATATCGGTCATCAGTGCATCTGGCATGACGCGTTGATCTAAGCCTTGATAGTCGGTAAGCCGAATACCGTTATTTTCAATAATGCTGTGTTTAATCCGTGGCCGGCAAATAACACTGACATCAAGCTTAGCGAGCTTGAGTTCGCCTGCTAAAAAACAGCCTGTTGAGCCGGCACCAAAGATGGCAATTTTCATGTGTCTCACATCATTTAAACAATATTTAATCCCTCAGTGTGCCGTTTTGTTAATAAAAATCCAATAAGGGTTTTGTTAAGCGTGGCATCCACTGAAACAAGTCACTATAATATGCTGCGAAATTAAGTCATCAATTCCACACTATAGGAAATGCATATGCGTCCAAGCGACAGAACACCTGCACAATCTCGTCCAGTTACGATTACTCGTCAATTTACAGCTCACGCTGAAGGTTCGGTGTTGGTTGAATTTGGTGACACAAAAGTTTTATGTACTGCCAGTTTTGAAGAAGGCGTACCACGTTTTCTTAAAGGCCAAGGCCAAGGCTGGGTAACTGCTGAATACGGTATGCTTCCGCGTTCGACTCATAGCCGTATGCAACGTGAAGCTGCTCGTGGCAAGCAGTCTGGTCGTACTCAAGAAATCCAACGCTTAATCGGCCGTTCATTACGTGCAGCTGTTGATATGAAAGCATTGGGTGAAAACACTATCGTTATCGATTGTGACGTGATTCAAGCTGACGGCGGAACACGTACTGCAGCGATTACTGGTGCTTGTGTTGCATTAGTTGACGCGCTGAACTGGGCTCGTGGTAAAGGTATTTTAAAAACTAACCCGCTTAAGTTCCTTATTGCTGCTGTTAGTGTTGGTATTTATAAAGGTGAGCCAATCTGCGATTTAGAATATATCGAAGATAGCGCTGCTGAAACTGACATGAACGTTGTTATGACAGAAACCGGTAAGATGATTGAGATCCAAGGTACTGCTGAAGGCGAGCCATTCAGTCATGAAGAGCTATTAAGCTTACTTGAGTTAGCCAAGCACGGCATCCGCGAAATCGTGGACATTCAGAAAGCGGCATTAAGCTAAAAATTGATTTGAATTAAGGGCCCATTAGGGCCCTTTTTTAAAATGTATTCTACAAAAAATGATAACAGTATAAAGGAGATAATGTGAAAGCATATCAACGTGAGTTTATTGAATTTGCTCTTGAGCGTCAGGTATTACGCTTTGGTGAGTTCACCTTAAAATCAGGCCGTACTAGCCCTTACTTTTTCAATGCGGGTTTATTTAACACGGGTCGTGATTTAGCGCGTTTAGGTCGTTTTTATGCTGCTGCATTGGTTGATTCTGGTATCGATTACGATTTAGTGTTTGGTCCTGCTTATAAAGGTATCCCGATTGCGACAACTACCGTTGTGGCTTTATGTGATCATCACGATAAAGATGTGCCTTACTGCTTTAACCGTAAAGAGGCGAAAACTCATGGCGAAGGTGGCTCATTAGTGGGTAGCGAGCTTGCGGGTAAAGTGATGTTAGTGGATGATGTGATCACCGCAGGTACTGCTATTCGTGAGTCAATGGAAATCATTGAAGCCCATGATGCAAGCCTTGCAGGCGTATTGATTGCCCTAGACAGACAAGAAAAAGGCAAAGGCGAGTTATCAGCTATTCAAGAAGTTGAGCGTGACTTTGGCTGTGACATCGTGTCTATCGTTAAGCTGTCTGACTTGATCAGCTATTTATCTGAAAAACCTGGCATGGAAAAAGAGCTAGCGTCAGTGAGTGCTTATCGAGCGCAATACGGTATTTAATCTGTTTTGTATTAATAGCGAGAAAGCAAAAGCCAGACATGATGTCTGGCTTTTTTGTGTTTGGTTGTGCAATTACCATCTTCTAATCAATAGTATTTAATTAGCACTTAGACTGATGTAAAAACTCAGCGCGGGTAGCAGGATTTGATTTAAACACCCCACCTAACGCTGTGGTGGTGGTTGAACTGGTTGAGTCCATAACGCCACGGGATTTAACGCAGTAATGCACTGCATCCATTTTTACCGCCACATCTTTGGTTTCAAGCAAGGTTTGTAATGCCACTAACACTTGCTGGGTCAGTCTTTCTTGCACTTGTGGACGCTGGGCAAAAAAGCGCACAATGCGGTTGATTTTTGATAAACCGATGATTTTAGTGCGTGGCAAGTAAGCAACGGTGGCAAAGCCATCAATAGTCACTAAATGGTGCTCACAGGTACTGGTGAGGCTGATATCTTGCACTCGCACCATTTCATCAACGCCCATCTTATTATCGATGACGGTGATTTTAGGGAAGTTCTGGTAATCAAGCCCAGAGAAAATCTCATCAACATACATTTTGGCAATGCGGCGTGGGGTGTCCATCAAGCTATCATCCGATAAATCCAGCGACATTAATGTCAGGATTTCTTTCATATGATGCTCAATTTTCTGCTTACGCTCTTCTGCTGTGTAAGTTTGAGGCAGCATTGGGGTTTCAAGCCCTTGTTCAGTTAGTGCTGCTTTAACTTTCAACGCGGCTTCACTTAGTGCCATCTTATCCTCCAACCACAGGGGTAATACTTAATGAGTGTATGCTAAAAATGACGTTAACGCTTTATGGGCAAGCGCTGCATCAAAGATCAGGGACGGGATAATAACGTGATTTAGGTCAAATTAATATTATTGAAATAAAAAAAGCCGACCTTTTTAGTCAAGTATCGGCTTTGGTGTGAGGCGACAAAATTACAACTTGAGATTATCTTTCAAAAAACTCAACATCTTATTGTAGTATTTGGCTCTATGTTCATCATTATAAAAGCCATGACCCTCATCATCCATGACTAGTTTTTGATAAGGGTATTTGTGCTGCTTTAAGCCTTTTTCTAATGACTCTAACTGCTCAATGGGTGCTCTCTCATCATTGCCGCCATGAACGAGTAATAAGCTGGCTTTAAGCTTATCGGTATTAAAGGCGGGTGACATGGCTTTAAGTTGTTGAGGGTTTTCCCCAAGCACATCTTTTAAATAGCTAGTGCCACTTCGAGATTCTTGTACATCACCTTCTTCAAACATCATTTCTAAATCGTAAACACCGGCAAAGCCAATGGCGCACTTGAATAAATCAGGCTCAATAATGGCACTTTGTAGGGCGCTGTAGCCGCCAAAACTGCCGCCCACAATACAAATGCGATCTTTATCTGCAAAACCTTGGTCAACTACATATTTGGTGCCATCAATGATGTCGTATTGAATCTCAGAGCCCCACTTTTGATAACCGTCTTGTTGAAATTGTCCACCAAAACCACCTGAACCTCGAAAGTTAACCTGTAATACCGCCATGCCTTGATTCGCCAGTAACTGATTTTGTGGGTCAAAGCCCCAATTGTCGCGGATATAATGTGGGCCGCCATGGGGGTTAACAATCAGAGGCAAATTTTTAGCTTCTTTGCCTGCGGGTAAGGTGAGGTAACCAGAAATCGTTTTGCCATCACGACTGGTGAAGCTGATAGGTTTCACTTCAGCCATGGCATCAGGGTCTAGCCAGCTTTTCTCAGACAAAAGATATTCAAGTTTGGTTTTTTCGGTATCAAATAAGTAGTAATCACCAGGGTTGCGGTCATTAAAGGCTTTAACTATCGAGAGTTTAGCATCGTTAGTTTCACTGACTATTTGGATTTGATGTCCAGGTAGTGATGCCAGCAATTGTTTAACTAGTTTGGAGTGGGGATCTTGTTTATCTACAAAGGCATAAGTTGGATATCCGCTATCGAATTCGACGGCATAAAGCTGTTTGGTTTTTTTATTAATCCAATAGTTGCTTGGGTCAACATCTTCATCTTGAACAACCAGTTGCTTTTCGCCGCTAGTTAAATCAATTTTATACACCCCCAAGGTGTGATTGTCTTCTCTGCCTGCGGCAAAAATGGTGTCAGGGTTATTGGCGAATGAAATGGGATAAAAATCAGTCAAACCAAGATTAAGCTTGCTACTGTTCAGCCAATCGCCTTCATGGCGATAAAATATTTGGGTTTTATTTTGACTATCGATACCTGCTACAAATTTTACTTCGCCTGTATGATTGGTTAAAAAGCTAGCTTTACCTATGGGAGAGGTAACGATTTTGCGTCTTTTACCAGTATAGAGATCGACACGATATACATCTTGAAGGCTATCATAACCTCTCGAAAGCGCACTGCTCCATGGTATCGCATTGACCAGCATGTGTTTATTGTTTTCTGGCATTGGATCAAGTATGAATGCAGTGGCATTAATAGCGGTGTTTTTCTTTATATGGGAACCGGTTTGTTGCTCGCCACTGTTATAGCCAAATAAGTATTTTTTGCGTGAGCCATCAGCGTTAATAGCAAATAATTCGCCATAATATTGTGGAATGTCGGACCAACCTTTTAAATAGACTTTTTGTAGCACAATACGTTCATGGTTTGCCCATACATAATTGCCGACTTCGCATTACCTGGAAAGTTGAGCGCATTGAGCAGTTTTTTGGTTTTTGTTTCTAAAATAACTAAGGTTTTTTTGCCATTGTGGCTAGTTAATGCACTGAGGTAATCACCTTCTGGAGAAATTTTGACATCGCTAAACTCTGCCCCTTTACTGAAAAGGCTCGCATCAGATAATGATGCCGCATGAGATATTGAGGGAATAAAGGCCAGCAGACAGGCTGCAATAACAGCAGTGTGTTTCATAAACATCCTTGTTAATTTTTGTAGTGGTAATATTTATCGATAGCTATCGATAAACTAAAGCCAAAGTACGACATTTAATTAACAAATACAATTTATCGGCAACAAAAAACGCACCGAAGTGCGTTTTAGATATGTTGTTGTTTTGTGTTAATTCAACGACCATAATAAGCGATATTAGCAATGCTAATAGGTTAGCTTCTCAACAGTTGCTGCTGAATAAACTGCCACTGTTCATCGAAGTGCTTAGTGGGCTTTTGTTTGAACTCACTACGCACAAACTGAGCGATTCTCCCTTCTGCTACTGCAAGCAGTAGGTTGGCAAGTATGGCTTCGTCGATATTAAAACCTTTGCCTTCACGGAGGGTTTTTTCACGCAGTATTTGTTTGATTTGGGTTTCAATTTTGGCAAACAGTGCGCTAATGCGGCTGCGTAAACGTTCATTTTCACCTAAAAGTGCATCACCATTGAGCACCCGTGAGATCCCCGGGTTACGCTCTGAAAACACCAGTAAGAGTTGCAGTACCAGCTCACAACGTTTCATGGTGTCTTTTTCTTCATCCATGATGATATTCAAGCGCGATAAAATCGCATCTTCAATAAACTCGATCAAGCCTTCAAACATTCTCGCTTTACTTGGGAAGTGGCGATATAACGCCGCTTCTGAAACACCAACTTCAGCTGCCAACTTAGCAGTGGTAATACGTTGACCAGGGCTGGTTTCCAGCATATGCGCAAGGCACTGTAAAATGTGCTCACGACGATTTATTTTTGGGCTAGCCGCCATTATTTATTCCTAGGATTGTGACTACTTGTAAAGGTTATTTGGTGCCAGAATGACCAAATCCACCTTCACCACGTTCTGAGGTATCAAACTCATCGACTAAGGTAAACTGCGCCTGTACTACAGGCACAAAAACTAACTGCGCTAAACGATCGCCTATTTCGATGCTGTAGGCTTTATCGCTGCGGTTCCAGCAAGACACCATTAAGGGGCCTTGGTAGTCTGAATCAATTAAGCCGACTAAATTGCCTAATACGATGCCATGTTTATGACCTAAGCCTGAGCGAGGCAAGATCACGGCAGCTAAGCTTGGATCGGCAACATGTACAGCTATGCCAGTTGGGATTAATACGGTTTCACCTGGCTCGATAACCATGGTGGTATCAATCATGGCACGTAAGTCCATACCTGCACTGCCTGGGGTGGCATAAGCAGGTAAAGGAAACTCGCTGCCAATACGCGAGTCGAGAAGTTTAAGTTCTACAGGTGTTTTCATGATGTTTTAATCTTTGCTGCTATCAAAGTAAGTAATTGCGTTGCCAGTGTCAGTTTGTCTGTTGCGGGTAGTTTTTCACTACCGTCTTTCCAGAACACCTGCAGCGCATTGTTATCGGCGTTAAACCCTAGACCTGCAATTGATACGTCATTGGCAGCAATAAGATCTAATTTTTTGCGTTCAAGCTTGCCACGGGCATATTCTTCTACGTTATCGGTCTCTGCAGCAAAACCTACAGTGAAAGGTCGATTTTTTAGCGCTGAAACGCTGGCTAAGATATCAGGATTGCGAACGAGCGCAAGTTGCATATGCTCAGCCGACTTTTTGATTTTAGATTCAGCGACGGTGGCGATGCGGTAATCGGCCACTGCAGCGCAGCCGATAAAAATAGCTTGGTCTTCAATGTTTTCCATGACGGCATCTAACATCTGTTGTGCTGATTCGACATTGATGCGCTTAACGCCTGAAGGTGTGGCCAGATTAACAGGGCCGCTAATGAGGGTGACTTCAGCGCCCATTTGGGTTGCGGCTGCGGCTAATGAAAAGCCCATTTTACCTGAGCTATGGTTAGAGATGTATCGAACCGGATCGATTGCTTCACGGGTTGGGCCCGCAGTCAGGATCAATTTGTAACCGTTTAATGGTTTTTCAGCTGGGGCGAAATACTGCACCAGTTGCTCAGCAATGGCCAAGGGCTCTTGCATTCGACCTGGGCCGACTTCGCCACAAGCTTGATCGCCACTGGCAGGCCCCCAAACGGTGATGCCTTTACGTTTAATGTTGGCAAGGTTCTCTTGGGTTGCAAGGTTGCGATACATTTGCTGGTTCATGGCTGGGCAAACGATAATTGGCGCTTCAGTAGCAAGGCAGGTGGTGGTTAACAGTTCATCTGCCATACCTGCATTAATACGCGCAATGAGGTTAGCTGTCGCTGGTGCGACGATAACCACATCAGCCCATCTGGCGAGCTCAATATGTCCCATTGCGGCTTCAGCTGCTGGATCGAGTAAATCTGAGGCCACAGGATGACCTGATAGCGCTTGAATTGTCAGTGGGGTAATAAACTCCATGGCGCTTTGGCTCATGACCACACGAACATCAGCACCGCGCTCTTTAAGGCGGCGTATTAAGTCGGCACTTTTATAGGCAGCAATACCACCACCTATGCCTAGAAGGACTTTTTTATTTGTCAGCATGTTTTGCTCAATCCTGCTCATCGCGATATTGCGGCTAAGATATCACAATCTAAATAAGGATGATGATCCGAAATTAAAAATATAGACCATAATGATGTGCTAAGGGTCACAACAACTAAGGGTCACAACTCGCTATTTACAAAAAGTTATTGCTACCCACTATCTATAACTTACTCATACAAGTATGAGTGCCCCCATCACGGATGACATTAAACAAGGAGTGTTTATGGCGATTAAAGACTGGCCTGAAGGAGAAGGGCCAAGAGACAAATTATTACATTTAGGTGCAGGGCATTTATCGGATGCCGAGTTACTGGCGGTTTTACTGCGAAATGGCATAGCAGGTCAAAATGCGGTCGATCTTGCCCGAGATATGATTGGTCAGTTTGGCGGATTAAGGGCTTTATTTTGTGCACCGCGTAGTCAAGTTTGCCAATTGTCGGGTGTTGGGCCGGTAAAATATGCCCAATTACAGGCGGCATCGGAGATTTCTAAGCGAATTTCGCAAGAAAATCTGCGTAGAGGGCAAATTTTGGTAAATCCTGATTTAACTCGGGACTATTTAATGAGACAATTAGCAGACCGATCCTATGAAGTGTTTGCATTACTATTGTTGGATAGCCAACATAGAGTGATTCAATTTGTAGAATTATTCCGCGGAACGATTAATTCTGCATCAGTCTACCCACGTGAAGTGGTGAGCTTGGTGTTGGAAAAAAAAGCTGCGGCAGTCATAGTGTGTCATAATCACCCGTCTGGCATTGCAGAGCCAAGTCAGGCAGATCGGCAAATTACTGACAGATTAAAAAAAGCCTTATCTACTATCGATGTTTCTCTTTTAGATCATATGGTTGTAGGCGATCAGGAGATAGTTTCTTTTGCTGAACGCGGGTGGATAAATTAAACAACGCTTGACCTTATTTTTGTTATCGTGTATAAAATGCGCCCTCTTTGTGCCTCGGGCGACGGCCACACGAGGCACATAAATGCTCGAGCGTTTTAAAATTGTTTTTGGAGAAGATTGACATGTCAAGAGTATGCCAAGTTACTGGCAAGAAGCCTATGGTTGGTAACAACCGTTCGCACGCTAAAAATTCGACTCGTCGTCGTTTTTTACCTAACCTACAAAACCACCGTTTTTGGTTAGAAGAAGAAAAACGCTTCGTGCAACTACGTGTATCTACCAAAGGTATCCGTATCATCGACAAAAAAGGTATTGAAGTTGTTGTTAAAGAACTTCGTGCCCGCGGCGAGAAGGTATAATAGAAAATGGCTAAATCTAAAGGTAATCGTGAGAAGATCAAATTAGTATCTAGTGCTAAAACTGGTCACTTCTACACTACTGAAAAAAATAAGCGTAACATGCCTGAAAAAATGGAAATCAAGAAATTTGATCCAGTTATTCGCCAGCACGTTATGTACAAAGAAGCTAAAATCAAGTAATTGATTTTGTTCTTTTAAAAAAGTCCCTTTATGGGGCTTTTTTTTTGCCTGTCAAAAATGTAATCCAGATCTCCGCGTTATCAATTTCAATCAGTTATGCTTTTCTCTTGCTTTATAAACAACGCCTTACAGTGATAGAGGTCGTTACGCTTATTTTGTCTTCATTATTCACTTATTGACGCTATATTGCCGCCTTATGCATAAACGCCATTTGAACTATTTGGCGGTTATGTGAGCTTATTTACTGCTTTATAGGCACTATTTATGGTCTAAAACTATTACTAATGCGATAAAATGCTTTTAAAGTGAATTTAAATGCAATATTATTGCGTAATTATATTTGTTAGTGGTTTTGTCACTGACTGTTCTGATTGATTATTTGTTTAGGGGTTAATGTGCCTTTAAGAACCACAGAGCTGGTTGATGGTTTCCGCCATTCAGCGCCATACGTTAATGTTCATCGCGGAAAAACCTTTGTTGTCATGCTTGGCGGCGAAGCCCTGCTGCATAATCAATTTAGAGGCATCTTAAACGATGTCGCCTTGTTGCACTCCTTAGGGATTAAAGTGGTGTTGGTCTACGGCGCAAGGCCGCAAATTGATAGCGCCATGCACAGTGCGGGTATTGAACCGAGTTATCACAACGGCGTGCGCATTACTGATGAAGACTCATTAAAAGTGATTAAACAAGTTGCAGGCTCAGTGCAATTTGATATTACAGCAAGGCTGTCAATGAGCCTTGGCAACACCCCAATGCAAAATGCACAAATCAACCTTGTCAGTGGCAACTTTGTTATTGCTCAGCCTTTGGGAGTCGATGACGGGGTGGATTTTTGCCTAACGGGTAAAGTGCGCCGTATTGATACTCAAGGAATTGAACGCCAGCTGGAAAAAAATTGTATTGTATTGATGGGGCCTATTGCGGTTTCTGTCACTGGCGAATGTTTTAACTTAACCGCCGAAGAAGTGGCCACCAAAGTGGCTATAAAGCTTAAAGCCGACAAAATTATTGGTTTTAGTAATACCCACGGCATTTTGGGCAAAGACGGCGAGGTGATTGCTGAGCTGATGCCAAATGGCGCGCAGTCCATCTTGGATGAAATGCAAACGGCGGGTAAATCCTGTGTGGGCACCATGGCATTTTTAAAGGCCAGTATTGATGCTTGTCGTAATGGCATTCCACGTTGTCACTTGGTGAGCTACCTTGAAGATGGCACTTTGCTACAAGAGTTGTTCTCCCGTGAAGGTATTGGTACCCAAATTGTTACTGAAAGCGCTGAGCGCTTAAGACGCGCCACCATTGGCGATATCGGTGGAGTATTAGACCTTATTCGCCCATTAGAGGAGCAAGGGGTGCTAGTGCGCCGCTCCCGTGAGCAGCTGGAAATGGAAATTGAGCAGTTTATGCTTATCGAGCGCGATAGCTTGGTGATTGGTTGTGCGGCGTTATATCCCTTTGAAGAAGATAATGCCGGTGAGTTTGCCTGTTTAGTGGTGCATCAAGATTATCGTGATGCAGACAGAGGTAGCGTGCTACTGAACAATATTATTGGCCAAGCACGGGTGCGCGGTTATTCGAAATTGTTTGCCTTAACCACCCGCAGTATTCATTGGTTCTTGGAGTTCGGCTTTAATATTGTTGATGTTGAACAGCTGCCTAACGCAAAAAAGAAGCTGTATAACTTCCAACGCAATTCAAAAGTTCTGGCGTTAGATTTGTAAGGTTTCTGAAGGCTAAGCAGCTATAGCAATGCCACCGTGGAGTGTCCTTCACGGTGGCATTTTTGTGACTGCTAATCGTTGTTGCTGACGATTTTGGCAATAGCAGGCCTGTAAAAGCCATACCCGTCAGGATGTTATAAAAATTATGTTAATATTCCAAAATGATTAAACAGATTTTATCTGTTGTAAGACACATGAGTAAGTAGGAACAGAATGACTGAAGTCGCATTAGCAGGATTAAGCAATAACGGCATGTTCAATTTTGTCGGGGTGCTGGTTGGGTTAGTAGGGCTAACGGCGCTGATTTGGGTAAAGAAATTACCGAGCACTGCGTTGTATGTTAGCTACGGGATTATTTTATTCCTGTTTATGCTGTTCTCATGGACCCTGTATCAAACCAATAATAGCCAGTTGACGCTAAAGCCTGACAATAAGCCTTTGACGTTATCGATCCCCCTTTACAGTCAGGATTTCAACACGGATGAATTACTTTGGCAGCAAGTGAGAGTAGTGGACTTAACAACTGAATTAGAATTAACTCCACAGTGGCGTACAAACGGCATAGGCATTGCCGGATACTCACTAGGATGGTTTACCCTTAAAAACGGCGATAAGGCGCTGGTGTCACTCACAAGGGACGATGCCTTGCTACTGCCAACCACTAGAGGCTATGTAATGCTAGTAACCCTAGAGGATAACGAGGCCGCAATGAAAGCCATTGCGGCAATGAAGCATTGAAAAGGCGATAGCTATTAGCTTTGCTTTAAGCGGCGACGGCGCTGCAGCGCCATATCAGCGGTAAACAACACTAATGCACTCCAAATAAAGCCAAATGTGACCCCTTTTTCAATATCAAAAGGCTCTTTGAATAAAAATATTGCCAACATGAACATGATACTTGGGCCAATATACTGGAAAAAACCCAGCATGGATAATGGGATACGAATGGCTGCCCCTGCAAAGCACAATAGTGGAATGGTGGTAACAATACCTGCGGCCACTAAGGTTAAGTTCATTCCAATATCGTTAGTGAGCATATTTGCCGATGCGGTATCAAGCGTTAGGGCTAAATAAGCTAATGCCACAGGCAGTAAAATAGCGGTTTCAACCAATAAACCCGCTTTAGCATCAATGTTGACTTTTTTACGTAATAAACCATAAAAACCAAATGATGCTGCCAGCGCTAAAGACACCAATGGGATAGAGCCAAAGGAGATGAGCTGGATGAGCACCCCGATACAGGCAAGCGCCACCGCAAACCACTGTAATTTTCGTAACCGCTCAGATAAAAATACCGTTCCAAGCAATACGTTAAATAGTGGATTAATGAAATAACCTAAACTGGCATCGAGCATGTGGCCGTTGTTAATCGCCCAAATGAAAATCAGCCAATTAAGTGCAATCAGTACCGAGGTCAGCGCCAACACCAGTAATTGTTTTGGCTTTTTCAATAACAGTGTTAGGCGTGAAAATCCGCCAATAAACTGCATTAAAATGATGATAAAGATAAAGGACCACACCACGCGGTGAGCCAAGATTTCGAAGGCTGACACATCAGCCAGTAATTTAAAATACAGTGGTGCTATGCCCCATAAGCAATAAGCACAAATGGCGAGGATAATGCCTTTACGTGTTTCAATATCTTGCATGAATTTCCACAAACAACTGACAAAGAGAGGGCGATTGTAGGTTGCCTTTGCCGATCTCTCAAGCTAATCGCTGGATCATTTTTCAATAAGATCCACTAATTAGCCTCAGCATTATCGCAGTTGGTATAAAGCGGCAAACTAAGATGTTTTAAGTTTATGTTTATGTTGGTTTTTTATGGATTTAGTCCTAATGAGTTAACCCACCATATAGGTCCCAGTACCGAAGGCGATATGGGTACCTTGTTCATTATGTAATTCCATGCGACAGACTGATACCCGATTACCTGAACGAATGACGCAACCAGTGCCAGTAAATATTTCTCCACGTCCAGGGCGCAAAAAATCAACCCGCATATCAATAGTGCCTAAGGTGGTTAGACGTTGTTGTAATTGCTCCAAGGTCCAGTCGTCTCTGCTTGATACTAAGCCGGCAAAACAGGTCAGCCCGCCAACTACATCGAGCAAGGTTGCCGTCACTCCGCCGTGTAAAATATTTTGATGAATATTACCAATAAGCTCAGGCTTCATTTTTATCACCACTTCGACACCATTTTCGTCATAGCGCTTTATCTCTAAGCCGAGTAAATTATGAAATGGCACATGTTGGTCAAATATTTCAGCGACTTGCTTTAATGCTTGTAGTTGGACATCCGTAGTCATCAGCAGCCTTATGGATATAATTATTGTAGAGTATTTAATCTAACGTGTTTCGCGGGATAAAATCAATGCTGCATTATTAGTGAACCTTGCTTTTCCAATTTTATCAGCGGTTTAACATTCACACTAATGCACTAGCGAATGTATAGAATCAATGGATCATCAGATTACCGTGGTTACTGCTAAATATGCAGTTTTGGAATGTAAATACGAAAGATACTGCGTTTTTACACGTTATTTGTATCAAAGTTTTTTTCTCTATTGCGTAACATTGAAACTGTTAAAGAGATGTAACGGCGCACTTGAGTGGTGTAACAATTGATTAACGTGACAATTGACCCAAGTGCTCACACAAAATTTAGAGGGTAGCCAAATGTCATTAAGTAATCACTTTCTTCCTAAGAAAATTGCTGTAGCAGTAATTTTCGCCTTATCAGGAAGTACAGTTTTGCATGCAGAAGAAGCAAGCAAAGAAAATAGCAATCTCGATAATATTGAAAAAATTGTTGTTTCCGCTCGTGGACGCACAGAAACATTGCAACAAATCCCCGATTCAGTAACTGTATTTAGTGATGAAGATATTAAAGCTGCCCGTATCACGACTATTAAAGATTTTTCCGCACTGACACCAAACTTAAACGTATCGAGTAATTTTCGCTCGGGCCTTAACTTTGTCACAGTGCGTGGACTCATAACGCCACAAGTTGGTGAAGCACCTATCGCTTATGTCGTCGATGGCATAACGGTGCCTAATTTAGAATTTATTAATCAAGGCTTGCACGACATAGAGCGAATCGAAGTATTAAGAGGTCCGCAAGGTGCTTTGTATGGTAAAAATGCCATTGGTGGTGCCATTAATATTGTCACCAAGCAAGCAACGGATGAGCTTGAAGGTAGCGTACAAGCCTCAATTGCAGAAGGCAGTGATAAAAAGGTTAACGCTGCAATAAGCGGCCCTATGATAGAAGATAAAGCCTACTATAGGCTTTCTGCAAACTATCAAGATTTTGATGGATTAATCGACAATAATTACCTTAATGAAACCGTCGATTATGTCGACGGTGCTTTCGGTACTCAAGGTATGCTTAAGTTTTATTTGAGTGACGATACGGCGTTGACTTTAAACGGTAGCTATTCTGAGAAAACTCAGGGTAGTAATTATATGGCCTTTATTACTAAAGAAGAATTAGAAGACTTCTCAGTAAAGCCTGATGCCAATGCGGTTGGTCTTGATGAATCAACACTGTGGTCTGTTTCTGCTAAGTTAGAACAAGGGACTGATTATGGTGATTTGACCCTTATTGCTGCTGCAAATGACTCAGATATTATGTTTTTCTCTGATGGCGACTTTACTCATCAAGAGGCTAGTGAAGATAATTTCTATTTCCCCATCACCCAAATAAATCCAATAGAAGAAGATGCTAGCAGCGCTGAAGCGCGCTTTACTTCGCCAAATGATGACAGTTTACGTTGGTCTGTTGGTGCTTACTATGAAGCAAAAAATAGAAGCGTATCTTATGATCAAGTATGGGATATCACGCCGACTGAACGTGTAACTTATCAGGATGTATTAGCCAACATTGCAGCAGATCCAAGTTTAGTCTTTATTGGTGAAAAAACAGTACAAGAAAGCAGTGCTTATGCGGTGTTTGGGCAGACAAACTACGACATTAAAGATGATTTAGAGCTCACACTGGCACTGCGTTATGACTCTGAAGAGCGTGATGCTTATGATGAAAGAGATCCAAGCGCATCGAAAGTGAATGATACTTTTAGTCAGTTGCAACCCAAAGCTTCAATCGCTTGGCAAATGACAGCAGAACACCTGCTTTATAGCACCTATTCGAAAGGGTTTCGATCGGGTGGTTTTAATGAGTACTCCCCTGCTGTTATTCGAAAGTATGAGCAAGAAATTTCCGATACTGTTGAGTTAGGGCTTAAAACCACTTGGCTAGACGGTGCGCTGTGGTTAAATATGTCAGTCTTTCATATTGAACAGCAAGATGCACAATTTACTCGCTTAAACCCAACGACGTTCACGCTGGAAAATTTAAACATTGATGAAGTCGCTATCGATGGTTTTGAGCTCGAAATGTCTGCATCAGTGACTGATGATATCAGTATTAATTTTGGTCTTGGCTTAATCGATAATGAAATTACCAAAAATACAGGCATTGATATTCTGTCTGGTCGAGATTTAGCTGAAACTGAAGGCGGCACTATGCCGTATGTATCAGATTTTAATTTAAATGGTTCAATTGATTACTCAAAAGAAGCCTTTAGCGACTTTGTATTTAAAGCGCGACTTGCCTTCAACACCTTAGGCCCACGTTCATTCGATATTTTCAATGATGATACTGGCGAGTCCGATGCTCATACCTTTGTCAATGCCAATATAGCCATAGAAAACCAGCAGTGGTCAGTGTCATTATTTGCCTCCAACTTAACCGACGAGGCTTCTCCCGAAACGGTATTCCTATTCAACCCTTTAATTCGTATGCGCAATCAGCCTAGACAAGTCGGGGTGCAGGCGCGTTATAACTTCTAGAACGAGACATCGCTAGCGATAATCGCTGGCTGGTGGCAAGTATTACTTACCATCGATTATGGCTAGTT
Source organism: Shewanella sp. 3_MG-2023 (assembly GCF_030548765.1). NCBI lineage: Bacteria > Pseudomonadati > Pseudomonadota > Gammaproteobacteria > Alteromonadales > Shewanellaceae > Shewanella > Shewanella sp. 3_MG-2023. The sequence continues at coordinate 39,877 of NZ_JAUOSH010000004.1, read as the reverse complement.
AACATTTAATATAGCTAGCTCAGTCAATAATATTATGACGGGCTAGAGAGGGTTAATTGCCCTAAATTGCAATTAACTTTTGTGAGTAAAAGGTGCAAATTATGACGGTAAGAGTGGCAACAGATGTCGGTGGAACGTTCACCGATCTTGTTTATATTGATGAAGGTAATGTGAAAGCCGTTAAAAGTGATACGACCGCCCCAAATTTTGAGCGAGGTGTGGTTAATGCTGCGATTAAAGCTGAAATTGAGTTGTCAGAGGTCGATTTTTTCGCCCACGGTTCCACCGTTGTTATCAATGCGATTACCGAGCGAAAAGGGGTTAAAACAGGGCTTATCACCACCAAAGGCTTTCGTGATGTGTTAGAGATTGCACGCGGTAATACTCCGGATATTTTTAACAACACATATCAAAAACCTAACCCGTTTGTTGAGCGTCATTTACGTTTAGAAGTTGAAGAGCGTCTCGATTATAAAGGCAATGTTGTCAAGCCGATAAATTTAGACAATTTACAGCACTTGGTGGATTATTTTAAATCTCAGCAAGTTGAAGCTGTAGGGGTGTGTTTTTTACATGCTTATTTAAATCCTGTTCATGAAATTAAAACAGTGCAGGCATTAAAGCTATTGTGGCCTGACGTTAACGTTATTGCGTCACATGAAATATCAAGTGAGTGGCGAGAATACGAAAGAACCAGCACCACAGTGTTATCAGCCTATGTGTTGCCTCCCGCTCAGCAGTATTTGGATAAACTGCAAAGTAAATTACGTGCCAATGGTTTGAAAACTGATCCTTTTATCATGCAATCTAATGGCGGAATAGCCACATTACAATCAGCTCGTGATAATCCAATAACACTGGTTGAATCTGGTCCTGTTGGCGGCATATTAGGGGCGGCAGCCTACGGTGAAGTGATTGGTGATGGCAACATTATGGCGCTCGATATTGGTGGCACGACAGCAAAATGTTCACTTATTCACGATGGTCAAACACGTATCACCACAGAATATGTTTTAGAAAAAACAGCTAAAAAAGCCGGTTACCCTATCAAAACTCCCGTGATTGATATTGTTGAAATTGGCAATGGCGGCGGCAGTATTGCTTGGATTGATGCCGCTAATAGTTTGCATGTCGGTCCGCAAAGTGCGGGTTCTACGCCGGGTCCGGTCGCTTATGGCCGTGGGGGAAGTGCACCAACAACAACGGATGCAAATTTAATTACCGGTAGAATCAATCGTGACAATTTTGCTGGTGGAGCAATACAGCCCGATATTGCCGCAGTGGAAGCGTCTTTTACAGCATTAGCGCAACAGCTTGATGTCACAGCCATGGATGTTGCTCATGGCGTATTAAATATTGCTAACTCTAATATGGTCAATGCGCTTAAGTTAATCTCGGTTAATCGTGGTTACGACCCTCGCGACTTTTCACTTATGGCCTTTGGTGGTGGTGGCGCCTTGCACGCAACCGCTTTAGCCAAAGAATTGAATGCACGCAAAGTCATCATTCCTCCCTTTGCTGGCGTGTTTTCTGCTTGGGGGATGCTGATGATTGACTTGCGTAGAGATTATATTCAAACCCATAGATTCAGTCTTAATCGTCACAGTAAATGTGAAGTGATTAATGCATTTAAAGAAGTGACTTCAAAAGCCAATCTAGATTATGAAAATGATGGTTTGAGCAAGGATAAAGTGAAGCATGAACGGTATGTGGATGCCCGCTATAGTGGGCAAGAGCATACCGTTAAAATTCATGTACCCAGTACTGAACTTGAAGATGCTGATTTTATTAATGAATTGTCAGAGCGTTTTCACCGAACTCATCAGCAGGAATATACGTTTAGACTCAATGACTCAGCGATTGAAGTTGTGAATATTCACTTAGTTGCTTTTGGCATACTAGACAAAGCTAAACTTGAAAAGTTACCAGTAGGTTCATCTACGAATGCTGATGTTGCTTTGATTGGAATGCGAGTGGTTGATTTTGATAATAATACTCAGCAAGAGGCGGCTATTTATGACCGCGAAAAATTACAGCCTGGTATGAAATTTAAAGGCCCCGCTATCATTGAAGAAAGCACCACAACGACGGTTATATTACCGAGTAACAGGGTTGAAGTGGATGATTTTGGCGGACTTCATATTTATCTTCGTGATTAATTGGTTGCAGTAAAAGTATTAAGTTGAGTAGTAAACTATGAATAAACAAGTCGATATATTTACCATAGAAATAATAAAAAATGCGCTAGTGGCTATTGGCGAAGAAATGTTTTTAGCATTAAAACGTAGTAGTAAAAGTCCGATCATTTATGAATCGTTAGATTATGGCATCGGCGTTACCGATGCTCAGGGACGACTCATTTCTCAAGGCAACGGCATCCCTGGATTTATCGGTACATTAGATGCTGGCGTCCAAAATATCATCGCTAAATTTGATCGTGAGAATATTTACCCCGAAGACGTTTTTATCTTAAACGATCCCTATGCGGGTGGAGGGACACATTTATCTGATGTTTGTATGATCCGTCCCATATTTTTTGAAAATGAACTGGTTGCATGGACTGCTAATAAAGCGCATTGGACCGAAATTGGTGGTAAAGATCCTGGTAGTTATAGTGCTGATGCCACTGAAATCTACCAAGAGGGCTTGCAGTTTCCTGGGATTAAAGTGTTTGAACGAGGCGTGCCTAACCAAGCCTTGCTGGATTTAATTGAAGTTAACGTTCGTTTACCTGATATGACATTAGGTGACTTACAAGCATGTTCAGCGTCATTAAAAGTGGGTGAACAACGCTTTGTTGCTGTGATGGAAAAATACAGTAAACAAGTGACATTAACAGCCATTGATAAGCTACTCGAGCATGGTGATGTCATGGTGTTAGAGAAATTCAAGTCACTACCGAAAGGTGTATTTGAGGCTGAAGACGTCATTGATGAAGATGGTATGGGCAATGGGCCTTTTGCGGTAAAGGTCAAAGTGACCATCACGGACACATTATTCACCCTTGATTTTACCGGGTCATCTAAACAAGCTCCCGGGCCTATTAATTGTACGATGGGAGTATTAATTTCTGCGGCGAGAGAAGTCTTCATGGGCATTGTTCAGCCTGATGCGCCTGCAACCGATGGTTGTTTTCGCCGTTTAGAGGTTATTTGCCCACCAGGCACCTTGTTGACTGCAGAGCGCCCAGCACCGGTATCTTCCTATTTTGAAGCCATGGTATGTGCAGCAGATGTGACGCGTAAAGCGTTAGCCGATGTGTTACCTGGCATTGTTACCGCAGGACAATTTGGTTCCGTTTGTACCATGAATTTATCCGGTGAACTGCCTGAAACGGGTGAGCCTTACCTGTTAGTTGAGCCTTTAGTGGGTGGCTGGGGCGCTGCCGTTGGTAAAGATGGCGAGTCTGGTCAGTTTTGTGTGGGTAATGGCGAAACCAGTAATATTCCTGTCGAAATCACAGAAGCGCGATATGGTGTATTAGTGGAACAATATGCCTTTAACAATGATTCGTCTGGTGCAGGTGAATACAGAGGCGGTAATGGTGTTATTCTCGATTATCGAATCCTTTCCGATAATACTGATATTTCAAGTTTTTTTGGTCGTGGAATCACCGCGCCTTGGGGGATTGATGAAGGTCATGATGGCTCATGTAACTATGTCGAAGTGTTCGATGATCAGGACAATCTAAAAGCACGATTTAGTCGAACCAGTCGATATAAGTTGAAAAAAGGCGATCTTCTGCGGTTAGTGACCGGCAATGGTGGTGGTTGGGGCAATCCAAGTAAAAGGCCTAAAGCGGATGTGTTAAATGATATTAAAAATGGTTTTATAACCGAGCAAGATGCGCAGGTTATTTATAATTTTAAATAGCCTCATTACCGCTAAGTTGAATAGATGACATATCTGACTTTTTTAGAATAGATGGGAATAATTAATGCTGCATAAGCTCTTTAATACCAGTGATCCAGATTTGAAATATGGACTGAGTGGACTCGCAACTGCACCTGTTGGCTACCTTGTTTTATTGTTTTTACCCGTGTATTTGGAAGTCGTTGGGATCAAGTTATCGTTGACGGACCAACAAATTGGCTGGTTAGCATCGACTGATGCTGTGGGGTTAGCACTCGCCACATTTATTTTTTCGATATTTATCAAAAAAGTAAACTTTAGACAGGTGTTACTTGTTGGTGTAGTTATTGCGGTTGCGGGAAATTTTCTTTCAGTGTTCACTGAAAATTTTCTGGTACTTTGCTTGATAAGGTCTATTACCGGCTTGGGCGAAGGATTGATTGTTGCTGTGGGGATAAGTGCAATTGGTATGACGAGCAATCCAAATCGTTGGTTTGGGTTTTATACCGCTGCCATCGTTGTGGTTCAGGCGATTGGACTTGCTCTCGTGCCGATTATATTTGATCGCTTATCGTTGTCAGGGGTGTTTATCGCCATGGGATTATTTTACTTAATTCCGCTTTTGGTGATTAAACTGTTACCGCGTAAAAGTGATGACTATAAAGTGAAACAAGGTGTTGAAAAAACGGGAGAGAAACAGCCAACCAAGCAATTAAATTTAGCCCTATTAGGGATACTCTTTTTCTATATGAGTATAGGTGGGGTGTGGACTTATATGTCTTTGATGGGCACCAGTGCTGATTTGGCGCTATCTTATGTTTCTCAAGCGCTTGCCATTGCGATGGTTGCTGGTCTGGTTGGTGCGTTATTTTTTGCCTTTACGGGTGAGTTTGGTAAGCATACGGGGCTATTATTTGTGTCGTTGCTCGTGATGGCGTTATCGTTATTGGTACTCGATAAGGGCTTAAATGAAACACGCTATCTCGTCTCTTTATGCATATTTAGTTTCTTTTGGAGTATTGCTGGTGCGCGGTTATTTGCGATTATTTCTGATGTGGATCATTCCGGGAAATATATCAGCGCCGCGCAGACGGTGGTTGGTGTGGGTTATATCTTAGGCCCTATTTTGGCTTCAACCTTGGTAGAAGGCACAGGCTATCGTGATGTGGTCATTATGGGGACGATATTATTTGCGCTATCTTTTATATTAGTATTGCCTTTAGCCCGTTTAAAAATTCAACTAGCCGTAAGTTATGCTGAAAGCCAAAACAATCAGTGTTGATTCAAACATGACTAATTTGGCTGATGCATCCATCATTCACAACGGCTAATCGATAATATCGATATTTCATTTTCTAAGTATTCTTGGTTTTCAGCTTTCTGATAAATTAATTCAAGTATGTCTCTACCTTGAGTAATACGTCCGAAGGCTGCAAACCCCAATCCATCATCATAACGTTTACCACCATAATTAAGTTCAGGTTGATCATTGATACAGAAAAAGAAACTACCATCAGCAGTTCCTGGCTCAAATCGGGCCATTGAAACCGTCCCATCTATGTGTGAAAGGCCGGTGTCTTTAGTGGTTTCATGAGGGATCCCGGCTAATAAGCTTGAATGTTCCGGGGGCAACCCTGCCTGAATGACATTGATTTTTGCATTAGCATCTTCAGCTTGCTCTGCATTGTCGTTGGTTACAATTCTAAAAATACTACTGTCATTAAATAGCTGGCTATCGACATATTCTAAAAAGTTAGTCACAGTAATTGGCGCTTCTTGCATAAATAACTTGATCGTAATATTGCCTAATTGTGTTCGAAGCAAAACACTGGGGTGATGATTCATCATATTCCAATTTCATTTGTGATTTTAATTTTTATTATGCGGTATATTCAGGATATATTATTTAGTTTTTGAGGGGTCAAACACAATAATCTGTTGATTTTAAAGTCGCTTGAGCATTTATTTTCATATGGGGCAAAAATGGTAAAAAAACATATTAAGTTAGACAGAATGAATCGTCGTATTTTGTCAGAATTACAAAACAATGCTCGGATTAGTAATAATGATTTATCGGAAATCATTGGTTTGTCGCCAAGTGCCTGTTTGCAACGCGTAAAAGCCCTTGAAGACGCTGGCTTCATTATTGGCTATACCATGGTGACGAATGTGGACAAGTTATGTGTCAACGTGAAGGCTTATGCGCATTTTGTATTGAAAAGTAATACATACCAACATTGCGGAGTATTTGAAAAAGGCATCAAAAAATATACCGAAGTCGTCGATTGTATGAAGGTAAATGGCAGCATTAATTACATTGCTTTTATGATGTGCTCTACGGTTGAAGATTTTAATCGCGTTTGTAATGACATGATGCAAGAAGACTTGGGTATTGAAAAAATCACCAGCCATTTTGTACTGGATACTGCAAAATGGTTTGGTGGCTATCCTTTAGAGACTTTAGAGTGGAAAGCACAAGAAGAATAATGATTTCATTGGCTAGTGGCTAGTGGCTAGTGGCTAGTGGCTATTTATATGATGATATCGCTGTTACTCATCGTGCCATGTTTAATCGGCGCTTACCTAAGCTTTTATGATTAATCAATATTTCCACTGATTGCCTCTGCACTAGGGCTGTTCTAGCACACGATGATATGGCGTATTATTTCCGTGGTTGTTGTTTGTGTGCAGACATATGCACTGCAGTGCTTTAAAATGCCAAATCAGTTCTCAAGCCTTATTGATGGATAATCTTATTTCTAGCCAAGCAGACACTCAAGCTCCAGCGCAAGATCCTGCAACGCCAGTTGTTGAGGATGTGCTTGGACAACAATTACAGCAAATCTTTGGTTACCGTGACTTTCGTGAAGGACAGCGGGAAATTATCGAGCAGACCCTAAGTGGCCAAGATACCCTAGTGATTATGCCAACCGGTGGCGGTAAGAGTATGTGTTATCAATTACCAGCTTTGGTGCTTCCTGGGTTAACCATTGTGGTATCGCCGCTGATTTCATTAATGAAAGATCAAGTGGATAGCTTGACTCAGTCGGGTGTCGCTGCCGCTTATTTGAATTCCTCTTTACCCCGCGATGAAACCGTTGAGATTTTAAAACGCTTACATAAAGGTGAAATCAAACTGCTTTATGTATCACCAGAGCGTTTGCTGCGGCCTGACTTTATCGAGCGGATGCATGAGTTACAAATCTCACTGTTTGCCATTGATGAGGCTCACTGTATTAGTCAATGGGGTCATGATTTTAGACCTGAATATGCCGCCCTTGGCCAACTGAAACAGTTGTTCCCGTATGTGCCACTGATGGCGTTAACCGCGACGGCCGATCAGGCCACCCGTGAAAGTATTTGTCAGCGCCTTCAAATCAGTCCTTTTTGTTTACTCTCCAGTTTTGATCGCCCCAATATTCGCTATACCGTGGTTGAAAAACTTAATGCCGCTAACCAGCTCAAACAGTTTTTACAATTGCAAAAGGGCAGTAATGGCATCATTTATTGTAGTAGCCGTAGGCGAGTCGATGAAGTTGCCGATCGCTTAAAACTGCAAGGCTTTAGTGCAGCGGCGTATCATGCGGGGATGACCCAAGAAGAGCGTGGCGCGATTCAAGATAAGTTTTTAAAAGACAAAATCGATATTGTGGTCGCCACTGTGGCATTTGGTATGGGGATTAACAAATCCAACGTCCGCTTTGTGGTGCATTACGATATCCCCAAAAGTGTAGAGTCTTATTATCAAGAAACAGGCCGTGCCGGCCGTGATGGTTTAGATGCCGAAGCTTATATGTTGTTTGATCCTGCCGATATAGGCCGCGTTAAGCACTTGATTGAGCAATCAGAACCTGGCCCACAGCAAGACGTTGAATTACATAAAATGAATACCATGGCAGCCTTTGCTGAAGCGCAAACCTGCCGTCGACAAGTATTACTGCATTACTTTGATGAAAGTGGCTCAAAACCTTGTGGTAACTGTGATATTTGTCTCGACCCTCCTAAGCGTTATGATGGCAGCGAAGATGCCAAAAAAGTGCTGTCGTGCATTTTTAGACTCAATCAATATTTCGGTGTTAACCAAGTCATTGATGTACTGCGGGGCTCAAAAGCCGCCAACGTGATGGATCGCGGCCATAACAAGCTGTCCACTTGGGGCATTGGTAAAGATCACAGTCATGAATATTGGCTCAGTGTGATTAGGCAACTTATTCATTTAGGTTTAGCTAGCCAAGATATTACTCGCGGCTCTTCAGTAAAGCTAAATGAATCAGCACGACCAATATTACGCGGGGAAGCCAGCTTACAGCTAGCTGAACCTCGCATTCAATTAGTGACTACTAAGCGCCGCACCAGTTCATCACGTGCACCGCAGCAATATGATCGTAAATTGTTTGCCAGGCTCAAGCTACTGCGCCGTGAACTGGCTGAAAAACATGATGTGCCACCATACTTGGTGTTCAATGATGCCACCTTAGCGGAAATGGCGGCGATGGTGCCCATCAGTGCCGGTGAAATGCTGGCAGTAAATGGTGTCGGTGAGCGAAAGCTAAGTCGCTTCGGCGGTGATTTTCTTGATGAAATTAGTCAGTATTTGATTGAGAATTAACTCACTCGCCTTCAAGGCTATGTTAATTGCTTTAGCTTAACCTGCTTATCTGCAGCATTGGCGGTGACTACTTAGCCGCTAATGCTGGTTCTAGTTCCTTATAAACACTCCTACCTAATCATTTGATGGCTTTGATTGCCCTAGTATGTTTGCATTTTAAAACAAGCATGTCATGGTTTATCTTCCTCGCTTAGCCTCGTAAAGAGCTAAGCTTCTTTGTGCTTAGATATAACTAAAGCCTTCCTTTAAACAGATTAATATTAGAAATTTTAAATCCATTTTTTTGCATATTAATAAAGTCAAAAATAAACGATAAATTACGTGTAAACAGCAGTGTACGGGCATGTGGGGATTTATTTGTGCTTAAAAGCGATGAGTAAATCAGGCTTTTAAGCTGCAGTGTTGCACAAAAGATGAATAAATTGGGGTTGACACAGCCAGCTGGTCAGGATAAAAAGTGGGTATAGATAAATTAATCGCAGAATAATTAGTTAAATAAAATGAATATTTATAGTGGTAACATTTTACTGGGTCTCCTTCTTCTCTTACGCAATATTTGCGCGGAGTCCTTTGTGTTACAAGCTAAATAAGTTTACTAGTATTCACAAACCCCGCGCTAATAGCCGCGGGGTTTTTTGTTTCTGCCTCTGATTGATTTATATAACAAACAAAAAGTCTAATGAACTAAATGAGCAAAGCACTCAAATCCATTAGCAAAGCGAACAAACTTTAACGTGAATAACCAGGTTCGATGGAGAAAAAGATGTCCGATAGAGTCATAATATTTGATACCACATTAAGAGACGGCGAGCAGGCGTTAGCAGCCAGTTTAACGGTTAAAGAAAAGCTGCAAATTGCATTGGCTCTTGAGCGTTTAGGTGTTGATGTTATGGAAGTGGGCTTTCCTGTGTCATCGCCTGGTGATTTTCAGTCAGTGCAAACCATTGCAAAAACCATTAAAAATAGCCGAGTGTGTGCCTTATCTCGTGCATTAGAAAAAGATATCGATGCCGCAGCGCAAGCATTATCTGTTGCTGATCAGTTTCGAATTCATACCTTTATTTCAACCTCAACCATTCACGTTGAAAGCAAATTAAAGCGTTCATTTGATGACGTATTAGAAATGGCAGTGAGTGCGGTTAAATATGCCCGCCGCTTTACTGACGATGTTGAGTTCTCTTGTGAAGATGCTGGGCGTACCCCCATTGATAACCTTTGCCGTATGGTAGAAGAAGCTATTAAAGCGGGTGCTAGAACCATTAATATCCCAGATACCGTGGGTTACACCGTCCCAAGTGAGTTTGGCGGCATTATTCAAACCTTATTTAACCGAGTGCCGAATATCGATCAAGCGGTGATTTCGGTGCATTGTCATGATGATTTAGGTTTATCGGTAGCGAACTCAATTACTGCTGTTGAGCATGGTGCTCGCCAGATTGAATGTACGGTTAATGGTATTGGTGAGCGCGCTGGTAATTGTTCATTAGAAGAAATAGCGATGATTTTGGCAACCCGCAAGAATTTACTCGGGCTTGAAAACAACATTAATGCCAAAGAAATTCACCGCACTTCATCCCTTGTAAGCCAGCTATGTAATATGCCGATTCAGGCTAATAAAGCGGTAGTGGGGACTAATGCATTTTCGCATTCATCAGGTATTCACCAAGATGGCATGCTAAAAGCTAAAAATACCTATGAGATCATGACGCCTGAAAGCATTGGCCTTAATCGTAATAACTTGAATATGACTTCGCGCTCAGGTCGACACGTGATTAAGCACCGCATGGAAGAAATGGGCTATAAAGAAACCGATTATGATATGGACAGTCTTTACGATCAGTTTTTGAAATTGGCAGATAAAAAAGGCCAAGTATTTGATTATGATCTTGAAGCCTTAGTGTTTATCGAAGCGCAATCTCAAGATGATGATAAGTACTCACTGCAACATTTAATGGTGCACTCAGATTCAACTGAAGGTGTAGCCACTGCCACGGTGCGTATAGTGGTTGATGACAAAGAAATAACCGAAGCGGCAACCGGTAATGGCCCAGTCGATGCGGCATACAATGCTATTGCCCGTGCAACTGGTCGCAGCATCAATATTACTAATTACAAATTAAGCGCTAAAGGCGAAGGGCAAAACGCCTTAGGCCAAGTGGATATTACAGCTGAATACAATCAGCAAACATTCCATGGTGTCGGCTTGGCAACAGATGTTGTCGAGTCATCGGCTCAAGCGTTAGTTCATGTAATGAACTTAACCTATCGCGCTGATAAAGTGGCTGATTTTAAACAACAGATTCATAAAGAAAGGGAGTTAGGTGGAGTATGAGTTATCAAATAGCTGTATTGGCCGGAGATGGTATTGGGCCAGAAGTCATGGCTGAGGCACGTAAAGTGCTTAATGAAGTTGAAGCCCGATTTGCGCTGGACATTGAATATGCTGAGTACGATGTGGGTGGTATTGCCATTGATAACCATGGTTGCCCGCTGCCTGATGCAACCTTAAAAGGCTGTGAAGCCTCAGATGCCATTTTATTCGGCAGTGTTGGCGGGCCTAAGTGGGAAAACTTAGCCCCCAATGATCAGCCAGAGCGTGGCGCATTATTACCGCTACGTGGTCACTTTGAACTGTTTTGTAATTTACGTCCGGCAAAATTACACGCAGGGCTTGAACATATGTCACCATTGCGAAGTGATATCTCTTCACGTGGCTTTGATGTGTTATGTGTGCGTGAATTAACGGGTGGCATTTACTTTGGTAAGCCAAAAGGTCGTCAAGGCGAAGGCCTGGATGAAGAAGCCTTCGATACCATGCGCTATAGCCGTCGTGAAATAGAGCGTATTGCCCGAATTGCGTTTCAGTCTGCTCAAGGTCGCCGCAAAAAAGTCACCTCAGTAGATAAAGCTAACGTATTAGCCTGTTCAGTGTTATGGCGTGAAGTGGTTGAAGAAGTGGCTAAAGACTACCCTGATGTGGAGCTTGAACATATCTACATCGACAATGCCACCATGCAATTATTACGTCGCCCAAATGAATTTGATGTGATGCTGTGTTCGAACCTATTTGGTGACATAGTGTCAGACGAAATTGCCATGTTAACCGGCTCAATGGGGCTATTATCTTCAGCAAGCCTTAACAGCAGCGGTTTTGGTATGTATGAACCTGCTGGTGGTAGTGCACCTGATATCGCAGGTCAAGGCATTGCTAACCCTGTGGCGCAAATTCTATCTGCAGCCTTATTACTACGTCATAGCTTAAAACTTGAAGATGCCGCGAGTGCGATAGAACGCGCAGTAGGTAAAGCCTTATCAGCTGGCTATTTAACTGGTGAGCTATTAAGTAGCGATGAGCGTCATAATGCAAAATCAACCAGTGAAATGGGTGACTATATCGCTAATGCTATTAAGGAAGGTGTCTAATGGCAGCAAAAACCTTATATGAGAAAGTATGGGATGCCCATATTGTCGCATCACCTGACTCAGAAGCGCCGATTGTTTATGTTGACCGTCACTTGGTTCATGAAGTGACATCACCACAGGCTTTTAGTGGTTTAAAAACAGCGGGTCGTAAATTACGCGCCCCTGAAAAAACCTTTGCCACTATGGATCATAATATTTCGACCTTAAGTGCTAGCCTTGATGCCATGAGCCCAATGGCGCGTATTCAGGTGGAAACCCTAGCGCAAAATTGTAAAGAATTTGGCGTGAAGCTATATGACATCCATCATCCAAATCAAGGCATAGTCCATGTCATGGGGCCAGAGCTTGGTATTACCTTGCCCGGTACTGTGATTGTTTGTGGTGATTCACATACAGCAACCCACGGCGCTTTTGGCGCATTAGCATTTGGTATTGGCACCTCTGAAGTTGAGCATGTGTTAGCCACCCAGACGTTACGTCAGTTAAAAGCTAAAACCATGAAAATTGAAGTCCGTGGTCATGTGGCTGAGGGCATTACGGCTAAAGATATTGTATTGGCTATCATTGGCCGTTTGGGTATGGATGGCGGTACCGGTTACGTGGTTGAGTTTTGCGGCGAAGCCATTGAAGCTTTATCAATGGAAGGGCGCATGACCTTATGTAATATGGCCATTGAAATGGGGGCCAAAGCTGGCATGGTCGCACCTGATCAAACTACTTTTGATTATCTTGAAGGTCGTGAATTTGCCCCTAAAGCTGATGCTTGGACGCAAGCAGTTGCAGATTGGACCGCACTTAAAACGGATGCTGATGCAGTATTTGATGCCGAAGTGGTACTTGAAGCTGCAGAAATCGCGCCGCAGTTAACTTGGGGCACTAATCCAGGCCAAGTGGTATCTATTGATGCACAAGTGCCTAACCCTGAGTCTGAGCCCAATGCAACTGTGCGTGACAGCATGGAAAAAGCGCTTGAGTATATCGGCCTGACTTCTGGCACCAATATGGTGGATATTGCGGTTAATAAAGTCTTTATTGGCTCATGTACTAACTCCCGTATTGAGGATTTACGTGCCGCAGCCCATCATGCTAAAAACCGTAAAGTGGCCGAAGGCGTCACCGCTATTGTGGTACCGGGTTCTGGACAGGTGAAACTGCAAGCAGAAGCGGAAGGTTTAGATAAAATATTCCTAGAGGCAGGGTTTGAATGGCGCTTGCCTGGTTGCTCAATGTGCCTGGCAATGAACGATGACCGTTTAGAGGCTGGCGATCGCTGTGCATCTACTAGTAATCGTAACTTTGAAGGTCGCCAAGGGCGTGGCAGTCGAACTCACTTAGTGAGCCCTGCTATGGCTGCAGCTGCAGCGATTGCCGGTCACTTTGTTGATATTCGTAAGCCTTATTAATTGGCAACCCACTAGGAGAAACAGATGCAAGCTTTTACAGCACATACGGGTTTAGCGGTTGCAATAGATAGCGCAAATATTGATACCGACCAAATTATCCCGAAGCAATTTTTATCAAAAGTCACTCGTGATGGTTTTGGGGTGCACTTATTTCATGATTGGCGTTATTTAGATGACGCGGGCGAGCAGCCTAACCCGACTTTTTCACTTAACTTACCGCGTTATAAAGGCGCGTCTATATTGCTAGCACAAGAAAACTTTGGCTGTGGATCAAGTCGAGAACATGCACCGTGGGCATTAGCTGACTTTGGGCTACGGGTGATTATCGCGCCAAGTTTTGCAGATATTTTTTACGGTAACTCCATTAACAATGGCTTATTACCTGTGAAGTTAACCGCAGCGGAAGTGAGCCAATTAATGGCTGAAGTTGATGCTCAAGAAGGAGCTGAAATCAGTGTTGATTTGCAAGCTCTTACTGTAACGTCACCACAAGGCAGTACATTTAGCTTTTCATTGGCAGAGTCAGCAAGGCACAAGCTGCTTAATGGTTTAGATGCCATCGGCTTAACGCTGGAATTTGCTGCGGCAATTAGCGACTATGAAGCCAATATTCCTGCTTGGCGTGGCTGATGTAAGAGTGACGAGTCAATTGTAAGTTCAACATTGGCTATTAACATTTAAGCTTACACTTGTACCAACGTGGTATTAAATAAAGCCTTCTAGCTAACCCTAGAAGGCTTTTTTATGTGTCTCAACAATAATTTACTATATATCACATTGTATTTATTGGTTTATTTATTCATAAGATTTGGCGGTTTATATCGGTAGTTAAAAAAACTATAAAATTCAGCGCAGGTTTGTGAGTTGTATATTATTTAGTAAGTTATTGAATATCAATATTAAAAATATTTTGGTTAACTATTTTTAATATGCTTCAGCGAATCAATTAGTGTAATTGACGCTTTTTTCTCGCTTGGTGTGTGATCCTTATCACTTAAAAATATTGCAAACACCGAAAAGGTAGTTATTTCTTCTGTTTTTAGGCATTTAGTTGTAAATATATTCTGCATCAGTACACTTGCCCCGATTTCAAATTGAGCTATTGCTCTAATGATGTAAGAGATTAAGCAAATAATAAATTTGCATACCCGGGGACAAATGATGAAAAAGAAATTATTAACCGTGGCAGTAAGCGCCATGCTGTTAGGGGCAACGACTCAAGTAAGTGCAGCAGGCTTTCAATTAGCTGAATATTCTTCTACAGGTTTAGGCCGTGCTTTTGCTGGTGAAGCTGCGATGGCGGATAATGCTGGCGCCCAAACTAAAAACCCTGCCATGTTGACTTACCTTGAAGGTCGCCAATTGTCTGCAGGTGCTATTTATATTATGCCTAATGTTGATGTGCTGGGTGAAACCAGTATTTCATCGCCTTTATTAGGGGCTGATCCAATTGTTATCCCAAGCAACGCCATCGATTTTGCCGGTGATGCGCTTATCCCAAATTTTTATTACTCGAATCAGTTAAACGATAACTGGACTTGGGGCCTGGCTTTTCATTCAAATTACGGCTTAGCGACAGAATTGGATGCAACTCATTCAGCAGCGATATTTGGTGATGATACTGCAATCACCACCGTAGAATTTAACCCAAACATTGGCTATAAAATCAATGATGCGGTTAGCATTGGTGCGGGTCTGCGTATTGTTTACGGTGAAGGTAATGTTGGCGCATCAATGCCAGGTTGGATTGATGGTATTAAAGCTCAGTTGCCTGATTTAGCACCTATGCTTCCGGCTGCTGGCACAAGTCTTAAATACATGGAAGGTGATGATATCGCCATCGGTTGGAAAATTGGTTCTAGCTGGCAGATTAATGACAAGCACCGTTTAGGTTTTGCTTATCACAGTGGGGTAGAGCTAGAACTGGACGGCCATGCGTCTGGGCTACTTTATGACGGTGGTCAAAATGTTAGTATTGAAGGTTACTTACCGATTGAGATCCCTGCTTTTGCAGAGCTTGCATCTCATCACCAATTAACTGAAAACTGGGCCATGCACGCCAGCGTTAACTGGACTCAGTGGAGTGTTTTTGATGAGTTGGTAGCATACTTCCCTGGCGAAACTAAGCCAATTGACTCAACAACGGGTTTACCATTGGAGTCTGATTTAGTTAAAGAAGAAAACTTCAAAGATAACTGGCGCTTTGCACTAGGTACCACTTACCAGCTCAATGACAAGTGGTTAGTTCGTGGCGGTATGGCACTAGATCAAGGTGCTGCGCAAGACGAATACCGTTCCACAACAATCCCAGATTCAGATCGTTTATGGTTTAGTGCCGGTGCGGGTTATCAAGCCAGTAAAAACCTTACGGTTGATTTTGCCATCACTTACATCAAAGGCATTGGTGATGCACCAATTGATGAGACTCAAGACTTATTAGGTTTAGCGTCTGTGAACTACAGCGGTGATGTTGAAGCCGATGTGTGGTTAGCAGGTGTGCAGTTTAGCTACAAAATGTAGTCGACAGTATTATTAATACATTTAAAGCCTCGCAATTGCGGGGCTTTTTGTTATTTGAAAATCATAAGACTAATATCGATACGCCAGCTATATTTGACAAGCCAAAGTATGAAGTAAAGCCATCGTCATATGCTAAGTTATTAGGTGCTTACTGGCTTTACCCCAAAGTGACATAGCATGTCTAGGTAGAATAAACCCTTATAACTGTGATGACAGCACAAGCATTGCAATGTAAAGCATGATAAATCACATAAATAAACGGGTAGTTGATTCACTACTTTCAGTTTATGTGAACAAACTAAAATAAATAATATGAGATAGTGATATGCAAGCTAAGAAATACATTATTGCATTAGATCAAGGCACAACCAGCTCTCGTGCCATTGTATTTGACCATAAAGCCAACATGGTTGCGGTAGCGCAGCGTGAGTTTACCCAGATTTATCCTCAGGCCGGTTGGGTCGAGCATGATCCAATGGAGATTTGGTCATCTCAAAGTTCATCATTGATTGAAGTGCTATCTCGAGCAGGTATTAGCGGTGATGATGTTGCCGCTATGGGCATCACCAACCAACGTGAAACCACCGTAGTGTGGGATAAAAAAACCGGCAAGCCGATTTATAACGCCATTGTGTGGCAGTGTCGTCGCAGCCAAAGTATATGCCAGCAACTCAAAGCCGATGGTTATGAAGCTTATATTAAATCCGCCACAGGCTTGGTGCTCGACCCGTACTTTTCCGCCTCAAAAATCAAGTGGATTCTAGATAATGTTGAAGGTGCAAGAGAAAAGGCCGAGGCCGGTGAGTTGTTATTTGGCACCATAGATACCTGGCTGGTGTGGAAGCTCACAAAAGGCAAAGTACATGTTACTGAACCCACCAACGCCTCACGGACCATGTTGTTTAACATCCATCAGCAGCAGTGGGACGACAAGTTATTAACGGCCTTTGGTATTCCGGCTTCGATGTTACCTGAAGTGAAACCCTCTTGTGCGGTCTACGGTTCAACCAGCATTGTCGGTGGCGATATTACCGTGGCGGGTATGGCAGGGGATCAGCAATCGGCATTATTTGGTCAATTATGTTTTGAACCTGGAATGGCCAAAAATACCTATGGCACAGGCTGTTTTTTACTGATGAACACCGGTGATAAGGCAGTGGTATCGGATCATGGCCTATTAACCACCATTGCTATAGGCGCTGATTTAAAGGTTAACTATGCCCTTGAAGGGGCAGTATTTATGGGCGGCGCGGTGATCCAATGGCTGCGGGACGAAATGGGCTTGATCCAAGATGCTCATGACACTGAATACTTTGCCAATAAAGTGGACGACACCAATGGGGTATATTTAGTACCAGCCTTTGTCGGCTTGGGCGCTCCGTATTGGGAAGCGGATGCCAGAGGCGCGATTGTCGGACTTAGCCGCGGGGTTAATCGTAGCCATATTATTCGCGCAGCGTTAGAAGCCATTGCATATCAAAGCAAGGATTTACTCGAGGCAATGATACAAGACTCAGGGGTCGAACTTAAACAAATCCGCGTTGATGGTGGCGCAGTGGCAAATGAGTTTTTAATGCAGTTCCAAGCCGACATCAGCAATGTTGATGTGATCCGTCCGCAAGTGACTGAAACCACAGCCATGGGAGCAGCCTTTTTAGCAGGTCTTGCGGTTAACTTTTGGCAGTCTACAGAAGAGTTACAAAACATTGCCGTGGCTGATAAGCATTTTTCACCAGCAATGGATGATAGCTGTCGTCAGGATTTGTATCGCGGATGGAAAAAGGCGGTGAGGAAAACCATCGGCTAAAGGGCATTTTTAAATCACTGGTAAACGACTAAATTTCAATATCAATATGCTTGAAGTTTGTATCGTCGTTAGTGGCCGGATTTGCATCATCGGTGTTGTTGGTTTGAGCAAGCTGTTTTCTGGTTAATGGCGCTGGTGGCAATTGTGTTTGCGGCGCTTCATGGCTATCAGCACTGATAACAGCTGAGTCAGTGACTTTTTTCACCTCTTTTTTAGGCGTGGTGACTTGTCTTGGCGGTCTGGCAGTCACTGCATAGAGAATATCTAGGTTCATTATTACCTCCTTCAAGGCTGTATTCAGTATATCTTGTTATCGGCCGTTTTGATTGTAAATTGAGCGGCTAATGGTTTGAATATATGACGCCAGCAGTCATCCTTGTTTGAGGATGTTTTAGCGTAAAGGCAATATTAAAAGTTTGGAATTTGCTTAGGTTTAAAAGCGCAAGGCAGCAATAAAATTTGTTGAACTGGTTTTTCTCACATCGTGAGCGAATATTTATTATACAAGATATAACTTTGATACAGTGGGCATTGTCATTTTAAGATGATAATGGTCAATTTTTAGCACATTTTAGTCACATTTTACTCGATAGAGTCGTTGTTATGTGTATGGTTTCGTTCATTTAGCCCCATAAAATCCACTTTCCTCCACCTAGAACAAATTAAATCAAATTTGCTGCGAACCCGCTTCAGAACTGGATTTAATTAATCTTCTCATCCCTTGACAATACTTGTGTTGTGTCCCTAAACTTAAGGGTTGTGGGGAATTGTGGATTTTTGTGGGAATTTTAATAACAAATCATAGGGATTAATGATCGTGTTTCGGGGCGCCAGTGCGATAAATATGGATGCAAAAGGACGGATCGCAATACCAATGCGATACCGAGAATCCTTGCGTGTTGAGCACAGTGGCATTGTCGTCATCACCGTTGATATCCAATCAGCTTGTTTATTGATTTATCCAATCCATGAATGGGAACTGATAGAAGCAAAACTAATGCAGCTGTCAGACACCAATCACATTGAACGATCCATGAAACGAAGATTATTAGGCCACGCTCATGAATGTGAGTTAGATGGTAATGGTCGTGCGCTCGTTCCCCCCGCATTAAGACAATTTGCCAGCCTGCAAAAGAAAACCATGCTGGTGGGTTTGCTGAATAAGTTTGAGTTGTGGGATGAAGCCGCTTGGCAGTTGCAGATGGACGAAAGTCATCAGCTAATTCAAGCAGAAGATCTCACTAGCCATGAAAGATTAGCTAATTTTTCATTATAAATAATTAATTAAGAAGAGTCTGATGAGCCAAGAATTTGCCCATTTATCTGTACTGCTACAAGAAACCGTTGATGGTTTAAATATCCAAGCGGATGGCATCTATATTGATGGCACCTTTGGTCGTGGTGGTCATTCAAGGCATGTGCTGAGTCAGCTCGGTGAAAACGGCCGCTTGATTGCCATCGATAGAGATCCGCAAGCCATTGAAGCGGCTAAACAGTTCGCCGATGATCCTCGCTTTCAAATTGTGCATGGTGGCTTTGGTCAGTTGGCCGAATACGTTACTGAGTTAGGTTTGAAAGGCAAAATCAATGGCGTGTTATTGGATTTAGGTGTGTCTTCACCGCAATTAGATGATGCTGAGCGTGGTTTTAGTTTTTTACGTGATGGTCCATTGGATATGCGTATGGATAACAGCCAGGGTCAAACGGCCGCTCAGTGGTTAGCGAGAGCTGAAATTGAAGATATGGCTTGGGTATTTAAAACCTATGGCGAAGAGAAAAACTCGCGTCACATCGCTCGCTGTATTGCTGCTGATCGAGATGAAAAACCCTTTTTAAGAACCAAAGATTTAGCTGACCTTATTGCCCGAATTACTAAAAATAAAGAGCGTAATAAGCATCCTGCAACGCGGGTGTTCCAGGCGATTAGAATTTATATCAATAGTGAATTAGAGCAAATTGATCAAGCCCTTGAAGGTGCTGTGTCGGTACTGGCCCCAGAAGGGCGTTTATCGGTGATCAGTTTCCATTCATTAGAAGATCGTATGGTGAAGCGCTTTATTCGTCGCCATAGCCAAGGTGAAAGCGTACCTCATGGCTTGCCCATCACTGAAGCTGAAATTAATAAATCTAAAAAGTTAAAAGCCATTGGTAAGGCGATGAAGCCTTCTGATGTCGAAATTGAACAAAACCCACGAGCAAGAAGCTCGGTGTTGCGCGTTGCGCAGCGACTTGATTATTAATTACTGAGGTTATATTGGCACCGTCATCAATCAATTTATCCCGCATTGTGTTAGCCGATATTTGGCAGCACAAGTGGATATTATTGCTGACGCTAATTGTAGTCGGCAATGCGATGAGTGTGGTGTATACCAGCTATGCGACCCGAAAACAGACCTCGCAATTAGATCAGCTATTACAAGAACGTGATCGTTTAGATATTGAATGGCGCAACTTGTTGCTGGAAGAGCAATCTAAGTCAGAACACAGTCGAGTGACAAGGATCGCCACCAAAGATTTAAAAATGGTGCGACCACTACCTAAAGAAGAAGTGGTTATAAGGCTGCAATGAGAAAGGAATAATGAGCAGACAAGCTAAACGTAAATTAAACCCTGAACTGATCCCATGGCGACTATTCGTTGTGGTGGGTTTTGTGCTGCTGCTGTTTACTGCGTTAATTGCCCGTGCCGCCTATATTCAAATTATTGAGCCTGAAAAACTACGTCACGAAAGTGACATGCGCACCTTACGCACCACCAGTAATCAAGTACAGCGCGGCCTAATCACCGACAGAAATGGTGAAATGCTGGCAGTGAGTGTGCCAGTACGAGCTGTGTGGGCTGATCCTAAAATTTCCCACGATAAAGATGCATTTAAAGATATGCGCCGCTGGAAAGCGCTGGCAGATATTTTACATGAGCCAGTTGATGAGATTGTGAGTAAGGTGCAGCGCGACCCTAAAAGGCGCTTTATTTACCTTAAGCGTCAAGTGACCCCTGCGGTAGCGGAATACATCAAGCAACTGAAAATTGCTGGCATCTATTTAAAGTCTGAATCACGCCGCTATTATCCCGCAGGTGAAACTGCCGCCCAGCTAGTGGGTTTAACTAATATTGATGATGTAGGCATTGAAGGCATCGAAAGTGCTTACGATAGCTGGCTTACTGGTACCCCTTCAAAACAAAAAGTCCGTAAATCCCGCGATGGTAAAGTAGTACAGCGTTTAGATATGGTGGAAGAAGGCGAGAGCTCAAATGATTTAGTCTTGAGTATCGATCAACGCATTCAGCAGCTAGCTTATCGCGAATTAAAACGCGCCACAGAAATAAACCAAGCCACTTCAGGCTCAGTGGTGGTACTTGATGTACACACCGGCGAAGTACTGGCGATGGTGAATACACCGTCATATAACCCCAATTCTCGAGAAAACTTACAATCTCACCGCATGCGCAACCGCGCCTTAACCGATACTTTTGAGCCGGGCTCCACTGTAAAACCTTTTGTGGTCGCAGCTGCGCTGCAAGCGGGCACTGTTGAACGTGATGATATGATTAACACCTCACCAGGCTGGATGCGTGTCGGTGGCCGTCAAGTGCGTGATACGGTTAATTACGGCAATATGACCTTAGATAAAATCTTGGTTAAGTCTAGTAACGTGGGGATCAGTAAAGTCTCTTTATCGATGCCCGTGCAAGAATTATTGGGGACTTACCAGTCAATGGGCTTGGGTAATTATTCAGGAATTAACTTAGCAGGTGAAAGCGCCGGCCTTATCCATGATCGTCGTCGTTGGTCTGACTTTGAACGCGCGACCTTATCTTATGGCTATGGTTTAACGGCCACCCCACTGCAATTAGCCAGAATGTATGCCACTTTAGGTAGCGGCGGTGTCTTGTATCCAGTATCAATTTTAAAGCTAAAACAAGCACCTAAAGGTGAACAAGTTATTTCACAGCAAGTCGCCCAAGATGTCATGGAAATGATGCTAGGGGTAACTGAACGTGGCGGCACCGCCACCAAAGCCCATATTGATGGTTATCCTATTGCGGGTAAAACGGGTACTAGTCGTAAGTCTGTCGCCGGTGGTTACGGTGATGATTATGTCGCACTGTTTGCCGGGGTTGCGCCAGTGCATAATCCCCGTTTAGCTATTTCTATTGTGGTTAATGAACCCAAAGGCGACCGTTATCACGGTGGCGATGTGGCAGGCCCCGTATTTGCAAAAATTATGTCTGGTGCGTTACAGATGCTGAATGTAGAACCATTAAATGAACAAGAAAAAGTTAAATTGGCCGCCATTGCTAAGAGGGCTGAATAATGCTGCTTAGTGATTTATTAGCACCCTGGTTTCATTATGCTGGCGTTGAGTCAGTGGATACGCTGAGCCTTGATAGCCGCCAAGTATCCCAAGGTGGTTTATTTGTCGCCTTGCCAGGCCACAAGGTTGATGGCCGTAAATTTATCAGTAAAGCCATTGAAAGTGGTGCAGTGGGGGCGTTAATTCATACCGATAACCCTGATGAACATGGTCAAGTTGAATACCAAGATAATGGCGCGGTGCTGATATCGTTTTTTCAATTAACTCGGCAGCTTTCGGCTGTTGCAGCGCAGTTGTATCCGGTTAATCATTCACCAATGGCGATTATTGGGGTTACGGGAACTAATGGTAAAACTTCTGTTAGCCAGCTTATTGCGCAATTGGTATCACTTAAACAGCAAAAAGCTGCAGTCATGGGTACATTGGGCAATGGTGTTTGGGGTCAATTAATCGATAGTGGCAATACCACTGCTGATGCCATTACTTTGATCCGTCAATTACACCAATTTCAAGCCGAACGGGTCAATGTGTGCGCCATTGAAGTCTCCAGTCATGGCTTAGTGCAAGGCCGAGTGGAAGCCGTGCCTTTTGATACTGCTATTTTTACTAATTTAAGTCGTGATCACCTTGATTACCATGGTGATATGGATGCTTATGGCGCAGCTAAAAAGCGTCTGTTCACCTTTTCCTGCGTCAAAAATGGTTTGATTAATCTTGATGATGGTGTTGGTCAGCAATGGTTCGATGAGCTAACAACAGATTCCATCTATGGCTTTAGCATTAGCGCCAATAAAACGGCGCAATTTTATACTGACAATATGCAGTTCAATGATGCTGGTGTGCAGTGTGATTTTGTTTACCCACACCTGGATAATCACAGCGGCCAAAAAACGACTTTAGCACTACGCGGACGCATTGTTTCGCCTTTATTGGGTGACTTTAACTTAGCAAACCTTGTGGCAGCCCTAAGTGGCTTGTATTTGCAAGGTTATGACATGCAAGAGTTACTTGAATTAGTGCCACTATTAACGCCCGTTGCTGGTCGCATGGAGCGCTTTAATCAGCCAAAGGGGCCCACCTTGGTAGTTGATTATGCCCATACTCCGGATGCTATCGAACAAGCGTTAAAAGCGCTGCGGATTCATTGTAAAGGCAAGCTTTGGTGTGTCTTTGGTTGTGGCGGTGATAGAGATAAAGGCAAGCGGCCTTTAATGGCCCAAGCGGCCGAGCAGTTTGCGGATACTGTGATGGTCACCAGTGACAATGCTCGTAGTGAAGATCCTGCGGCCATTATTGAGGATGTATTAGCGGGTTTGGCATTTCCTGAGCGTGCACTCACACAAGTTGATCGCATTAAGGCAATTAACACCGTGGCTTCACTGGCTCAAACAGGCGATATTGTGTTGCTTGCAGGTAAAGGCCATGAAACCTATCAAGAGGCCAATGGCATCAGAACTGAATATGATGAAAGAGCACTGGCTATCGAACTCACTCAGCCAACGTCTAACATGGCATTAAAGGAGCGCTTATGATTGCCCTGATGCTTTCACAGCTGGCGCAAACCCTTAGTGGCAAGCTCGTGGGCGATGACATTTGTATTGATGATGTCAGCAGTGATAGCCGAGCGATGCAAGCCAATACCTTATTTGTGGCGTTAAAAGGCTTACGTTTTGATGGCCATAGCTTTGCAAAAACCGCCATTGATAATGGCGCTAAAGCCTTATTGGTTGAACGTCAGCTTGAGCTTGATATTCCGCAAATTATAGTGGCAAATAGCCAAATAGCCATGGGCGAAATCGGCGGGTTAGTGCGCGCTAAAGTAAACCCTAAAGCCATCGCTTTGACGGGCTCAAATGGCAAAACTACAGTAAAAGAAATGGTGGCAGCTATTTTAAGCCAGCATCATAGCGTGCTTTATACCGCGGGTAATTTTAATAATGAAATCGGGGTACCGTTAACCTTATTGCGATTAACCCAAGAGCATGAATATGGCGTTTTTGAACTGGGCGCCAATCATCAAGGCGAGATTAACTATACTTCATCTTTGGTGATGCCTCAGGTGGCGCTGGTAAATAATATCGGCCATGCACACCTGGAAGGTTTTGGTTCAATTGAAGGCGTGGCTCACGCCAAGTCGGAAATCTTTAACCACCTCAGCGCAGATGGCACCGCCATTATCAATGCCGATGATGACTTTGCTGAGTTTATGGCGCAAAAATCAGCCGCATTTAAGCAGCTACGTTTTTCTAAAGTAGCCACCACAGATGCAGATATTAAAGCATTAGCGCTTAAAGCTGATGCAAGTGGTTGTTATGCCTTTAATTTAGAAGTTTCTGGTCAGTCCCATTTTGTGCAGCTTCCTTTAGCAGGAGAGCATCAGGTCAGTAATGCTTTAGCTGCCAGCGCCATTTGTACTGCATTAGGCGTCGCCCTCAAAGATATTATTAACGGGCTTTCAAGCCTAACGCCAGTAAAAGGGCGAATGGTGCCGCACAAGCTGGGGCGTATTTTACTGGTTGATGATAGTTACAATGCCAACCCAACATCAGTGGACGCTGCGATTAACTGGTTAAAACAAACTCGAGGTTTTCGATGTTTAGTGCTGGGAGATTTGGGTGAATTGGGCGACAATAGCGCCCTTTTGCATGCCGAGGTCGGCCAACAAGCCAAATCAGCGGGTATTGATGCCTTGTTTTGTTGCGGACAGCTAAGCGCTGAAACCAGCAAAGTCTTTGGTTCTGAACACTTTAGTGATTCAAAATCCGTCGCGCAGGCAATGATTAAAAAAGTAAATCAGTTATCGGGTGAGGTAACTATTTTAGTTAAAGGTTCACGAAGCGCAGCAATGGAAACTGTAGTCGAAGTGTTGTTGGATGCCAATGGGCGTGGGGAGTTTGTGTAGATGCTGGCTTATTTAGCTGAGTATTTAACCCAATTTTATAGCGGGTTTAATGTTTTTTCATATGTAACGTTTAGAGCGATCTTAGGTTTGATGACAGGGCTTATTTTTAGCTTGTGGTTTGGTCCTAAATTGATTGAACGTTTGCAGTTATTACAAATTGGCCAAGTGGTCAGAAATGACGGCCCAGAGTCACATTTTAGTAAGCGTGGCACCCCTACAATGGGTGGTTTGCTGATCTTGGCAGGCATATTTGTCAGTGTTTTATTATGGGGTGATTTATCAAATCGATATGTCATCGTCATGCTATTTGTATTAGGTACTTTTGGCGCGATTGGTTTCTTAGATGATTATTTGAAAGTGGTAAAAAAAGACTCTAAAGGTCTGATTGCTCGCTGGAAATATGCATCGCAATCCATAGCGGCATTAGCGGTAGCCATCTATTTATATAGCTCGGCAACGCTGCCGGGTGAAACCCAGCTAGTGGTGCCATTTTTAAAAGATGTGATGCCGCAACTTGGACTGCTTTATATTGTCCTTGCGTACTTCACCATAGTGGGTGCCAGTAACGCGGTTAACTTAACCGATGGTCTTGATGGTTTAGCTATCATGCCAACTGTTATGGTAGCAGCTGCATTTGCATTGATTGCCTATTTATCAGGTCATGCACAGTTTGCGAGTTATTTACATATTCCACACTTGCCGGATGCTGGTGAACTAGTGATTGTATGTACCGCGATAGTCGGGGCTGGTTTAGGGTTTTTATGGTTTAACACCTACCCAGCGCAAGTGTTTATGGGTGATGTAGGCTCATTAGCATTAGGTGCAGGATTGGGCGCCATTGCAGTGTTAGTCCGCCAAGAAGTGTTATTGGTGATTATGGGCGGCGTTTTTGTGATGGAAACGGTGTCGGTGATTTTACAGGTGGGTTCATATAAATTGCGCGGTCAGCGGATTTTTAGAATGGCACCTATTCACCACCATTACGAATTAAAAGGTTGGCCGGAGCCAAGAGTGATTGTGCGCTTTTGGATTATTTCACTATTCCTAGTCATGCTAGGGCTGGCAACGCTTAAGTTAAGGTAGTTAGCAATGCAAACATGCTATTCACACATCGTATTGGGATTAGGCGCAACAGGTATTTCTGTTGTGCGCTACTTAATGTCCCAAGGTATTACCCCACTGGTGATGGATAGCCGCAGAACGCCGCCTGGAAGCGATACTCTGGCAGCAGAGTTCCCTGAGGTTGAACTAATTACTGGTGGCTTTATGTGCCGCTCTTTAGTGCAGGCGCAGCAAATTATTGTCAGTCCAGGCATCGCTATTGATACGCCGGAAATTCGCGCGGCGATGGACATGGGTATTGAAGTGATTGGCGATGTGGAGCTGTTTGCCCGTGCGGTTGCTGAAAAGTCACCTTGCGTGGTAGCGATTACTGGCTCAAACGGTAAAACCACTGTGACTACCTTGGTTTACGACATATTAAAAGCAGCCGGTAAAAAGGTCGCTGTTGGCGGCAATATTGGTATTCCAGTATTAGATTTACTGGCAACCGATGCGGATATTTTTGTATTGGAGCTATCTAGCTTTCAGCTGGAAACCACTTTTAGCTTAAATTGTGTGGCGGCAACCTGCCTTAATATTAGTGAAGATCATATGGATAGATATCATGATCTGCATGCTTATAGAGAAGCTAAGTTACGCTTATATCCACAAAGCCGCTTTGTGATGTTTAACCGTGATGACCCACTGACATTTCCTGATGAGCCAACAAACCAAAATACCTTTGGTTTAGGTGTACCTGAAGGCGATGCTTGGGGGATTGCTGATGGCAAGATTTTCCACGGTGAAAGTGAAATCATGAATCTGCATGAGGTCAGTTTAATCGGCAGTCATAATCACGCCAATTTACTTGCTGCTATGGCACTAACCGATGCTTGCGGTATTGATAAAAAGTTTATGACCGAGGTTGCCAGCAACTTTAAAGGTCTTGAACATCGTTGTGAAATGGCGGGTATTAAGCAAGGCGTTACCTATATAAATGACTCTAAGGCGACTA
This sequence comes from Shewanella sp. 3_MG-2023, assembly GCF_030548765.1. NCBI lineage: Bacteria > Pseudomonadati > Pseudomonadota > Gammaproteobacteria > Alteromonadales > Shewanellaceae > Shewanella > Shewanella sp. 3_MG-2023. The sequence continues at coordinate 12,989 of NZ_JAUOSH010000004.1, read as the reverse complement.
ATGTTGGTGCAACTGTAGCGGCATTAAATGGCTTAAGTGATCATTTAGGTGACTTAGTACTGATTGCTGGTGGAGACGGTAAAGGCTCAGACTTTAAAGAGCTGAGGGAGTCGCTCAATAACGTCACTCAATTAATTACCTTTGGTAAAGATGGTGCAAAAATCGCAGCTTTAAAGGCTGATAGTATTCAGGTCAGCGATCTTGCTGCAGCGGTCAATAAAGCCGTAGAAATAACGTTCTCAGGCGATATCGTATTGTTGTCACCAGCTTGTGCGAGTACTGATATGTACAAAAACTTTATGGAACGCGGCAATGACTTTAAGCAATTAGTGGAGCAAATTGCCGATGGCGAAGGCTGAGCAGCAACTTAGCTTATTCCAACAAGTCCTCAAGCGGCCGTGGCCTAATATCTTGTCTGAGAGTGGGCCTAGTGAGCAGCTATATGACCGCAGTTTATTGGTTGCGGTAATGGGCTTGATTGCATTTGGTTTTGTGATGGTGATGTCTGCCTCAATGCCAGAAGCGCAAAAACTGACAGATAACCCATTTCATTTTATTTATCGTCATGTGGCGTATTTAATGGGTTGTGGCGTGATTGCTTACGCTGTGCTCAATATAGAAATGAAAACCTGGGAACGCTATAGCGCGTATTTGGTGCTGGCTGTGTTACTGATGCTGGTTGCAGTCTTGATTGTCGGAACCACAGTTAATGGCGCGACGCGCTGGTTAAGTGTTGGACCGGTGCGAATTCAAGTGGCTGAAATCGCAAAGTTTGTGTTTATTGTTTACATGGCGGGATATTTAGTCCGTCGTCATGGTGAATTAAGGGAGAACAGTAGGGGTTTTATTAAGCCTATTATCGTATTTACCTTATTCGCAGTATTGATTTTAGCGCAACCAGATTTAGGTACCGTAGTGGTATTGTTCGTCTGCACTGTAAGTCTGTTATTTCTTGCTGGTGCACGGATTTTAGACTTTTTAGTGTTGATGTTTTTTGGTATTGGCTCGTTTATCTTTTTGGTGATTTTTGAGCCTTACCGGATGCGGCGGGTAACCTCATTTATGGACCCGTGGGAAGACCCATTTGGTAGCGGATATCAGTTGACTCAGTCATTAATGGCTTATGGCCGTGGTGACTTATTCGGTCAAGGTTTAGGTAATAGTATTCAAAAATTATCTTACCTGCCTGAAGCGCATACCGACTTTATCTTTGCCGTGATTGGTGAAGAGTTAGGCTTCGTAGGTATTGTTTGTGTATTAACAGTATTGTTTTTTGTGGCATTTAGAGCCATTCGATTGGGCAATTTATGTTTGAGTATTCAACGCCCGTTTGAAAGTTATTTAGCCTACGGTATTGGTATTTGGATTTGTTTCCAAACAGTGGTTAACGTTGGCGCCAGTATCGGTATGTTACCGACTAAAGGCTTGACGTTACCTTTTATTAGTTATGGTGGCAGTAGTTTGTGGGTGATGACAGCGGCAGCGATGTTATTGATCCGCATCGACCATGAACGGCGAATAAGTTTGATTCAAGCGGTGCAAGGGAGAGTAAAAAAATGAGCCCTAATATGACCAACGCACCGAAATTATTGGTAATGGCGGGCGGTACAGGTGGACATGTGTTCCCTGCATTAGCGGTAGCTAAAGCGTTAGCAGATAAAGGTTGGCAAGTTCGTTGGTTAGGGACGGCCGACAGAATGGAGGCAAGGTTAGTGCCTCAGCATGGGTTTGATATTGAGTTTATCGATATTAAAGGGGTGCGTGGCAATGGCATTATTCGAAAATTAGCCGCGCCTTTTAAAATTTTACGTTCAATCATTCAGGCAAAAGCCTTTATTAATGAATATAAGCCCGATGTTATTTTAGGCATGGGTGGCTTTGCCAGTGGCCCTGGCGGGGTTGCGGCTAAATTATCAGGCATTCCACTGGTGCTGCATGAGCAAAATGCCATCCCAGGAATGACCAACAAGTTGTTATCTAAGATTGCCAGCAAAGTATTGTGTGCATTTCCCAATACATTTTTGCCCGCAGTTAAAGCGGAGGTGGTCGGCAACCCTATTCGTCAAGAGTTGCTTGAGTTAGGACAAAGCGCCAAATTTGCTGAAGATGAAGCCTTAAAAGTATTAGTGGTGGGCGGCAGTTTAGGCGCCAAAATTTTTAACGATGTTATGCCAGCTGTTGTGGCGCATATTAGCCTGCATCATTCGGTGACCGTTTGGCATCAGGTGGGCAAAGGCAATGAAGCGAAAGTAAAAGCGCTTTATCAAGATAAAGGTCAAGCTGCTAGCGTCAATGTAGCTGAGTTTATTGATGATATGGAAGCGGCTTATCGCTGGGCAGATGTGGTTGTTTGCCGTTCTGGTGCATTAACCGTATCAGAGCTGGCAGCCGTAGGACGCGGCAGTATCTTGGTGCCTTATCCACATGCTGTGGATGATCACCAAACTAAAAATGCTTCAGTATTAGTTGAAGCGGGAGCGGCATTTTTATTACCGCAAACCATATTAAATGCAGATAATTTAGCTGAGAAGTTAACCCTCTTTGCTGAAAACCGACAAGTTGTTTCACAGATGGCACATCAAGCCAGAAGTGTTGCTGTATTAGATGCAACCCAACGAGTCGCGAGTATTTGTGCTGAATTAGCACGAAAGGATTGACATGACCAAGACAGAAAAGTACGCCCAATTACGCACCATGATCCCAGAAATGCGACGGATTAAGAAAATCCATTTCGTCGGTATTGGCGGTGCTGGTATGGGTGGAATTGCAGAAGTATTAGTGAATGAAGGCTACCACATCAGTGGATCTGACATCGCTGAAAACACAGTGACACAAAGGTTAGCCAGTTTAGGCGCTAAGATTATTATTGGCCATCAGGCGCAAAGCGTGGTTGATGTGGATGTGGTGGTCGTGTCAACGGCTATTAACAACGAGAACCCAGAAATCATTGAAGCGAAGCAGCGCCGCATTCCTATAGTGCGCCGTGCTGAAATGCTTGCTGAGTTAATGCGTTATCGCCATGGTGTAGCCATTGCAGGCACGCACGGTAAAACCACTACAACTAGCTTAATTGCCAGTGTTTATGGCCAAGCTGAGCGCGATCCGACATTTGTGATTGGCGGCTTATTAAATAGTGCTGGTACTAATGCGCGTTTAGGCACTAGTCGTTATTTGATTGCAGAAGCCGATGAAAGTGATGCCAGCTTTCTGCATTTGCAGCCAATGGTGAGTGTGGTTACCAATATTGAAGCTGATCATATGGATACCTATGGCGGCGATTTTGAAAAATTGAAAACAACCTTTGTCGACTTTTTACATAACCTGCCTTTTTATGGTGTTGCGGTGATGTGTATTGATGATGAAGTGATCCAAGAGATTATGCCAAGAGTTGGCCGTCAGGTTGTGACTTACGGTTTCAGTGAGCAAGCAGATGTACAGGCGCTTAACTTTAAGCAAGTTGGTCATCAAAGCCAATTTAGCGTGCGCCGTAAAAACCGTGATGATTTAGATATCGTGTTAAATCTACCTGGCGAACACAATGTACTTAATGCGCTTGCTGCTATTGCAGTGGCATCAGAAGATGAAATAGATGATGAAGCGATTGTAACAGCCCTTGCTGACTTTGAAGGCATTGGGAGACGTTTTCAGCATCTTGGCGAGTTTGATACCGCTAATGGCAAGGTGATGCTAGTTGATGATTACGGTCATCACCCAAGTGAAGTATTGGCAACGATTAAAGCCGCTAGAGCAGGTTGGCCAGATAAGCGTTTAGTGATGGCCTATCAGCCTCATCGTTACAGCCGTACTCGCGACTTATATGATGACTTTATCGAGGTGCTGTCACAGGTAGATGGACTGCTATTACTGGATGTCTATGCCGCTGGCGAAAGTGTCATTCCTGGTGCAGATGGACGCGCTTTATGTCGCTCTATCCGTTTAAGAGGTCAAGTGGAACCGATATTTGTGGCTTCACCTGAGCTATTAACCGATGTATTGCCTGACGTATTGCAAGAGGGTGATTTATTGCTAACCCAAGGTGCAGGTAATATCGGCGCTTTGTCCAAATTGCTAGCTACAACCAATTTAGGTTTTGATAATTTAAACAATGCTAAAAGTGGTGAGTAATTTTTGCACTATAAATGATTGTAAAATAGATACTTTATTACAATCGGTATGCTAGATATAATGGTGAATTGGCCAATGAAAGTGACATTGTACATTGTGGAGTTACAGTAACCGTGGCGTGGAGTGATAAAGCCCGTCAGTTACGAAGCCATTTGAGTGAAATCAACTGGTACTTGTATACCGGGTTATTGTTTTTGCTCATGGTGTTAATGACCATTGTCTGGGCCAGTTTAAAGTTAAATACGCTGCTTAATGATGCAGATGCCTTGCCCATTGAGGCCGTAGCAATTCACGGCGAGCGTTTATATACCAGTGACGCAGATATTCAAGCGGCGCTACAGGCCTTGATGCAGAGCAGCTTTTTTAGTGCCGATGTGGTTGAAGTGCAGCACGCTTTAGAGGCTTTACCTTGGGTATATCGCGCCTCAGTCAGACGCGAATGGCCAGCTAAGTTGAAAGTGAACTTGCAAGAGCAACAAGCGGTAGCGCATTGGAATGGCAATGATTGGCTTAATGTGGACGGTGAAGCGTTTAAAGCCCAGGCCCATCCCATGATTAATGCCTTGCCTATGTTGTCAGGTCCTGAGGATATGTCAGCTGAAGTGTTAACTAGCTATCAGCAATTAGCAGATTTATTAAGTATTAATGGCTTTACCTTAGCAAGTTTAAGTTTAAGCCCACGCCATGCTTGGCATGCAACATTAGATAACGGCATTCTTCTTGAATTAGGTCGAGAAGATAAGATGTCGAGAATACAAAGATTTATAAATGTTTACCCTGAAATAATACAAAATAAAAAGCCAATAGCGACAATTGATTTGCGCTATGACACAGGTGTCGCAGTTGGCTGGGATGATACTAAAACAGAGAGTCGACATTAATGACCAAGAATCAGGAAAGAAATCTTATCGTAGGCTTAGATATCGGTACATCTAAGGTCGCAGTTATTATTGGCGAAGTACTGCCAGATGGCGAGATAAGCGTGGTTGGTTTAGGTAATCACCCTTCTCGTGGTATGGACAAGGGCGGCGTAAATGATCTGGATTCGATTGTAAGAAGTGTACAACGTGCATTAGACCAAGCTGAATTGATGGCCGATTGCCAAGTATCATCAGTGTATTTAAGTATTTCAGGTAAACATATCGCCTGCCAAAACGAAAACGGCATGGTGTCAATTAATGACGAAGAAGTTACCCAAGAAGATGTGGACAATGTCATCCATACAGCTCGTTCGGTGAAAATCCCGACAGAGCGAAGAATTTTGCATGTGTTACCACAGGAATACTCAATTGACGTTCAAGACGGGATAAAAAGCCCAATTGGTATGTCGGGTATGCGAATGGAAGCCAAAGCGCACATCGTTACTTGTGCTAACGACATGGCGAAAAATATCACTAAGAGCGTTGAGCGCTGCGGCCTAACTGTTGATGACTTGGTGTTTGCAGGTATTGCATCAGCTGACTCAGTGCTGACCAATGATGAAAAAGATTTAGGCGTGTGTATTGTTGATATCGGTGGTGGCACCACAGATATTGCGGTTTATACCAACGGTGCACTAAGGCATTGCGCAGTGATATCAGTCGCAGGCAATCAAGTCAGTAGTGACATAGCTAAAATATTTAGAACACCGCTGACCCATGCAGAGCAAATCAAAGTACAGTTTGCCAGCGCCAGAAGCGCTATGGTTAGTCGCGAAGATAGCATTGAAGTCCCCTCAGTTGGTGGCAGACCTTCTCGCAGTATGTCACGTCATACGTTAGCAGAGGTTGTCGAGCCAAGGTATCAAGAGCTATTTGAATTAGTGCTTAAAGAATTAACTGACAGTGGTTTAGAAGATCAAATTGCTGCAGGGATCGTGTTAACAGGCGGTACATCAATGATTACCGGCGCGGTGGATATTGCTGAAGCAACATTTGGCATGCCAGTAAGGGTTGCATCACCGCTACCAGTTAAAGGATTAAATGAATATGTAGATCAACCTATTTACGCTACAGGAATAGGTTTGCTTCATTACGGCGCCAGACGCGTAATCGAACGTCAGTTCGAACGTCCTGAACGTCAAGGGGTTACCAGTCTTTTGAATCGGGTCAAAAGCTGGTTTAAGGGTGAATTTTAATAACGCAGACAAACGGAGATCAGACTATGTTTGAGATCATGGACACTCATAACGACGAAGCGGTGATTAAAGTCATCGGCGTCGGTGGTGGCGGCGGTAACGCAGTCGAACATATGGTAAAGCACAGCATCGAAGGTGTTGAATTTATCGTAACTAACACGGATGCTCAGGCATTACGTAAGTCAGGTGCTGGTTCAACTATTCAATTGGGGCGTGATGTCACCAAAGGTTTAGGTGCTGGAGCAAACCCTGATGTTGGTCGTCAAGCGGCAGAAGAAGATAAAGAAAACATTCGTGCAGCAATCAAAGGATCTGACATGATCTTTATTGCCGCAGGTATGGGCGGTGGTACCGGTACTGGTGCAGCCCCTGTTGTGGCTGAAATTGCCCGTGAAGAAGGCATTTTAACCGTTGCTGTAGTCACAAAGCCTTTTCCATTTGAAGGCAAAAAACGCATGTTATTTGCTGAGCAAGGTATTGCAGAGCTGGCAAAGCATGTTGATTCATTGATTACTATACCTAACGAAAAGTTATTGAAAGTATTGGGCCGTGGTACATCATTATTAGATGCATTTGCTGCAGCTAATAACGTATTGCTAGGCGCAGTGCAGGGTATTGCTGAGTTAATTACTCGTCCTGGTTTAATCAACGTGGATTTCGCCGACGTTAAAACGGTTATGTCTGAAATGGGTAATGCCATGATGGGTACAGGCGTTGCAACTGGTGATGATCGCGCTGAAGAAGCGGCAGAAGCTGCTGTGGCTAGTCCATTACTAGAAGATATTGATCTTGCTGGCGCTCGTGGCGTATTGGTGAATATCACCGCTGGTTTAGATATCAGTATTGAAGAGCTAGAAACAGTGGGTAACCACGTTAAAGCTTATGCATCTGATAACGCAACAGTAGTAGTCGGTGCAGTAATTGATCCTGAAATGAGCGAAGAGCTACGCGTAACTGTAGTTGCTACAGGTATCGGCGCAGAGAAAAAGCCTGATATTCAATTAGTGACAAAACCAGTTTCACGCCCAGAGCCTGCACCAATTGAAGTTAAAGCTGAGCCAGTTGAAGAGCAAGTTGCGGCAACAAATTATGTTGCACCAACAGGTAATGCTGTTCCTGCTCAGCAACCAGTAGCACAGCCAACAGCTCGCGCAGATGGTGACTATTTAGATATCCCAGCATTTTTACGTAAACAAGCTGATTAATTACAGTTTGGTAGTAAATTTAGAATGTTGAATGCATAAGATGTTGATAAAATGTTGCTTGTGTAAGTAGAGGCGTATTAAAAACCACTAAATGGTACTTTTTTTGTGGAAAGGCAATTTTATGGTAGTATACCGCCTCAGCTTGCTGGGTAAACTCAGTATATATAGCGCATGAATGTTTATTTTAAAGTGATTAAAACGGGTAACTGAATGATTTTTCAAAGAACTGTTCAAAAGATGGTGAAGAGTACTGGTGTCGGGCTTCATTCCGGCAACAAGGTCACTCTGTGCATTATGCCCGCACCTGTCAATACTGGTATCGTACTTCGTCGTACAGATTTAAGCCCTGCAGTGGAAATTCCTGCTAAGGCTCATCTTGTGCGTGAAACAACTATGTGTACGGCATTAGTTAATGATGAAGGTGTTCGCATTTCAACTATCGAACATTTATTTGCAGCACTTGCAGGCCTTGGCATTGATAACGCAGTTATTGAAGTTGATGCTCCTGAAATCCCGATTATGGATGGCAGTGCAAGTCCGTTTGTTTTTTTACTGCAAAGTGCAGGTATTAAAGAGCAAGCAGTCGCTAAAAAATATATCAAAATCAATAAAACTGTGCGTGTTGAAGACGGCGATAAATGGGCTGAGTTAAAGCCATTTAAAGGCTTTAGAGTGGATTTTAAAATCGACTTTAATCACCCAGAAATCTCTCGTAGTCAACAGCATATGGTTATGGATTTTTCAACATCTGCATTTGTGAAAGATATCAGCCGTGCAAGAACATTTGGTTTTATGCGAGATATTGAATATCTTCGAGCCAATAACTTAGCACTGGGTGGCAGCATGGAAAATGCCGTCGTGCTTGATGAATATCGTGTCCTTAACCCTGATGGTCTGCGTTATGAGGACGAATTTGTTAAGCACAAAATTCTTGATGCTTTTGGTGATTTATATGTCGCAGGGCATGCTATTGTTGGTGAGTTCTGTGCGTATAAAACGGGTCATGCTTTAAATAACCAATTGGTTAGAGCGTTATTAGCCCAACAAGAAGCGTGGGAGTTAGTCAGCTTTGAAAATGAAGTCGATGTACCGTTAAGCTTTATGGTACCCGGCGCAGCGTCTTTCGCATAATATAGTTAAGATTGCCTATTACGGCTGGCCAATGCAGCCAGCCGTTTTAGTTTTTCACCTAGTGACCCTTCAACATGATCAGCCAACGTTTGTAAATGTTCTGCCGCGACAGGGCTAATAGTTGCGTAATTAGTTGAGGTTTTGCTTGGTGATATTGCTAACCCTGGGTTAACTTTAACCTCTATAGCGGTAAGCATTGGAAGGGTTTCTTCCTTAAGTTGTTGCAGTAATTTGGTCTTTTGGAAGTTTATTCTAGCAGCCCAAGCAGCCGATGTAGTTTCAATTACAAGAACACCCTGCCGAAGATTAGCGACTTTAAGCTGTTCAACAACAGGACCTGTTAAACTCTGCTTTACGTAATTATTAAGTTGATTTAATAGTTCTGCTTTTTCAGCCAATGCCGGTAATTGTCCAGATTGATGTAGTAAGCTACTGAGATCTTGCGGGGGCTTTTTCATATGATAATAAGATGGCTGAGTTAGGCTATGAGTGTAACAGTTTTTATCCAAGGTCGAAACGGAGTAACTCGCTGGCATCCTAGCAAGCGTTGGTTACTTCTACCTATCCTATTAGTTGTAGCGGGAACCGGCATCTATCAACAAAGTGCCGATCGTTTTGCTGAGCAACAAACCAAAGTTGATGAAAATAAAAAGTTGCGCGAGCAACAAAAGCAGCAAGTCATTAGCCTCAAACAAGCAACAGAAACCCAATTAGCCACATTGGTGACTCATGTCGCCTCTATGCAAGCAAAAATTACCCGCCTCGAAGCCCTCGGTCAGCAAGTTGCTGAAAATAATTTACTCGAAGATCAATTCGACTTTGCCACAGAAGTGGGTGTCGGAGGATTGAGTGAAATAGGCACAGGCGTGGAAATAAACCAACTGTTAAATGATATGACCCAGTTGGTATCAAGAATTGATAATAATAATGTTCAGCTGTCTCTACTTGAAACAGTGTCAACTAATCTCCATATAGATGAAGAACGTTATATATCAGGGCGGCCAATCGTAAAAGGTTGGTTATCTTCGCCCTACGGTTTACGGAATGACCCTTTTAATGGTCGTAGAACAATGCATAAAGGTATTGATTTTGCGGGCACTGAAGGCGGCGATGTTATTGCAACTGCTGCAGGTGTAGTAACGTGGTCTGGAAATATGCTTGGATATGGTGGGTTAGTCGAAATTGATCATGGAAATGGTCTTCGAACCCGCTATGGACACAACAAATCTATGTCAGTAAACCTAGGTGACGTCGTTGCCAAAGGCGATAAAATTGCCAGTATGGGAAGCACAGGCCGTTCAACTGGTCCCCACGTGCATTACGAAGTTTTGCGAAACGGACAGCAAATAGATCCAAGAAAGTTCGTCTATCGCAAAGCGAGTTAATAACATTTTCGGTTAAGTCGCTCATTTGAGCTCAACCTACAAGAGATAAGTGATTAAGATGTTAGGCAAATTACTGACAAAAGTATTCGGCAGTCGTAACGACCGTACCTTGAAAGGTTTAGGTAAAGTTGTAACTAAAATTAATGCATTAGAAGCTGAATATGAAAAGCTGACAGATGAACAACTAAAAGCAAAAACAGACGAGTTCCGTCAGCGTATTGAAAATGGTGAAACCTTAGATGCGCTTATGGCAGAAGTATTTGCCACAGTGCGTGAAGCATCTAAACGTGTTTTCGAAATGCGCCACTTCGATGTGCAATTACTCGGTGGTATGGTACTTGATAGTAACCGCATCGCTGAGATGAGAACCGGTGAAGGTAAAACCTTAACCGCAACTCTGCCAGCATATTTAAATGGTATTACCGGTAAAGGCGTCCACGTCATTACCGTGAATGATTACCTTGCACGTCGTGATGCGGAAAATAACCGTCCATTATTTGAATTCCTAGGGCTTAGCGTTGGTATTAACGTGGCAGGCCTTGGTCAAGCAGAAAAGAAAGAAGCGTATAACTCTGATATTACCTACGGGACTAACAACGAGTTTGGTTTCGATTACCTGCGTGACAACATGGCGTTCTCTCCTCAAGAGCGAGTTCAACGTCCGCTGCATTACGCACTGATTGATGAAGTTGATTCAATCTTAATTGATGAAGCGCGTACACCATTGATTATCTCTGGTGCAGCAGAAAATAGCTCTGAGCTATATATCAAAGTAAACACCCTTATTCCTAACCTTATCGTTCAAGAGAAAGAAGATACAGAAGATGAGATTGGTGAAGGTGATTTCAGTATCGATGAAAAAGCCAAACAAGTTCATTTTACAGAGCGTGGCCAAGAAAAAGTTGAATTACTGTTAGTTGAGCTAGGTGTGCTCAATGAAGGTGATTCACTGTATTCAGCAGCTAACATCTCATTACTGCATCACGTAAATGCAGCATTAAGAGCGCATACCTTATTTGAACGTGATGTTGATTACATTGTTCAAGACGGTGAAGTGATTATTGTTGATGAACATACTGGCCGTACCATGCCAGGTCGTCGCTGGTCAGAAGGTTTACATCAAGCTGTTGAAGCAAAAGAAGCAGTCAACATTCAAAATGAAAACCAAACATTAGCGTCAATCACATTCCAGAACTACTTCCGTCAATATGAGAAGCTAGCAGGGATGACAGGTACAGCTGACACTGAAGCATTCGAGTTCCAACATATTTATGGACTTGATACCGTCGTGGTACCAACTAATAAGCCAATGGTACGTAATGATATGCCTGATTTGGTTTATCTTACAGCAACAGAAAAATACAATGCCATCATTGAAGACATTAAAGGTTGTCGCGAACGTGGTCAGCCTGTGCTTGTGGGTACGGTATCAATCGAGCAATCAGAATTATTAGCGACCTTATTAAAGCAAGCTAAGATCCCACATTCAGTATTGAACGCCAAGTTCCATGAAAAAGAAGCAGACATTGTTGCTCAAGCAGGTAGCGCTGGAGTAGTGACTATCGCAACTAACATGGCCGGTCGTGGTACCGATATCGTGTTAGGTGGCAACTGGAAAGTTGAAGTTGATGCATTAAAGGATCCAACTGAAGATCAAATCGCTCGCATTAAAGCAGAATGGCAAGTTCGTCATGATGCAGTTATTGCTTCGGGTGGTTTACACATTTTAGGCACCGAGCGTCACGAGTCACGTCGTATCGATAATCAGCTTCGTGGTCGTGCAGGCCGTCAAGGTGATGCGGGTTCATCGCGCTTTTATCTTTCAATGGAAGATAGCTTAATGCGTATCTTCGCATCTGAAAAAGTATCTGGCATGATGAAAAAACTGGGTATGGAAGAAGGCGAAGCCATCGAACATCCTTGGGTATCTCGTGCAATTGAAAATGCGCAACGTAAAGTAGAAGCGCGTAACTTCGATATTCGTAAGCAATTACTTGAATATGATGATGTCGCTAACGATCAACGCCAAGTTGTTTATTCTCAGCGCAATGAGTTAATGGACGCAGAAAGCATTGAAGACACCATTTCAAATATTGAACAAGATGTCGTTAGTGGTGTGATTGATCAATATATTCCACAGCAGTCTGTAGAAGAATTGTGGGACGTACCAGGTCTAGAGCAGCGTCTTGCCCAAGAGTTTGGTCTTCAACTAACCATTCAACAATGGTTAGATACAGAAGATGACCTTCACGAAGAAACTTTACGTGAGCGTATTGTATCAAGCTGGAGCGAAGCATATAAAGCTAAAGAGCAGATGGTTGGTGAGCAAGTGCTACGTCAGTTCGAAAAAGCAGTCATGCTACAAACATTAGATGGTCTGTGGAAAGAGCATTTAGCAGCAATGGATCACTTGCGCCAAGGTATTCATTTACGTGGTTACGCACAAAAGAATCCAAAGCAAGAGTATAAACGTGAATCATTTGAGTTATTCCAACAAATGTTGGAGTCACTAAAACACGATGTCATCAGTGTACTCTCTAAGGTACAGGTTCAAGCACAATCAGATGTTGATGATATGGAGCAGCGTCGTCGTGACGAAGAAGCCAAGATCCAACGTGAATACCAGCATGCAGCATCAGAATCGCTAACAGAGAATAAAGAAGCTGAAGCAGCAACGCCAAGAACTGTGATTAGAGACGGTGAGAAAGTTGGCCGTAATGACCCTTGTCCATGTGGCTCAGGTAAGAAGTACAAGCAGTGTCACGGTAAACTGACCTAAAACACCGCAATATTTAATAATTTAAAAGGCAGCTATTTTTAGCTGCCTTTTTTGTACCTAATATATAGTATAAAAAACAGTCGTCTCAAGTGTTTTTGTGGATAATACTGGGGGTAAAATCTGGGTAACGTGTGATTAATAAAAAAGATCGCAAATAATGCGAAAAACTTTTAAAAAGCCCTTGCACCAATTCAGAATCTGCCTATAATGCGCATCCACTGACACGGCAAACCACGCACTAGCATGGG